>NZ_JBEOUL010000001.1:0-25893 GCF_040304075.1 Kitasatospora sp. NPDC094015
TCGTTGTCACCGTTGCCGCGGGCGCCATCGCGCAGGCGGACGACCTTGGTGTTGTCGTCGCCCTTGAGGCGGAACTCGTCACCGGAGACCGGGATGAGCTCACCGGAGTGCCCGGCGAAGCTGATCGTCGCGTTGTCCGTCGCCCAGCAGAGATCGCCGGGCTTGTTGGGTCCGGTCGTAGGTGCGCCGTCGTCCGCGCACGGCTTGTAGCTGCGCTCGACGAAGCCCGGGGACAGGTCGAAACCGTCACCCGCCCAGGAACCCTGGTTGTTGGTGTTGGCGGTGCGGCCGTCGATGCTGCCCGAGCTGTAGGACAGGCCCAGCTTCGGCGTCAGGTCACCCGGCATCGCGGTCAACGGCATGTCGTAGGACCACGCGAACGAGCCGCTGTTCAGCGAGGTCGACCACGAGGACGCGGACGACAGCGGGGTCGCCTTGAAGTCCCCGCCCGGGCCCGCGCTGCCGGCCGTCGCGGCCAGGACGACGCCACCACCGGCGGCGGACTGCAGACGCATCCCGCCCACCGGCGCGGGCGCCGCCAGCGTGACCGCGTCCGCGGTGACCCGGCGGTGCTCCAGGTCGTTGCCGCCCGGCAGCGGCGTCTGCACCCGGCACTCCGGCCGGTCCGGGGTGGTCAGCACGCACCCGGGCAGCTGCACCAGGCGCAGCCGGGACCCGAACCCGGCGCCGCCGGCCTGAGCGAAGGCGCTGTAGTCGACCGCGACGTCCGCCTTCGTGCCCTGCGCGGTGTCCGGTGCGGACACGCTCAGCAGCACCCCGGATATTCCCGCCCGGCGGGTCAGGTCCTGGCCGAGGACCTGGACGTCGGCGTCGTTCGCCGCTGCTCCCACCGCGGTCAGCGTGACGGGCAGATCGCCCGCCTTCACCGTCTTCGCGGTCCCGGCCGCCACGGGCACCTTCGCGCCGCCGGCCTTCGGCCAGGCGGTCCGCTCGGCCGCGGGGGCGCTGACGGTGGTGTCCGCCTTGCGGTCCTTCACCTTCCCGGCCGAGCCCTTGACCGGCTTCTCCGGCGAGACTGCGGACGGCTTGGTCCAGTCGGACGCGGCGGCGACCGCGGCCAGTGGCAGCGTGGGCAGCAGCGACCCGACCAGGGCCGCGGCCACCACGGCAGCGGCCCGGGACCGGGACCGCCGCCCGGCAGCCCTCTCCCTACTCATGCGTACTCCTTCGATGTCGACAACAACGGCGCCCGTCGATGACCCGGCCCGCCTCGCTGCCCTCCGACAGACCCACCAACCCAAGGCCGGAGGACAACAAGGCGGGCCGGAGAACACACAGTTCTCCGGCCCGCACAGGAAATGATCAGGGACCGGTCGCCGAATCCAACTCGGCACTGTAGTCGGCGAGTTTGATGATCTGAGCCTCACTCAGCACACCTTGGAACGCCCACGCGTCGTCCAACTCGCCCGAGAAGTACTCACCGAACACACCCGATGCCTTGCTCCGCCCGAGCTGCAGCCCACCCGTCGCATCGAATGGCCGGATCGCCTGCGCCGACGAGGTCCGCGGGGAGCAGGTGGGGTCGTCACTCGTGCAGATCTGGTTCTCCAGCGTGGCGTTGGCGTAGAGGCTCAGTTGATTGGCGAGCGCATCGTAGACAACCGCCAGATGCGTCCAGTTCTCCTGGCCGAGGGTGACCGGCGAGTGCACCACCATCGTCCGGGGCGCTCCCGCCGCGTCCGTCCCCGCTACCACGGCCTGCCACTCGCCGAGGTGCTCCCCGCTGATCGGGTCGTCCTTCAGGTAGTGCCAGCGCAGCGTCACCGCATCACCGGTGGCGCCCCCCTGCGACAGCACCGTCATGTCCCGGTTCGGGGATCCCGCGGTATCCGCCCAAGCTGCCAGCGTGAAACTCTGGTTCGTGTGCACCACAGCTGCGCCGGTGGCCGCATAGGCGGTGTCACCGTTCAGCTGCAGCGCCCCCTGGTCCGAGTACAGGCCGCCGGCGACATCGATGGTCGCACCGCCGTTCAGCACCGCCCCCTGTGGCACCGGACCCTCACCGGGGCTGACGAGCGGCGAGCCGGAAGCCGAACTGAGCTTCCACCGACCGGCCAACTGCGGTCGCTGCGCGATCATGTCCGCCGCCTCCGGCCCGGTCACGACCCGGTCGAAGACCCGCACGTCGTCCACGTCACCACCGAAGAACTCGGCGTTGACACCCTCACGATTGACCGCACCCACCTGCAACGGCCCCGGGCTCGCCCACGGCGCGGTCTGCGTGTAGTCCGCCTCACCGACCAGGAAGCCGTTGATGTACAGCCGGGTCTTCTTCGCCACCGCGTCCGACACGCCCAGCAGATGCACCCACTGGTTGTCCGTGCCGGAGAAGCAAGGAATCGCGTTCACCAACGTGCCGGGCGCGCAGTCGGCCTGGGCCGCACGCACCAGGGTGTCCGCGGAGGTGTCCTCCTTGTACCGACCGAAGATCCACTTCTTGCCGTACGCCGAGTAGTACAACGAGAACTCGTTGTTGTGCTGCCCGTTCTGCGTCACCACCATCTTCGCGGTCGTGTCGCCCGCCGCCGGCTGAGGCAGACGCGCCCAGGCAGACACCGAGAAGCTCGCTGCTCCGTCCACCTGCGGCCGAGCGGTCCGCGCGTAACCGCTCGTCCCGTCGAGGTGCAGAGCCTTGGCGACCGTACCGGGAACACCGGCCTGCACCCCGCCGCTCGCGATCAGCGGGTCGGACTCCGGGAAGCCGACCGCCGGAGCGACGCTCTCGTCCAGGTGCCAGACGGCCTTCGCCGGGAGGCCCGTGGTCAGCGGGCGGTCGGCGGCCGAGTCGGCCGCCTCGGAGGCGGACAGTGCCCGGTCCCAGACCTTGAGTTCGTCGAGCGAGCCCTTCCACGGGTCGACGTACCCACCCATGTAGCGGAACCGGCCGAGCTCGAGAGCGCCGCGCGATGCGAACGACTTCGGGGCCGGGGCCTGTGCGGCAAGGGCTCCGTCGACGTAGAGCAGCACCTTGGCCGCGGCCGCGTCGTAGACCCCGGTCAGGTGGGTCCACCTGTTCGGCGCCGCCGGCGCCGTCCCGATGGCCGGCTGCCAGCCGAATCCGTCGGCCAGGTCCGCGGTGTACGTGACGAAGGCCCACTTGCCGTCGCGCTCGCCGAGGTCGAAGAAGGCGGTGTTGCCGGCCGCCTGGCTGACCGCGGTGCGGGTCACATCGGCGTCGGCGAGGTTGGCCCACACCGAGACGGAGAAGCTCCGGTCGGTGTCGAGAACGGCGGACTCCGTGCCCGCGTACCCGTCCGAGGTGCCGTTGAACGCCACGGCGCTGCCCAGATGGCCGGGCACCCCGGCCGTCGCACCCGGGTGAAGGGCTGCGGTGACGCTGCCGCCACGACCGGCAAAGGTGGTGCCGGAAGGCTCGTCCAGGCTCCAGCCCGCCCGCTGCGGCTGGCCGTTCAGGACGTTGAAGTAGTAGTTGTGGGACTCCGAGACGTTACCGGCAGCGTCCACGGCCTGAGCCGCCAGGAAGTGGGGGCCCGCAGCCTCCGGCAACACCTTGATCGTCCGCGGCGCGCCGCCCGTCGCCGCCACCTCGTGCACCGCCGAGGCGCTCGTGTCCAGGCCCCACTGGTACTTCACGACGTCGGTGTTGGCCGAGCTGATCGTGAAATCGCCGTACCTGCCGACGCCGTCGCTCCACGGCAGCGTGTCCGCGGGGTTCATCGAACCGGCGTAGGAGGCGGACGCCAGGGTCGGGCCCTCCGGACGGGTCTTGTCGACACCGAAGTAGCAGACGGTCGGGTCTCCGTCCGAGGACCACGGCCCCCAGCTCGCACCGTCCCAGGCTCGCATCTCCCAGCCGTAGGAGCCACCGACCGAGGCCGGCATCTCCGGCAGCGAAACCGAGAACAGCGAACCCGACCCCTTGAAGGAGTTGCCCGGCGGGGCCGCTCCCTCGCTGCCCGTCGACCACCACCGACGCTTGTAACCGGTGCTGCCGTCGTCCCAGGCAACCGCGAACTGGACGCCGAGGGCCTCGCCGTCCGGGTCACTCGCCGTCGCGCTGATCTGCGGCCAGTTGTTGATCCCCACACCCGTCGACGAGCAGACGCTGCCGGGGGACATCGTCAGCTGGCTCATCGGCGTCTGCCGCGGCGGCAGGTTGTAGTACACGCGCAGGAAGGCGTCCCTGGTCAGGCGCTTCCAGCTGTTGCTGTCGTTCTCGTTCTCGGCCCTGAGACCGAAAGTGGTCCACGACCATCCCGAGCTCGCGGCGTCCTGGACCAGGTCCTTGACCCCGCCCGAGGTGCCGCCGAACTCCAACCAGCCACCCGGGCAGCTACCGCTCCAGCCCTTGGCCGCGCTCATCGTCTGCAGCTTGCGGCTCCAGAAGCCCGCAGCGTTCTGCGAGTTCCAGTTCGTGCCCGAGGACACCCAACCGGTGTTCCAGAGCTCGATGTTGCTCGGCGTGCAGGAGTACGAGTGGCTCTCGTAGGTGCCGAACTCCGCGCTCAGGATCTGCTTCCCGATGAACGAGCTGGTCGGGATCTGGAAGAACGCCCGCTTCACGTCCTTGGGCGCGCAGCGGCTGGTGTCGCCGCAGTAGCCGACACCCCAGTCGTTCACGTTGGAGCCGTCGGAGGTGAAGTGCCAGTACGCCTGGGAGGCGTAGTAGCGCGAGACACCGGCCCAGTCGGCCGCGTTCGGCGTGTTCCACGCCGGGTCGATCATCACCGGGAAGACGGTGCCGGAGTCGTCCAGCATCGCCTGGTCCGGGGTGAGGACCAGCTTGTCCTGGGCAGCCGGCAGATCGACCTTGATCAGCGCGACCTTGGCACCGTCGCCCGGCGCGAGCCCGTCCTGCGGATCGCCGGTGGCGGGGGCCGCGGGGGCGAGCAGGGACCGCGCCTTGGAGGCCGGTACGGTACGTGCCGCCGGGGAGGTGAAGGCGCTGGCGCCGGGGGCGCCCGCCGCCGGGCGGGAGGAGTCCCACATCACCGGGGTCGGCGCCTCGAAGACCGTTCCGCCGCCGCTACGGTCGACAGCGGTCAGCGAACCGTCCGCGGCCTGGACGACCTTGAGGCCGGAACCGGTCAGGCCCAGCCGGAGCTGGTCCAGGTCGGGGTTCTTCGCGGCCTCGGCGCTGTGCACCGCGATGATCTGGCTGAAGCCGGTCGGCGTGGCGGTCAGCTTCAGATCGACGTCCGGCAGGATCGAACGGTACTCCGCCGTACTGCCGTCGACCACCGGCTTCGGCAGCGCCGTCGGCCAGCTGAGCTTCAGCTCCTTGCCCTGCGACGCCATCCGGACCAGCGGCTGGGTGCTGCCACCACCGGAGAACACCACATCGGCGGTGACCGCCTTCGGAGCCACCGAACCGTCGGCACGCACCGTCAGCGCGGGGTCGATGTCCGCCCAGCCGCCGGCCTTGCGCACCCGGTGCGGCTGGACGTACGTGGTCGCCAGCAGCCGACCGTCAGGCTGGGCAATCACATCGGAGGTCTCGGTCCGCTTCGACAGCACCTCGACCGGCTTCCCGGTCCGCTTCGCCTCCGCGACGGCCGCCACCTCCGCAGCGTCCCCCGAGGCCGTGTCGCCACGCCCGGCACCGCTCGCGGCGGGGCTGGGCGTGGCCTTGGGCCCAGCGTCCGCAGCGGCGGCAGCCGCCGGGACGACGCTCGATCCGATGAGCGCGCCAACGGCGACGCTCCCCACCAGCCAGCTGCGAGCTGACTGTCTCCACCGGCTGTTCGCCACTGCACTCCAGTCCTGAATTTTCATCGACTTCTCAGACGCGGCGAATCTTCGTAGGCGCCTGATTTGGCGTCAACCAATAACCGGGCCAGCATGCTTCGGGCGTCTGACAAGGCGTCGAACAAAGGCGCAGCAGATCCCCCAAAGCAGACAACACAGCACCTCAAGGCGTGATGCACGTCACAAACGATCGCCGGAGCTTCGTCGCTCGGTCACGGTGCAGCCGTCCGTGTCGACGGCGATTCCGCATCCCGCACCAGCTCCTCCTGCCGGCCCCGGGCAGGTGGGAGACCAGGGTCACGCCGGCCCTCCGCCCGTGGTCGGGCGGGCGCCGGTAGGCTGCCGCTGCTACCCCGTCCGACCTGCGAGGAGTCCCCCTTGGCCGCCAGTGCGACCGTGCCCGAACCGGCGATCACCGTGGTGGGGATCGGGGCCGACGGCTGGGCCGGGCTGTCCGAGGTGGGGCGGGCCGCGCTGCGGGAGGCGGGGGCGGTGATCGGCGGCCCGCGCCAGCTGGAGCTGCTGCCGCCCGAGGTGGCCGCCGAGCGGCTCGCCTGGCCCTCGCCGCTGCGCCCGGCCGTCCCCGGGCTGCTGGCCGCGCACCGCGGCCGCCACCTGGCGGTGCTGGCCAGCGGCGACCCGATGTTCTACGGCATCGGCCGCACCCTGGCCGAGCTGGCCGGCCCGGACGCGCTGCGCGTCCTGCCGCACCCGTCCTCCGTCTCGTACGCCTGCGCCCGGCTGGGTCTGCCGCTGGAGGAGGCCGAGGTGGTCAGCCTGGTCGGCCGGCCGCTGGACTCGCTGGCCGCCGCGCTCTACCCGGGCCGCACCGTGCTGGTGCTGAGCGCCGGCGCCGACACCCCCGCCCGGGTGGCCGCGCTGCTGGCCGCGCGCGGCTACGGGCCGAGCCGGCTGCGGGTGCTGGAGCAGCTGGGCTCCCCCGCCGAACGCCAGCTGGCCGGCACCGCCGCCGACTGGCCGCACCCGCCCGGCGACCCGCTGAACGTCATCGCCGTCGACTGCGCCCCCGAGCCCGGCACGCCGCGCGCCCAGCTGGTGCCCGGCCGCCCCGACAGCGCCTTCGAGAGCGACGGCCAGCTGACCAAGCGGCACGTCCGCGCCGCCACGCTGGCCAGCCTCGCGCCCGCGCCCGGCGAGCTGCTCTGGGACGTCGGCGGCGGCTCCGGTTCGATCGGCATCGAGTGGCTGCGCGCGCACCGCAGTTGCCGCGCGGTGGCGGTGGAGCGCGATCCGGTCCGGGCCGAGCGGATCACCCGGAATGCGGCCGCGCTCGGGGTGCCCCGGCTCCAGGTGGTGTCGGGGGCGGCGCCCGCCGCGCTGGCGGGCCTGCCCACCCCGGACGCCGTCTTCATCGGTGGCGGCCTGACCGCCCCCGGGCTGCTGGCGGCCTGCTGGGCCGCACTCCCGGCGGGCGGCCGGCTGGTCGCCAACACCGTGACGCTGGAGTCGGAGGCGCTGCTCACCGAGTGGTACCGGCGGCACGGCGGCGAGCTGCTGCGCCTCGCGGTGGCGCACGCGGTGCCGGTCGGCGGTTTCACCGGCTGGCGGCAGGCGATGCCGGTCACCCAGTGGTCGGTGGTCAAGGGCATGGACGTGGTCGAGAGCATGGACGTGGTCGAGGTTCCGGAGCAGGGAGAGCAGCAGTGACCGTCTACTTCATCGGGGCCGGCCCCGGCGCCGCCGACCTGATCACCGTGCGCGGCCAGCGCACCCTGGCGGCCTGCGGGGTGTGCCTGTACGCGGGCAGCCTGGTGCCGCGCGAGCTGCTCGCCGAGTGCCCGCCGGACGCCCGGCTGGTGGACACCGCGCAGCTCACCCTGGACGAGATCGTCGCCGAGATCACCGCCGCCCACGGACGCGGCCAGGACGTGGCCCGGCTGCACTCCGGCGACCCGTCGGTGTTCAGCGCGGTCGCCGAGCAGATGCGGCGCCTGGACGCGGCCGGCATCCCGTACGAGGTGGTGCCCGGGGTGCCTGCGTTCGCGGCCGCCGCCGCGGCGCTGAAGCGGGAGTTGACGGTGCCGACGGTCGGCCAGACCGTGATCCTCACCCGGGTCGCCCGGCAGGCCACCCCAATGCCCGAGGGCGAGGACCTGGCCACCCTGGGCCGCAGCGGCGCGCTGCTGGTGCTGCACCTGGCCACCCGGTACGTGGACAGCGTGGTCGAGGAGTTGCTGCCGCACTACGGCGCCGACTGCCCGGCCGCCGTGGTGGCGATGGCCAGCCGCCCGGACGAGCTGGTGCTGCGCGGCACCCTCGGCGACATCGCCGGCCAGGTGCGGGACGCCGGGGTGGTGCGGACGGCGGTCATCCTGGTCGGACGCACGCTGGGCGCCGAGCAGTTCCGCGACAGCCACCTGTACTCGGCCGAGCGGGAGCGCCCGCACGGGCCGTGCTCCTGATGCCGTTCCACGTCCTGATCCTCGGCGGCACCACCGAGGCACGGCAGTTGGCGGCCGAGCTGGTGGCCGATCCCGACCTGCGGGTGACCAGTTCGCTGGCCGGCCGGGTGGCCGAGCCACGGCTGCCCGCCGGGGAGGTGCGGATCGGCGGTTTCGGCGGCCCGGCAGGGCTGGCCGCCTGGCTGCGCGAGCACCGGGTGGACGCGCTGGTGGACGCCACCCACCCGTTCGCCGCCGGGATCAGCCGGAACGCGGCCGAGGCCGCGGCCGAGGCGGGCGTTCCGCTGCTGGCGCTGCGCCGGCCGGGCTGGGCGTCGGTGGCGGGCGACGACTGGCACCCGGTCGGCTCGCTGCCCGAGGCGGCGCAGGCGCTGCCCGGGTTGGGCCGCCGGATCTTCCTCACCACCGGGCGCCAGGGTCTCGGCCACTTCGCCCACCTGCGCCGACTCTTCTTCCTGGCGCGGTCGGTGGACGCACCCGAGGCGCCGCTGCCGCCCGACCTGACGGTGCTGCTGGACCGGGGGCCGTTCACCCTGGACGGCGAGCTCGCGGTGCTGCGCGAGCACCGGATCGAGGTGCTGGTGACCAAGGACAGCGGCGGCGCGGCCACCGCACCGAAGCTGGCGGCCGCCCGCGAACTGGACCTCCCGGTGGTCGTCGTCCGCCGTCCGGAGCCCCCGGCCGGGCTGCCCACCGCACCCGATGTGGCGGGCGCGGTGGCCTGGCTGGCGGCCCGGCCCGGGCGCTGACCGGGCGGGCCCGCCCCTGGGTCAGCCCGCGTGCTTCGCGGCCCGCAGGTGGTCGAGCGCCGCGGTGAGCGCGTCCTCGGCCGGCACGGCGAGCTCCGGTACGACGCCGACGCCCTCCCAGTTGGTGCCGGTCACCGGGTTGATCGAGCGGGCGGTCGGCACGGTAACCGCGATGTGCGGGGTGAGCGGGAAGCGTTCGGTGGGGTGCGCGCCGCCCTTGGTGGTCTCGCCGACCAGGGTGGCCCGCTGCTGGGACTGCAGGTTGTAGGCGATCTCCTCGCCGCCGGAGAAAGTGGCGGAGCTGGTCAGCAGGTAGACCGGACGGTCGAGGTAGCGCGGGGCCGGCAGGTGGGTCGAGCTCCAGAACTGCTGGGTGCGGCCGCTGGCCCCGTCGTAGATGTCGTTGAGGTGGACGGTGCCGTCGGCGAAGAAGTAGCTGCACCACAGCACCGCGCCCTCCGGCGAGCCGCCCCGGCAGTGTCGCAGGTCGAACACGAACGCGTCGGTGTGGGCGAGCAGTTGCATCGAGGCGGCGAAGACCGCGGCGCCGTCGGCCGGGGTGGCGACCAGTCGCAGGTCCAGGTAGCCGACGTTGCCGTCGAGTTGCTCGACCTTGCGGACGCCGAAGTTCTCGGCGCGGCAGAGCGCGGAGAACCGGGCGTCCTCGTCCGCGTCCTCCGCCACCTGCTGCGGCTCCTCGCTCCACAGCAGCCGCAGGTGCTTGTCGGGGCAGACCTCGTGCAGATGGCCGGTGACGGTGGTGCACAACTCGGTGCCGGCCAGGCCCTCGTACTCGCCGGCGGCGAGGCGGCGGCGGATCGCGGTGTCGACCTCGGCGGCGCGCTCGGGGAACACGTAGCCGGCGGTGATCCGGGTGAGGGCGTCCTCGAGTATCGCGGTGTTGGTTGTCATGCGCCGGATGCTAACGCGGGGGCCCGGCCCCGTCGCGATCTTTTGCGGGGCCGGGCCGGGGTGCTGCGCGGTGCTGCGTCGGGCCCGGTCAGCGGGCGGCGGCCGCGAAACCGTTCACCCAGAGGGAGTTGACCCGGTTCTTCTCGGCGGTGTTCGGGTACGGGTTGGTGCAGGAGGTGCCGGGGCCGCCGCCGGACATCAGCTCGCTGCACGGGCCGGAGTAGTGGTCCGGCAGGCCGAGCACGTGGCCGGTCTCGTGCGCCACCACGCGCAGCGAGGCGTACTGCTGGTTCTGCCGGTAGTCGAGGAAGACGTAGCCGCTGCCGTGGCCGTCGGTGCTGGCGTAGGAGCCGCGCGAGTCGTTGCCCTCGTAGTAGCGGAAGTCGGCGTTGCTGCCGCTGCGCAGCTGCACGTTGCGGACCGAACTGTTCCAGATCGAGGCGCTGTTGGCGATCGTGGTGCGGAAGGTCGGCGCGCTGCTGGCGTCGTAGGTCACCGTGACGGTCTGCAGGAACGGGTTGGCGGCCTTCTTGGCGAGCGCCGACTTCATCACGGCCTCGTAGAAGGCCTGGTTGTTGGCCTTCTCCTCGGCGGACCCGGTGTAGGAGGACGCGACGTAGCCCTGCTGGGGGGCGGAGTCGACGGTCGCCGCGGAGGCGGCGGGCACGGCGGCGATGCCGGCGGCCAGCGCCAGACCGAGGGCAGCCGTCAGCGACAGGACGGAACGCTTCATGTGGGGGTACTCCGTTCGCGAGTTCCACGGCGGTTGGGGGCGCCGCGGAAACCGGATGAACTGGTGATGCACAGAGCTTGGGTCAGCCGGTGGCGGGTGCGGAGGATGCCAGCCGGCGATAGCACGGCCGAATACCCTTGGTGGCGGCGGGGGTTCGCCGGGGTTCCCGCAGCTCGGGCGCGGTCTCGCCATCTGACATGGCCCTGGCAAAGACTTGGCCTGTTCGTTATGCTCCCTTTGTGGAGCTCGACGTGAGACACCTGCGCGTGCTGTGCGCCATCGCGGACACCGGCAGCGTGCGGAAGGCGGCACTGCAGCTCGGCATGACCCAGCCCGCCCTCTCCACCCAGCTGCACCGCATCGAACGGACCATCGGCGGCCGGCTGTTCCACCGCCAGCAGACCGGCAGCCAGCCCACCCCGCTCGGCCACTCGGTGCTCTCCCGGGCCCGACCGATCGTCACCGAGATGGCCACCCTGGTCACCGCCGCCCGGCAGGAGGCCGCCGGGGCCGAACAGCGGCAGCTGCGGATCGGCAGCGTCGGCAGCCGCGCGGTGCCGGCCTGGCTGCGCAAGGTGCACGACCGGCTGCCGGACACCGACACCACCATCCACATCGACATCTCGGCGATCGCCCTGTTACGCATGATCGCCGCCGAGCAGCTCGACATCGCCTTCGTGCACGAGAGCGAAGGCTTCCCGCTCCGGGTGCCGGCCGACACCGAGCAGCGGGTGCTGATGGCCCGCGAACCGCAGTTCCTGGCGCTGTCGGTACGCCACCCGGCGGCCACCCAACCGGTGGTGCGGCTGACCGACCTGGCCGGGGACACCTGGATGGTCGACCCGGCGGCGGACCACGAGTACGCGGCCATGCGGCGGGTGTTCTCCGGGGCCGGGGTGGATCCGCGGGTGCTCCAGGTCCGCGACAACGCCACCGCCGCCGAACTGGTCGCCTCCGGCGAGGCCGTCCGCCCCTGCCAACCGACCTCCGTCCCCGTCCCGGGCACCGTGGTCCGGCCCCTGCACGGCGACCCGCTCGGCGTCCGCCTCCTGCTCACCTGGCGTACCGGCGCCCTCGCCGCCCCCGTCCTGGACGCCCTCTACACCGACCTCTGCACCGCCTACCTCGACCTCGCCCGCGCCAACCCCACCTACCTCGCCTGGCTGCTGCGCCACAACCGCTCCCTGCCCCACCTCCTCGGCCCGGCGCGGCACTCGCCCAACTAGCCACGGACTGTCGCGCTCCACCCGGGCGGCGACCGTGCAGCTCCTAGTACTCCAGCTGTAGATCGTGATCAGGCGTCAAGGTTGCTGCGCAGTCCTCGCTGTACCGAGGCCCTTCCCTCTCGCAGGCAGTAGGTCACGGCCCCGTACTCTTCGCTCATGCATCTCGGAAGATCCATAGCCCTGCTGATCGGCGCATCGGTACTGGTCAGCGCATGCTCCACCACGCCTGCCTCGCCTCATACGGACGCAAGCAGCTCCCCAGCCGGGGCAGCGACCGCCGCCGCCCTGCCCGCAGCAGGTTCTCCAAGCGTGCGAGCCAAGTTGAGCGCCGCCGATCTGCAGGGCCGTTGGTGGACCTGGGCGGCTTCGAGCGTCAGTGACTCGAACCCTGTCTCAGATCAGGACGGCCACCTGTGCGCTCAGGGCCAGACAGCCGGCATCTGGTTCCTGGCCGGCACCTTTGGCGGGACCGTAACGCGCTCGTGCACAGTGCCCGCAGCGGTACCAGTGGCCTTCCCTCTGGTGAACCTCTTCGGCAAAGCGGCCGACTGCTCAGCATTCATGGCCTCGGCCCAGGGGAGCGCCATCCTTGACGGCCAAGCCCTGGAACCCGAACGATACGAAGCTACAGCTGTGCAGATCAGTGCAGTGGATGGCAATCCACTCACCCAGGGTGGGGGACACTTCCGAACCCAGGCATGCGGACTCTGGGTACAACTGGAACCGCTGGCACCTGGCAGTCACACACTGGGCATCAGGGGATCATCGGGATCCTTTGCCGTCACCGCCGACTACAAGCTTCAGGTCTCGGCCAACTGAAAAACGGCGCTCACTCCAGCTGTTGATCGTGATCTTGCTGGGGGCGGGTCCGAAGACAGCACGGCCACGGTTGATCATCGGGTGTTGTGTGGACAACCAAAGATCAACCGGTGGCCGTAGGTCACAGCGTAAACCCTGCCCGTTGGCAGTTGATGTTCGAGGATCTGATGGGCCGGGTTGCCGGCCGGTGCGTGCGGGTAGAACCCCGGCGGCGGGCGCGGGCGTTCGTGCTTGGGATGCTCTCCGAACTGCCTCGGAAGAAGTGCTGGACGATCGCCGAGAACGCCGGGGACGCCACCCCAGACGGCATGCAGCACCTGCTAAACAGAGCCTCGTGGGACGCGGACGAGCTGCGTGATGACGTTCGCGAGTACATCGTCGAACACCTTGGGGACGAGGAAGCGGTCCTGGTTGTGGACGAGACCGGCGACCTGAAGAAGGGCACAGAGAGCGTCGGCGTGCAGCGTCAGTACACCGGCACGGCAGGCCGGATCGAGAACTCGCAAGTCGCCGTCCACCTTGTCTACTCCGCCGAGCGCGGGCACGCGGCCATCGACCGACAGCTGTATGTCCCGCGGTCCTGGACGGACGACCAGAACCGCTGCCGCGCCGCAGGCATCCCCGACGACCTGGGCTTCGCCACCAAGCCTGCCTTGGCCATCCAAATGATCGCCCGTGCTCTCGACGCGGGAGTCCCGGCCGCATGGGTGGCCGGCGACGAGGTCTACGGCGCGAACCCCCAGTTGCGCGCCGAGTTGGAGCAGCGTCAGATCGGCTACGTCCTGGCGGTGTCCTGCTCCCACCCAGTCGCCACCCGCGCGGGTGCCTTCCGGGCCGACGCCCTGGTCCGCCGTCTGCCGAAGCGGGCATGGCAGCGTCTGTCCGCCGGAGTAGGCGCCAAGGGCCAGCGTTTCTACGACTGGGCGCAGGTCGACATCGACGACGCCGCCGCCCGCCCGGGGCACCACCGGCTGATGGTCCGCCGCAACCGGCGCACCGGCGAACTCGCCTTCTACCGCGGCTATTCGTCCCACCCCGTCCCTCTGGCCGTGCTGGTGAGGGTGGCGGGACGCAGGTGGACGGTGGAGGAGACGTTCCAAACCGGGAAGGGGCTGACCGGGCTGGACGAGCACCAGGTGCGCCGCTGGCACTCCTGGCACCGTTGGACCAACCTGGCCATGCTCGCCCACGCATTTCTGGTGGTTACCTCCGCCGCCGAACGCGCCCGTAACCCGACGCCTCCCGGCCTCATCCCGTTGACCTGCAACGAGATTCAGCACCTCTTCGCCACCCTGGTCGCCCAGCCAGTCCGCGACATCGCGCACCGACTGCGCCGGTCGCTCTGGCGACGCCGCCATCAAGCACGTTCCCGCACCAGCCACTACGAGTGGCAGGCCGCTCAACAGCTATGAAGATCACGATCTACAGCTGGAGCACCAGCGGCGTCCACCTGAGAACGTGACATACGCAGGGGCGTTCGTCGTACCGGCTACGGCCTCACGACCGAAGCGGTCCACACGTACCATGTACTTCCCGGGAATTCGCGGACACTGATGCACAGTTCGGGCCGCGGCCCGAGCGGGGGTGGAACGGCCTTCGGCCACACAACGGGGGTTCGATGATGGAATTGTCGGAGAGAGTCAAGGACGCGCTCGATGACCTTGGTTCATCGGATCTGGAGTCCCGAGTTCGTGCTGTCGAAGAACTCGCGGCCTGCTCGTCCACCATCGCCGCTCAGGTGGCGGCGTCGTTCGAAGGGGATGAGGAGGCGCGCTCCCTGATCTTCGAGCGGCTCGGCCGGTTCGGGTCACTGATGCTGGAGCCCATGGAGCAGGTGTACCAGCGAGCGGATGATCAGAGTGTGAAGCTGATGTCAGCGTCGGCTCTTCTCTACATGGGCAGCAAGGTCGGAGTTCCATCGCTCATGGCGGCGATCAGGCCTGGGGATCCCAACCTGTGCATGGCTACGATCTCTCTGTCCGCGGCCGGATACTCCGAGGCAGCGGAGCCGATCGAAGGCGCCCTGCTCGGGTGCGATATCTCGGACGCTCGAACCTTGGAGTGTCTCGCATCCTCGCTCAGGAAACTGAACCATCCAATGTCTGACCGTGTTCGCATTCGCTTGTCGAAGGTCGAGCCGAAGTGGCTGCGCGATTCACTCCTCTACTGACGTGGATTTCCAAAGGATTCTGCCGATCGGGTACACCGACCTGTTGACGGTTGGTCGAGGCTCAGCGGCTCGATGTCCAGGTCGGTGCGCATGAGGTCGCGCATGAGGGCCATGGCCGGGCGGCGGGCGGCGATGAGGGGGCGTCCGTCAGGAACCGAGAGGATGAGGTACCGTCGCCCAGTTCAACCGCACCCGCCGGATCGAGTACCCCACCACCCGCGGAACCGACCACCATGCCTCCTACGTCTCCCGCGCCGACACCGGCACCGACCTCAGCGGGCGCAACCTGCGCGAGACCTCGACGTCCACCGCGAACCAATCTGTCAGGGTGAGATGACACGTACTCGAGCTCGCACAGCATGGCCTTCCTGGCCGTCACCTTTCTTCTGGCAGGTTGTGGAACTACGGCCAGCACCCCCGACTCGCCGCACCCGGAATCGAGAAGCAGCTCGTCGTCGATCCCCCGTGTCCCGCCGTCCGGGCTCCAGTCGAAGTACCGGGTGGCCATCCCGGAGGACGCGGTCGACGTCACCTACGGCGAGAAGTCGGAGTGGGGCAGAAGCGACTTCTGGGTATCCTTCAGGTTGCCCGCCGAAAAAGCAGGCGACTTCTTGAAAGCGATCGGCCTCACCGGGCACTTTCGTGCTTGGAGCTTTCCGTTCACCCCGGCCGATCTGACAATGGCCGGCTGGCAGGTTACCCCGGGGCCGAACACCCGAGGCGGAACGATTCCGGTCGCCGATGACAGTGTGCATGCTCCATCACGGAGCGTGGTGATCGATCAATCAGTACCGGACTGGCCCAAGGTCTACGCTCTGTCCTCCATCGCCTGAGACGTGCCGATCCAAGGCAGAACTCTCCGGGCGCCTGCCGCAGCTCGAACCCCGACTCCATGGCAACACTTGAACCAAGGACCTCATGTCTGACGAGAAGTTCATGAAGATGTGCCAGTCGGCTGCGCCTTGGCTCCTCCTGGCAATGGCGTCGCTCGTGCTGCTCTTCGCCTACGGCACCAACATCGAGAGTGATCCGTGGCGGGACGTATCGGCCTTCCCCGGACGCCCCAGGCCGGTCTATGCGCAGACCTCCATGGCGATTTCCGTCGTCAGCGCCATGATGCTCGCCCCGACTCTCTGGATCGGACGATCCAACCGGAAGCTCCTGATCGCTTCATCTGTCGTAGCGCTCCTCGTTGTCGTGAGGATGGCGACACTCGTCGGACAGCTGTAGACCGGTCGAGCGACTCGGTGTGGATGCGGGCAGGTGGACCCGGCGCGCGGCGGGCGGGCCCGTTCGGGCTTGTTCGGCGGGGGCTGACGGTCTCGGTGCTGGCGTTGGCGATGGCTGCCTGTGCGTCCAGCCCGGGCGAGACGTACACCGCCGGCTCCGTGGAGCTGAGTGGTGTCTGGCACAGCGCAGCGGGCGGCACGTTGACGATCCGCGCCGATCGCAGCTTCAGTCTTGCGTGGGAGGCCGCCGGTGCGCCGGACGACTGCGAACGGTCGGCGGCCGAGGGCAGCTGGAGCTTTCTCACGCCTGATCGCGTTGGGTTCTCGCGGGCGGACCCGGCCCTGAACTCGGGCGACACGGTCGCGTTGAGCTTCCGCTCGGGGCCGGTGAGCTGCTCCCTGGGCGCGGACATCAGGCGGGTGAGCGGGAAGATCGAGCTCTGCGCGACGATGGATCCGGACTCGACCTGTTCGGCATCCGACATGTTCGTCAAGGAGGGCTGAGCATCACTTCTCGGTCGCCCGGAGGCAGCCGTGGTGAGTGCGCTCCGGTGGGTGGGGCCGTGGGCCCGGGTCGACGGTGACGACCCCGAGGTCGCGAAGTCCGTGGGCGGCGGGAGGAAGCGGTTACCCCCACCCCTGCGCTCCGGAGGGGTGAGGAGGTGCTCATGGGAGAACCGAAGAACGGCTGGGACGGGGAGTTCCAGGAATTCATGGTCGGCGCCTGGCCCCGGCTGCTGCGGACCGCCTACCTGCTGGCGGGCGATCAGCACGGCGCGGAGGACCTGGCGCAGTCGGCGTTCGAGCGGGCTTTCGCCGCCTGGGCCCGGGTCCGGCGGGCCGAGGACCGGTACGCCTACGTGCGGCAGATCCTGGTGAACCAGCACGCCCGCCGCTTCCGCCGCCGCCTGCCCGAGCTACTGGTGGACGCCGTGCCGGAGGCGCCGAGCCCCGAGGACGGCTTCGCCCGCTCCGACGAACGCGCCGCCCTGGTCGCGGCGCTCGCCACCCTGCCACCCCGGCAGCGGCAGGCCGTGGTGCTGAGGCACTGGGAGGACCTGAGCGACAGCCAGGCCGCCGCGGCGATGGGCTGCTCGGTCGGCGCGGTGCGCAGCCAGGCGGCGAAGGGGATCGCACGGCTGCGGGCGGCCACCGCCGCGCCGGGCACGCCCGAGAACTCCAAGGTCATGACCCACAGCGGAGGTGCAGTGTGAACGCGGACGGTACGAGCACGGTCGGGCCGGACACGGCGTGGGTCGGCGAGAGCCTGGCGCAGGCCGCCGGCGGGGTGCGGATCGGTCCGGTGCCGGTCGGCGCCGCACTGGCCGGCGGTCGGCGGCTGCGGCGCCGGCGGCGGGCCGTGGTGGGGGTGATCGCGCTCAGCACATCGGTGGTGCTGGCGGGCGGGGTGGCCGCGGGCCTGCACCAGCTCCCCCGCACCGGCGCACCGGCGCACCGGCGCACCGGCCGCCGCGGTCGCCCCCGCCGCCGGGCCCACGGCCGCCTCGGCGGCGGTGCGGGACCCGTTCACCCCCGTACGGGCGGTGCTCGCGCAGGGCAGCACCGCGGACGGGAAGGTGTGGAAGGCCTGGGCGGCCCTGTGGCCGCGGGCCGACCGGGCACAGGCGGTGCGGCAGGCCCAGCTCCTCTGGGCGGAGCGGCACGCGGCCGACCCGTCGCTGGCCGCGCCGACGGCGGAGTTCGTCCAGCAGTACTGGCAGCCCGACGACGACGTGGTGAACCTCTACTTCACCCTCGACGGCGTCCGCCTCCCGAACGACAGCACCGGCTCGGCCCCGGCGCCGTCGACACCGCACGCCGGCGCCGCCGGTTCGCCGACCGGGGTGCTGCTCGGCCACGTCGGCAAGGGCGACACCGTGGCGCCGGTCGACCTGGCCGTGCTGCAGGTCGGCTCGGACGTCGGCAAGGTGGTGGTGACCTGGCAGGACGGCAGCACGGACGAGCCGCAGCTGACCGCGCTGGCGGACTCCCCCGTGCACTGGGTCGCCGTGCCCAGGCCGGCGGGCCGGACGGCGAAGCAGTGGCAGTTCTACGACCGGGCCGGCACGCTGCTCTCGACCGATCCGGCCGGCCTGCCGGGCTGAGCGCCGCGGCGGCACGGCGACGCCTAACAGCTACGCACATCCGGTGATTGACGGAGCGTCAGATGACGGGAGAGGCTCGTTGCGGGGGTGCCGACGTGGTGCGCCCGCATCCGTCGAGCGTAGAGATGAGCTGGTGCACATGACGACTGCCGTCCCGCAGTGGCCCGGTGAGTGGCAGGCCGAGATCCAGTCGATCAACATCGGCAACAGCGCGCTGGGGCCGACGAACTCGCTGTTCAAGGGAGCCCTCGCGACCCACCCGCCGCTGGCCGGGGTGGTCACCTCGTTCATCACCAGCCTGCTGGACCCGCACGCCACGCTCGACGCCGACAAGGCCCTGCTGATCGCGATGAGCAACGCGCTGGTCGACCCGGTGAAGATCGCCAATGTGCCGCTCCTGACCCAGCAGAACGGCGGCTACCGGCTGCCGAGCGCCTTCCCGCTGCCGAGCTACACCGCCGCCCTGGAGTGCATCGCCGCCAAGGCACTCTGGCTCAACGGCCACACCGAGTTCCTGCCTTGGCCGTTCGACGACGTCGCGCTCAAGCCCGACTTCGCGATCCGGGGCATGTGCCCGGCCGTCCCGGGCGCGGACGCCAAGGTGTTCTACAACGCGTGCACCCATGTCGGCGACTCCCTGAAGGTCGGGGGCACGAAGACCACGGCCGACCTGGTGAACAGCCTCTACTCCGGCATCACCGGCAAGCTGGGCGCCTACCCGACCAAGAACGTCACCGTGTTCCTGGACGCCTGCGACAACCCGTGCCTCTACAACGCTGCGGTGGTCAACTTCAACCGCGCGACGCTCTGCGCGTCGCTCACCACGAAGATCACGCAGGAGCTCAACCCTGAGCTCAAGCCGCGCCTGACCTCGGTGTTCGTACTCTTCCCGGACTGGCACCTGGAGCAGCTGCCGGCCAACAGCTGGCGCTGAGCCCCTGGCCCGTACCCGCGCAGCTCCTCGCCACGCCGCGAGGGGCTGTCGCGCGTTCCGGGCCGGAATCGTGCGCACCGGAAAAGTGAGGAGTTCCATTCCGTCGAATCCGGTCCGTCGCATTTTCGACGCTCTGTCGGCCGACAGAGCGTCATGAACCGTACGTCAACGGACCACACCAGAATCGAAGCCTCCGGAACACAGGTCGAAACCTGCTTGCGACCCCCGGACACGCAGTGTTCGGATGATCCCGGCACAACCGATCAAACGCACGAACTGTCGTGCACGGGGGGAGAGTTCTGCCATGTCTGCAATATCCAGGAACACGATCTTGATGGTCGCGGTCGGCGCACTGACCGCCGGTACCGTCCTGCTGAGCGGCACGAGTGCCGAGGCCAAGGACGGCGGCGGCCCCGCACGGACCACCGACAGCGGCGTGCTGGCGCACGCGAAGAAGGTGGCACCGCTCAACGCCGTGGCGAACGCGCTCGGCGAGCAGGGCCGCGGCCGGTACGCCGACGTGTACGGCAACCTGTCCGTCGACGAGAGCGGTCGCACGGTCACCCTGTACGCGATCGGCGCGGAGCAGGGCCGCAAGATCGTCGCCGCGGCGAAGGCCGCCCACCCGGGGATCGACACCTCGCTCGTCAAGGTGGCCGTCTCCCCGCACACCAAGAAGAGCCTGGACGCCCAGGTCCAGCAGATCATCAGGGCGACGGCCGCGTCCGACGCCGCCGACCTGGAGGTCTACTCGGTGGCGGTGAACCCGGACTCGTCCGGCATCACCGTGTCCGGCCGGGGCGACAAGCTCGCCTCCATCACGAGCCGGATCCAGGCCAGACAGGCTTCGATCGCGGCCGCCGCACCCCCGGCCCAGGGCGGGACCGCGCAGGTCCAGGTCGTCGCCGGCGAACCGATCCACGGATCGTCCTGGCGCTGGAACGACGGCGTCCCGCAGATCGGCGGCGACGTCCTCATCGGCGACGCCCACCAGAGCGGGTACGCCTCGCAGTGCACCGCGGGCCTCGCCACCGAGGACTCCAACGGCCGCGACTACCTGGTCACCGCCGCGCACTGCTTCCGGAACGGCTCGACCGTCAACGGCGAGGGCGGCTCCAACCCGGGCCAGTTCACCTACAGCCGCGGCGGCTGGATCGGGCAGGTGGTCAACACCAACGACCACTGGGACGCCCAGCTCATCGACACCGGCGGCTACAACGGCTCCGGTTCCAACTCGGACGAGGCCGACCAGCCCGACGGCAAGTGGTACTACGTCAAGGGCACCGCCTACTCCTACAACGGCCAGTCCGTCTGCCAGGACGGCGCGCGCTCCTACTACAGCGGCCACGGCGTGCCCTGCAACATCAGCGTCAAGAACGACGACATCACCTACAACCTGACCTGGAACGACGGCTCCGTCCACAGCGTGCGCGGCGTCCAGGGCTACAACTCGACCTGGGCCGTCATGGAGGGCGACTCCGGCGCCGCCGTGTTCACCGTCACCAACAGCACCGACCGCGAGGCGCGCGGCATCGTCTCCGCCCTGGCCGGAAACCAGTGGATGTACTGGACCGAGGCCCCCGACATCCTGGGCGGCTTCGGTCAGCACCTGAACCCGCACGTCTGATCCCTCGGCCGCACCCGGAGGGGCGTACCGGAACCGGTACGCCCCTCCGGGCGTCCAACCGCCCCGAGCAACCGTGAAGGAGCCCCGCGTGAAGAAGGCCCTGTTCCTCGCCCCCCTGCTGGTCCTCGCCGCCGCGTGCGGCAGCACCGCCACCTCGGCGACAGGCTCGAAGAGTCCGGGCGCGGCCGACCCGACGACCACCTCGCCACCGATCGAGCGCCAGCAGCGGACCCTGGCCTGCGGCACCACCATCGCCCCGCCGCTGATGGAGTCGCTCGACAGCGACCCCGTGCGGTTCACGCTGACCGCCGCCGTCGCGCGGGAGAGCGGGGTCACCGTCTCCTACCGGATCACGGCCGCCGCGCCGGAGACGATGCTGTCGCTGCCGATCGGCGAGATCCCACCCACCGCCCTCCTGCTGAAGGACGGCACGATCGTCGCCACCGGAACACCCGTGAAGCCGAGCGTCGAACCCGCTCCCGCCATCGGCTACCCGGTCGGCAAGCAGCCCTACGAGAAGGATCTGACCGTCGACCGCGCCTGCGAGGGGACGGCCTTCAAGGACGTGTCGACCCATCCCGACCGGTACCGGGCGGTGGTCGTCATGTCGGTGCAGAACGCGGGCATCCCGAAGGACACCAAGAACCCCCTGGTACAGGCCTCGCGGACACCCCAGCCGGGTACCGGGGCGTAGCCGCGCCCCACTGGCCGGTCAGCGGCCGGGGAACTCCCCCGCCCGCACCCCGGCGACGAACGAGCGCCAGGCGGCGGAGGGAAAGACGAGGGCGGGCCCGTCGGGGTCCTTGGAGTCGCGGACGGGCATGAGGCCGTCGAAGCCGTCCGCGACCTCGATGCAGTCGCCCCCGTCGCCGGTGCTGTAGCTGCTCTTCCGCCAAGAGGCGGCGCTCAGGTCGGGTGCGGTGTTCATAGTGCGCAGGGCCTCCATCGCCGAGCGGATCCGGGCCAGCGAAGAGCTGTCTGACAGCGACTCACTCAGCAGCAGATCATAGCGGTAGGACCACTCCGCGAATCGGGCTGGATCATCGACCAGCTGTCCTCGGTGAATTCCTTCGGCGTAGATCACGTCGGGTTCGTGCGGGAGGGTCAGGAGCGTGAAGCTCTGGTCGAATGCCGCGCATGCACCGGTTCCGAACGGGGCGACCCTGATGACGATGTTCGGCAACTTGGCCATGCGGATCAGGTGATCGAGCTGGCCTCGCATCACCTCTGCGCCGCCGTAGTTCCTCGACAGGACGCCCTCATCGAGTACGACCAGCAGGCATGGTCCGTCGTCAGCCGTCAGGATTCGCTGGCGTGCCAGTCGCGCCGCAACCCGCTCGTCGATCACCTCCGGACTCGCCAGAGGGTCGCGGCCTCGGAACAGGACTCGCGCGTAGTCCGCGGTCTGCAGAATGCCGGGTACCAGTTGGACCTGGAACTTGCGGATGATCGTCGCTTCCGCCTCCAGCCCCGCGTACCGCCGGAACCAGTCCGGGTGCGTGACCGCCGCCTGCCAGTCCACCTTGGTCCAGATCCGCGCCAGCAGCTCCCCGGTGCCCAACTCCCGGTCGCAGTCGCGCGCGAACTCCTCCGACGGCTTGCGGGTGGCGCCCTCGACCCGGCTGATCTGGCCGGCGGTGCAGTGCACGCGGCTGCCGAGCTCCTGCTGGCTCAGGCCGGCCGCCTCTCGGGCGTACAGCAGCTCGGAGCCGAACATGGCGGGGGAACAGGTGATCGGGCCGGCGAGGCCCTTGCGACGGTTGATGGCAACCCCCGGTTGTGTCAGATCGTTTGGAAAGTCCGATCGCTCGCCACGCTACCCGCGAGCCGCAATCCTTTGTAGCGGAACGGAGCAACTCACTCACCTTGCGTAAGCACCTCCGGAAGGCGGCTTCGCCATGCCCGAAACGCTCGACAGACCCCCCGGCACTCACCCCGCTCACCCCACGCAGAGCCTCTGGCTCCCCCGCCGCCCGAGGTCGGCCCGCGCCGCCCGCAAGCTGCTGCGCGAGTTCCTGGCCGGCCTCCCGTGCGGCCAACGGTACGCGTGGGCCGGTGAGTTGCTGCTCTCCGAGCTGGTCACCAACGCGGTGAGCCACGCCCGCGTACCGCCCGGGCGGAAGATCCACGTCCGGCTGGCGGTGGAGTTCGGCCGGCTGCGGATCGAGGTGCACGACGCGAGCCCCGTACTCCCCTCCCCCGCCGTGCCCGGGGAGTTGGACGAGTCGGGCCGCGGGATGCAGCTGGTCGCGCTGCTCTCCGAGGCGTGGGGTGTCGCGCCGCGTCCGGCCGGGCCGGGCAAGGTGGTGTGGGCGACGGTGGCACCGGACCGGGAGGAGGACGGCGATGCGCGGCACTGAAGCGGAGCTGCCCCGGGCGGCGGCGTTCGAGCTGGCCGTCCGGCTGGCCGGGGTGACGGGCACCCGTTCCCGGGTCGTCCCGGCGCCGGACGGCAGCTACCGGGTGGAGGCGCCGCTGCCCGAGGGGCTGGCCGGCGACGCCCAGTGCGGGGTGCTGGAACTGCTGCGGGAGGCGGACCGGTTCGGTCACCGCGCCAGGGCGTTCGGCCAGGTGGTGTGGGCCGAGCTCGACCGGTACGGGTCGGACCGGCCGGACGGCGCCCCTCGGGCGGGTGGTCCGGACTCCCGGGAACCGGCCCACCGTGCGCTGCGTCCACCGGCACACCGGTAGCCTGGCACCCCCGACGGGCGAAGGAGTGGTGGGCGATGGGCGACCGGGGCGATGCCGGTGTCGAGGTCGACCCGGTCCCTGGCGACGGCGCGGCGGAGCTGCCGGAGCCGCCCGACCCCGAGGCGGAGCGGCTCGGCCGGCGGATCGAGTTCCTGTTCGGCCACGTCCAGCCGTTGGGACGGCGTTTCACCCTGCAGGAGGTCGCGGACGGGATCCGGGAGCAGGGCCGGCCCGGCGACCCGCGGATCTCGGTCGGCCGGCTCTGGACCCTGGTGAAGGGCCGGGCCGCGAACCCCACCATCGGCACGCTCCGCGCGCTGGGCGAGTTCTTCGGCGTGCCGCAGGCGTACTTCATCGACGACGAGGTGGCCGAACGGGTCTCCGCACAGCTGGCGCTGATCGCGGCGATGCGGGCCAACGACGTCCGCTCGGTCGCGCTGCGGGCGGCCGCGGTGGCCACCATGTCGAGTCACGGGCTGGAGACCGTCCGGTCGCTGGTGGAACACAGCGGGGCGGTGGAGAGCGGCCTGGCCGCCGGAAGCGGCCCGGCGGCGGCAGCCTCGACGGCACCCGCGACGACGCCGGCCGTGACGGACGATCACGGAGGTTAGACTCGCTGTGGGCGGATGGCGGGGGCCGGCGTGTGAGCCGCCCTGCACCGGGGGGACATCCATCCATGGATCAGACGAAATGGGCCGAGTTCAGGGAGCGTTGCGACGCACTGCTGGACCGGATCGACGTACCGAGGCCGTTCACGGTCGAGAAGCTCGTCGCGAAGATCGCGGCGGACCGGGGGCGGCCGCTGCGCCTGCTGCCGCTGCCGGCGCGGAGCAACGCCGCCGAGGTGGGCATCTGCGGGATGTGGGTCGCCTTCGGCACGGTGGACCACGTCTACCACTCCGTGGTGACCAGCCCGATCCATCAGACCCACATCGTCCTGCACGAGCTCTCGCACATCCTGCTCGGCCACCGGCAGTCGGGCGAGCCCGATCCGTCGGAACTCCAGCAGCTCTTCCCCGACCTCGATCCCGCGATGGCCGCCCGGCTGCTCGCCCGGGGCCGTTCGGAGGCGACCACCGAGCAGGAGCGGGAGACCGAGCTGCTGGCGTCGTTGATCTGGCACCGCTTCGAGAGCGCCCCGGTCGCCCAGGCGTCGGCACCGGCGGCGGCCGCCGACACCCTGCACCTGATGATGGGGGCCCTGACCGGCCGGTACGGACGGAAGGGCACCGATGCGACCGTTTGACCTCGTGGTGCTCCCGCCGATCCTGCTGATCACGCTCTGGAAGGCGCGGGCGCTGCCCGGGGCACCACGGCGGGAGCGCGCCCTGTGGGGCGTGTGGGCCTGCTGGACCGCCTCGGTGATCATGGGGGTGCCCGCCGTCCGGCGGGTGATCGACGGCGCCGTGGGTGTCCAGAGCTTCACCAATGTGCCGGTGCACGTGGCCTCGCTGGCCGCGGTGACCTGCCTGGTGGAATTCACCCGGGAGGTGACCGGTGCCCGCAACCGCCGGGCCACCGCGATCACCCTGGGGGTGCTCGGGGCAGCCGCGGCCGGCCTGCTCGCGGCGTTCGCGGCGATGCCGCACCCGGACGGCGACACCGACCTGCTGACGGCCGGCGCCTCGTCCCCGTCCGCGCTCGCGTACTGGGCGATCCTGCTGGTGTACGTGTCGTTCGGGCTGGTCTCCACCACGCAACTGTGCTGGCGGTACGCCCCGTTGGCGGCGCCGGGGCCGTCCCGTACCTCGCTGCGCCTGATGCAGGCGGCGAGCATGGGCGGCCTGCTCTACGTGCTGCACCGGCTCGTCTTCCTGACCTCCCGAGCAGCAGGGTGCCACCTGTTCGACTCCTCCGCGGTGGCCGGGACCACCCAGGTACTGCTGGCGTTCACGCTGGTGCTGCTGGTGCTCTCGATCCTGTGGCCCACGCTCGCCGAGCGCCGGCAGCGCCTGCGCGACCGCCGCAACGCCCGCCGGGTCGAGCCGCTGTGGCGGCTGCTCCAGCAGGCGACCCCCGAGGTGGTGCTGCCGCTGCCGGAGGAGCTGCGCCGGGACCCGCGGCTGCTGCTGTACCGGCGGATCATCGAGATCCGGGACAGTGCGCTGGCCCTGGACGGGCACCTCACCGAGGCCGACCGGACGGCGGCCGAGGCCCGGCTGACGGCTCTGGGCGTGGCGGGGAAGGATCTGGCGCCCGCGGTCGAGGCGGTGCTGCTGCGGACGGCTGTGGCGGCCGAGTTGGAGCGCCGCCCGGCCGGGGCCGGTGAGCGGACCCTGGTCCAGGACGGGATGGACCTCACCGCCGAGGTCCGCTGGTTCGTCCGGGTGGCGGTCGCGTCCCGGTCGGCGGCGGTGCTGGCGGTCGCCGAGGGCCCGGGGACGCAGGCACCGGCTCCGAGCTGACCGGGCCCGGCCGCGCCCGCCCGAGCGGTTCGGGCGGGCGCGGCCGGTGGTCCGAGCGGTCCTGGTGGACGCGGTCGGGGTGGGTCAGCGGGGCTGGCCCCAGTCGATGTACGTGGTGCCGCCGTCGTCGTCGCGCAGGT
>NZ_JBEOUL010000001.1:25992-335016 GCF_040304075.1 Kitasatospora sp. NPDC094015
GTTCCCGGCCGCACCCCCGTCCCAGTTCCCCGCCACCGGCAGATCCCCGGCCTGACCCCAGTCCAGCTTCACCAGACTGCCGTCGTCCATCCGCAGGTGGAACTGACCCGTCGACGGACGGAACACACCCACGTTGTCCGGCCCCGCACCGTCCCAGTTCGCCGACACCGGCAGATCCCCCGCCTGACCCCAGTCCACCTTCACCAGACTGCCGTCGTCGTTGCGCAGGTGGAACTGACCCGTCGACGGACGGAACACACCCACGTTCCCCGCCGCACCCCCGTCCCAGTTCCCCGCCACCGGCAGATCCCCCGAAGCCGAACTGTCATCGACGATCTTGTTGTAGCGCAGCGGGGTGTAGTTGCCGGTGGGGTGGCCGGCGATGCTGGCGTTGTTGAAGTTGCCCTCGTCCAGGCTGGTCACGGTGCCGGTGCGGTGCTCGGCGTAGTAGACGAACCGGCCGGCGGACTTGTCCGTCCACCCCGCGAAGAGCACGACGTGGCCGTCGGCACGGTCGTTGAGCGCGTCGCCCGGCTGCAGGGCCGAGACGCTGATCGCGGTGGCGACGCCGGGCAGGTCCTCGGTGGTACGGCTGTAGGGCAGCTGCCAGGCCATCGAGATGAGGCCCGAGCAGTCCTCCCGGTAGCGGCCGCCGGTGGCGCTGTCGGCCCACCAACCGTAGGGCGAGTTGATGCCGTTCGGGCTGTACGGCACCCGGTTGTCGGCCCAGTCCTTGGCCCGGGCTATCGCCTGACTCCTGCCCACCGGGCCGCCGGGCGCGGCCCCCCGGCCCAGGGTGCCGGTGGAGGTGACGGACTCCCCGCCCGACACCACCGTGTCGGCGTGCGCCGCCGGGACGGCGAGAGCGGTCACGGCCAGACCCGCCGCGACCGCCGTCGCCGCGCCTCGGACCATGGTGTTCCTCTTGGACACAGGTGTCTCCTGTTTGCTGATGGATGGTTCGCGTGGTGGCACGCCTGAGTGGCCGGGGGAGCGCCCGGACGGGACAGCACGCGGGATCGTCGACGCACGGCCGGTGGGCCGGCCGCGGATGCGGGGGCCGGTGGTGCGCCGCTTCGTGAATCATTGACGAACCATCAGCAAGAGTCAATCTAGATTGAAAACCAAAGGGCGGAATTCCGGTCGCCAGCTGGCACCCAGCGGCTCAACATGCGCATAAATGCGGCACTAAGCGGGCATAGCTGCCACATCGGAGCAGCGAGGATGGTGATCGATTTTCACTTCACATGAACCTGGCTCGGCTGGGGAGCAGGCGTGCGGGCATGCGAAAGCCCCCGGCCGGTGAGCCGGGGGCTTTCAGGGGCAGCTCGCGCGGGGCGCGGTCAGACCGGCGGGTAGCGGCGCGGGGTCCAGACCACCTCGGTGCCGTTGTCGCGGGCGACGGCCTGGGTCTGCGAGGAGCCGATCAGCAGGATGGTGCGCATGTCGACCTCGGCCGGGTCGAGGTCCGCGAGGCGGACCGTGCGGACCCGCTCGGTCGGGCCGCCGACGTCGCGGGCCAGCACCACGGGGGTGTCCGGGGCGCGGTGTTCGAGCAGCAGGTCGCGGGCCAGGCCGACCTGGGTGGTGCGGCTCCTGGAGCCGGGGTTGTACAGCGCCAGCACCAGGTCCGCGCCGGCCGCCGCGCGCAGCCGCTGCGCGACCACCTCCCAGGGCTTGAGCCGGTCGGAGAGCGAGACCACCGCGTAGTCGTGGCCGAGCGGGGCGCCGGCGCGGGAGGCGGCGGCGTGCGCGGCGGTCATGCCGGGGGCGATCCGCACCGGCACCGAGCGGTACGGCTCGACGCAGGCGGCCTCCAGGACGGCGGTGGCCATCGCGAAGACGCCCGGGTCGCCGGAGGAGACCACGGCGACCTTGCGGCCGCGCCTGGCGAGGTCGAGGGCGAACTCGGCCCGCTCGGCCTCGACCTTGTTGTCGGAGCCGTGCCGGATCTGGCCGGGGCGCACCGGCACCCGGTCCAGGTAGGTGGTGTAGCCGACCAGGTCGGTGGCGTTGGCGAGGGCGCCGCGCGCCTCGGGGGTGAGCCACAGCGGCCCGGCCGGGCCGGTGCCGACCACGACCACCTCGCCGTCCCCGGGGCTGTCGGCAGCGGCGCCCGCGGCCGGGGGCACCGTCCGGTCGATCCGGCTGGGCAGTACGGCGACCGAGAAGTACGGGACCGAGTCCGGGTCGACCTCGGCCAGCGGCGCGGTGCGCTCGCCGGGCATGGTGGCGCGCTCGACGTACTGCGCGTCGTCGAGGCGGCCGGCGCGCTCCAGGGCGCGGCGGACGGCCGGGAAGGTGCGGCCGAGCTTCATCACCACGGCGGAGTCGGCAGCGGCCAGCCGGGCCGTCAGCTCCTCCTCGGGCAGGGTGCCAGGGATGACGGTGAGGGTCTCCTCGGCCTCCACCAGCGGGCGGCCGAGCCGGGCGGCGGCGGCGCTGACCGAGGTCACGCCGGGCACCACCTCGGCGCGGTAGCGGCCGGCGAGGCGCTTGTGCATGTGCTGGTAGGAGCCGTAGAAGAGCGGGTCGCCCTCGGCGAGCACCACCACGTCGCGGCCGGCGTCGAGGTGCGCGGCCAGCCTGGCGGCGGCCTCCTCGTAGAACTCGTCGAGGGCGCCGCGGTAGCCGCCGGGGTGGTCGGTGCTCTCCACCGTCAGCGGGTAGACGAGCTGCTCCTCGAGCTGGTCGCCGCGCAGGTAGGGCTCGGCGATCGAGCGGGCGATCGACCGGCCGTGCCGGGCGCTGTGGTACGCGACCACGTCGGCCTTGGCGATCAGCGCGGCGGCCTTGACGGTGACCAGTTCCGGATCGCCGGGGCCGAGCCCGACGCCGTACAGCCGACCGGTCTGACGTTCCGTCATTCCACTTCGCTCGCAATCGCGTTGATGGCGGCGGCGGCCATCGCGCTGCCGCCGCGGCGGCCCCGGACCACCAGGTGTTCCAGGGCGGCGGGGTGTTCGGCCAGGGCCTGCTTGGACTCGGCGGCGCCGATGAAACCGACCGGGACGCCGATCACGGCCGCCGGGCGCGGGGCGCCCGCCTCGACCAGTTCGAGCAGCCGGAACAGCGAGGTCGGGGCGTTGCCGACGGCGACCACCGCGCCCTCCAGGCGGGGCAGCCAGAGTTCCATGGCGGCGGCGCTGCGGGTGGTGCCGAGCTTCGCGGCCAGCTCCGGCACCGCGGGGTCGGTGAGGGTGCAGAGCACCTCGTTGTCGGCGGGCAGCCGCTTGCGGGTCACGCCGCTGGCCACCATGTTGACGTCGCACAGGATCGGCGCGCCGGCCCGCAGTGCCTCGCGGGCCCGGGCCACCACGCCGGGCGAGTACAGCAGGTCCTCGACCAGGTCGGTCATGCCGCAGGCGTGGATCATCCGCACCGCGACCTGGGCCACGTCGGCGGGGAGCGCGGCGAGGTCCGCCTCGGCCCTGATGGTGGCAAAGGACTGCCGGTAGATGGCGGCGCCGTCCTTCTCGTACTCGATCACGTGGTCCTCCGGGCCTCGGCGACCGCCTCGGCCATCTCGTGCGTCGTCACTTCTCCCGAGGCCGCGCCTCGGGTCACCCGGTAGCCCTGCCCGGTGGCGAGGACGTCCACCCAGACACCGCGCGGGTGTCCGCAGCGGCGTTCGCAGCCGGACCAGTGCACCGGCAGGCCGGGGTGCGCCGGGGTGCCCGGCGCCCCGGGTTCCGTCGCGGCGTCCAGCGCCGCGCGGGCGTGCGCCCGCACGTCGGCGAGCGACTTGGCGCAACCCGGGGCGCCGGTGCAGGCGGTGGCGCCGTCCCAGGCGGTGCCGGATTCGGTCCGGAAGCCGGCGGCGGCCAGCCGGGGCAGCCACTCCCCCGGCGCGCCGGGCAGCACCGCGCCGCGCCACGGGGTCAGCCGCAGCTCGTCGGGGGCCGCGTCGGCGAGCAGCCGCCAGCGGTCGGCGGGTGCCCGGCCGAACCGCAGGCCGACCGCGAGGCCGCCGGGCAGGGTGCCGAGCGGCGGGTGCGGGTCGGTGGCGACGGCGGGCAGCGGCAGCGGGCCCGGGTCGAGCAGGTCGGGGGCGTCGCGCAGGTGCCAGGCCGCGGTGCCGGTCGCGCGCAGCGCCGCGAGGAAGTCGCGGGCGGCGTCCAGGGCCGCGGCGACGGCCGCGCCGGGCGGGACGGGGCGGGCGGTGGCGGCCCGGCCGAGGCGCAGCAGGGCGCCGCCGCCGGGCCTTGCGATCAATGTCACATCGGCGTCCAGCGCGGCCACGTCGCCGCGGCCGTCGTCCAGCGCGAACAGGAACTTGCCGGACAGTCCGGTGGCCCACTCGCTCGCGCACAGCCCGCGGTCGAGCTCGCGCACCCAGGCCTGGACGTCGGCGTGGCCGCGGCCGTCCAGGCCGGCCGGCGGGGAGGCGACGATGTTGCGGACCCGCTCGTGCCGGTCGGAGGGCAGCAGGCCGGCCGCGCGCAGCCGGGCGCCCAGCTCGCCGCCGGCGTCCGAACCGAGGCCCCGCAGTTGGACGTTGCCGCGCGAGGTGGTCTCCAGGTGGCCGTCGCCGAGCGCCTCGGCGGCCTCGGCCAGCACCCGCAGCTGCCCGCCGGTCAGCAGCCCGCCGGGCACCCGGACCCGGGCCAGGGCGCCGTCGTCGGCCCGGTGCAGGCGCAGCGCGCCGGGGCAGGCGTCGGCCCGGCCCCGGTCGGGCAGGGCGGGGCCCGGCCCAGCGGCGGCGGGTTCGGGTGGCATGGCGGCGAGCATACAGATGGTCCGACCGGCCGCCCCGTCTCGTAGATCACAGTCCGGAGCCCGGCCCGCGGCCGTCCGGCACCCCGTACGATGCTGCCCGGGCGGCCCTCGGGCGGCCCGTGCCAGCGACGGCGCAAGGGGAGGAAACCGGTGCAAACCCGGTGCGGTCCCGCCACTGTGACCACGGTTCACCGGCCGTGGGAGCCAGGAACTCCGGCCGTCCTCGTCCACCGCCCGGGCCTCGGCCGGGGCGACACCCGCGGGGCGCGGACCCCGAGGAAGGCCTGACCTGTGCGCTGCCGCATGCCTGTGCCCCGCCCGTTCTCCGACGAGGCCGGGAGGCCCCTCGCATGATCCTGCTGCTGTCGACCTCCGACACCGACCTGCTCAGTGCCCGCGCCGCCACCGGCCCGGTGCCGTACCGGCTGGGCAACCCGGCCCGGCTGACCGTCGAGGACCTGCCCGCGCTGACCGAGGGCACCGACCTGGTGATGGTCCGGCTGCTCGGCGGGCGGCGGGCCTGGCAGGAGGGCCTGGACGCGCTGCTGGCCGGCCCCCGCCCGGTGATCGTGCTCTCCGGCGAACAGGCCCCGGACGCCCAGCTGATGGAGCTGTCCACGGTGCCGGCCGGCATCGCCGCCGAGGCGCACGCCTACCTCGCGCACGGCGGCCCGGCCAACCTGGCCGAGCTGGCGGCGTTCCTGTCCGACACCGTGCTGCTGACCGGTCACGGTTTCGCGCCGCCGGCCTCCGCGCCGGAGTGGGGCCCGCTGGAGCGCACCGCCCGGACCACCGAGGGGCCGGTGATCGCGGTGCTGTACTACCGCGCCCACCACATGAGCGGCAACACCGGTTTCGTCGAGACGCTCTGCCGGGCGATCGAGGACCAGGGCGCGCGGCCGCTGCCGCTGTACTGCTCCTCGCTGCGCGGCGCCGAGCCCGAGCTGCTGGCCCGGCTGGGCGGCGCGGACGCGATCGTCACCACCGTGCTGGCGGCCGGCGGCACCCGCCCGGCCGACGCGCAGGCCGGCGGCGACGAGGAGGCCTGGGACGCGGGCGCGCTGGCCGCGCTCGACCGGCCGATCCTCCAGGCGCTCTGCCTGACCTGGTCGCGGGCCGCCTGGGAGGGCAGCGACGACGGCCTCTCCCCGCTGGACACCGCCACCCAGATCGCCGTGCCGGAGTTCGACGGCCGGCTGATCACCGTGCCGTTCTCCTTCAAGGAGCTGGACGAGGACGGCCTGACGGTCTACGTGGCCGACGCCGAGCGGGCCGCCCGGGTGGCCGGCACCGCGGTCCGGCACGCCCGGCTGCGGCACATCCCGGCCGCCGAGCGGCGGCTCGCGCTGGTGCTGTCCGCGTACCCGACCAAGCACGCCCGGGTGGGCAACGCGGTCGGCCTGGACACCCCGGCCTCGGCGGTGCGGCTGCTGGAGCGGCTGCGCGCGGAGGGCATGGACCTCGGCACCGACCTGCCCGGCCTGGACGGGGCCGAGGACGATCCCGGTCACGAGGGCGACGCGCTGATCCACGCGCTGATCGCGGCCGGCGGCTACGACCAGGACTGGCTGACCGAGGACCAGCTCGCCCGCAACCCGGTCCGGATCCCGGCGGCCGACTACCGCCGCTGGTACGCCACGCTGCCCGAGGGCCTGCGCGGCCGGGTCGAGGAGCACTGGGGCCCGCCGCCCGGCGAGCTGTACGTGGACCGCTCGCAGAACCCGGACGGCGACATCGTGCTGGCCGCGATCCGCTCCGGGAACCTGCTGGTGCTGATCCAGCCGCCGCGCGGTTTCGGCGCCAACCCGGTGGCGATCTACCACGACCCCGACCTGCCGCCCAGCCACCACTACCTGGCCGCCTACCGCTGGATCGCGGCCGAGCGCTCGGACGGCGGCTTCGGCGCCGACGCCGTGATCCACCTCGGCAAGCACGGCAACCTGGAGTGGCTGCCGGGCAAGACCGCCGCGCTGTCGGCCGACTGCGGGCCGGACGCCGTGCTCGGCGACCTGCCGCTGATCTACCCGTTCCTGGTCAACGACCCGGGCGAGGGCACCCAGGCCAAGCGCCGCGCGCACGCCACCCTGGTCGACCACCTGGTGCCGCCGATGGCGCGCGCCGACTCGTACGGGGACATCGCCCGGCTGGAGCAGCTGCTGGACGAGCACTCCAACATCGCGGCGATGGACCCGGCGAAGCTGCCGGCGATCCGGGCCCAGATCTGGACCCTGATCCAGGCCGCCCGGCTCGACCACGACCTCGGCCTGGAGGAGCGGCCCGAGGACGACGGCTTCGACGACTTCCTGCTGCACGTCGACGGCTGGCTGTGCGAGGTCAAGGACGCCCAGATCCGGGACGGCCTGCACGTGCTCGGCCAGGCGCCGCAGGGCACCGACCGGGTCAACATCGTGCTGGCGATCCTGCGGGCCCGGCAGATCTGGGGCGGCGTGGCCGCGCTGCCCGGCCTGCGCGAGGCGCTCGGGCTGGACGAGGCCGCGCCGACCCTGGGCGCCACCGACGCCGCCGAGGCGCAGGCCCGCGCCCTGGTCGAGGCGATGGAGGCGCAGGACTGGGCGCCCGAGGCGGTGGAGAAGGTCGCCGACGGGCACCCGGCCGCGGTCCGCGAGGTGCTCGACTTCGCCGCCCGCCAGGTGGTGCCCCGGCTCGCCGCCACCACCGACGAGCTGGACGCGGTGCTGCACGCGCTGAACGGCGGCTTCGTGCCGGCCGGGCCGTCCGGCTCGCCGCTGCGCGGGCTGGTCAACGTGCTGCCGACCGGGCGCAACTTCTACTCGGTCGACCCGAAGGCCGTGCCCAGCCGGCTGGCCTGGGAGACCGGCCAGGCGCTGGCCTCCTCGCTGATCGAGCGCTACCGGGCCGACAACGACGGCGCCTACCCGCCGTCGGTCGGCCTGTCGCTGTGGGGCACCAGCGCGATGCGCACGGCCGGCGACGACATCGCGGAGGCGTTCGCGCTGCTCGGCGTGCGCCCGGTCTGGGACGACGCCTCGCGCCGGGTCACCGGGCTGGAGGCGATCTCCCCGGAGGAGCTCGGCCGCCCCCGGATCGACGTCACGCTGCGGATCTCCGGCTTCTTCCGGGACGCCTTCCCGCACGTGGTGGCGCTGCTGGACGACGCGGTGCGGCTGGCCGCCCGGCAGGAGGAGGAGCCGGCGGACAACTTCGTGCGGGCCCACGTCCAGGCCGACCTGGCGGTGCACGGCGACGAGCGCAAGGCCACCGTCCGGGTCTTCGGCTCCCGCCCCGGCACCTACGGCGCCGGCCTGCTCCAGCTGATCGACAGCCGGGACTGGCGCACCGACGCCGACCTGGCCGAGGTCTACACGGTGTGGGGCGGCTACGCGTACGGGCGCGAGCTGAACGGCCGCCCGGCCCGCGAGGAGATGGAGACCGCGTACAAGCGGATCACCGTCGCCGCCAAGAACACCGACACCCGCGAGCACGACATCGCCGACTCGGACGACTACTTCCAGTACCACGGCGGCATGGTCGCCACCGTGCGCGCGCTCACCGGGAAGAACCCGGCCGCGTACATCGGCGACTCGACCCGCCCGGAGACCGTCCGCACCCGCACCCTGACCGAGGAGGCCGCCCGGGTGTTCCGCGCCCGCGTGGTCAACCCGCGCTGGCTGGAGGCGATGCGCCGGCACGGGTACAAGGGCGCGTTCGAGATGGCGGCGACGGTGGACTACCTGTTCGGGTACGACGCCACCACCGGCGTGGTCGCGGACTGGATGTACGAGAAGCTCACCGAGGAGTACGTGCTCGATCCGGTCAACCGGGAGTTCCTCACCGGCGCCAACCCGTGGGCGCTGCACGGCATCAGCGAGCGCCTGCTGGAGGCGGCCGAGCGCGGGCTGTGGGCCGAGCCCGACCCGGCGCTGATCGAGGCGCTGCGCACCGCGTTCCTGGAGACCGAGGGCGACCTGGAGGGCGACGGCTGACCGTCGCGGGGGCCGGGCCGGGCCGTTGCGCGGGCTGGGGGTGCGGGCCGAGGGTGCACCAGATCTTCACCTCCGGTCCGCCACGCGGGTGACCCGGGAATGACGTGACCTGACCTCAGGAGGCGGACAATCACGGCATGACCCTTCGTGCCGGCCTGACCCAGCCCGCCCGTTACGGCGCCCTCGCCGCCGGGGCCCTGCCCGTGCTGGCCTTCCCGGGGGTCGGTCTGGCCATGCTGGCCTGGGTCGCCCTGGTGCCGGGGCTGCTCGCGATGCAGCGGGCGCCCAGCGGCCGGGAGGCGGCGGTGCGCGGCTGGTGGTTCGGCGCCGGGTTCATCCTGGTCGCGATGTACTGGCTGATCCCCTCGATCGGACCCGGTCTGATCCTGCTCGCGCTGCTGTTCGGCGCGCTCCAGGCCGCGCTGGGCCTGGCCGTCTGGCGCACCCTGCACCCGCCGCTGACCCCGCTGCGGGCGCTGACCGCCCTGGTGGTCGTCCCCGCGGTCTGGGTGAGCTGCGAGTTCGCCCGCTCCTGGCACGCGCTGGGCGGCCCGTGGGCGCTGCTCGGCGCCAGCCAGTGGGAGCACCCGGCGATCCTCGGGCTGGCCTCGGTCGGCGGGGTCTGGCTGGTCAGCGCGGCCGTCGCGGCCGCCAACACCGCCGTCCTGATCCTGCTCACCGCGCACCCGCTGCCGGTCCGGGCGCTCGCCGCGGGCACGCTGGTCGCCACCCTGGTCGCGGGCCCGCTGCTGTTCGCCGTCCAGCGCCAGCCCGCCCCGGACGGCTCCGCGGCGATCGCGCTGGTCCAGCCCGGCCAGACCGCCGACCCGGACGCCCGGCTGGCGTCCGGCGTCCGGATCACCCAGGGCCTGGTCGGGCAGCCGCTGGACCTGATCGTCTGGGGTGAGAGCAGCACCACCGCGGACCTGGACCGCGACCCGGCCGCGCTCGGCGACGTCCGGGCGCTGGCCGCCCTCACCGGCGCCCAGCTGCTGGTCGGCGAGGACGCCCGGAAGGCCGACGGCCGGATCTCCAAGGACGCCGTGCTGATCACCCCGGACGGGGTGGCCGCCCGCTACCGGAAGATCCGGCTGGTGCCGTTCGGGGAGTACATCCCGCTGCGGCCGGTGCTCGGCTGGATCGCCGGGGTGAGCGCCGCCGCCGGCGAGAACCGGGCCCCCGGCACCGCCTTCCACCTGCTGCCGACCACCGACCGGGCGGGCGCCCCGATGCCGGTCGGCGCGCTGATCTGCTTCGAGTCGGCCTTCCCCGACATGTCCCGGCAGGCCGCCCGGGACGGCGCCCGGGTGATCGTCTACCAGTCGGCCACGTCGACCTTCCAGGACACCTGGGCACCGGCGCAGCACGCCTCGCTCGGCGCGATCCGGGCGGCCGAGACCGGCCGCCCGGTCGTCCAGGCCGCGCTGACCGGCGACTCGGTCGCGTACGACAGCCAGGGCCGGCGCCTCGCCCACCTGGGCACCGGCTCCACCGGCGCGCTCACCCTCCGACTGCCGCTCACCGCACCCACCGCGCTGACCTGGTACGACCGGCTCGGCGACTGGGTGCCGCTCACCGCCGTCGCCATCACCCTGACGGCCGGGGCGGCCGCCCTACGCAGCGGCACCCGCCGCCCCGGCCCGCAGACCCGATCCACCCCGGCCCCGACCGAGGACGTCACGGCGGGCAACCCCTAGCGGGGCTCAGCACCTCGGGGAGCAACCCCGAAAGCAATCACGAGGAACCCCCAGGGGCGCGAGGAACTGCGCGATGCGGAAGGAAACGGGCCGCAGCCTCCCGATCCCGCGCAGTTCCCCGCGCCCCTCGGGGGTGCCCCACACACGGACGGCGAGCCCAACACCCCCCGGGGCGCGAGGAACTGCGCGATGCGGAAGGAAACAGGCCACAGCCTCCCGATCCCGCGCAGTTCCCCGCGCCCCTCGGGGGTGCCCCGGAGCGGACGCGTGGCCGCGGTTTGGTGCCGGGTCAGGGTGTGGGTTCTGTGACGTGGATGCCGAAGACCGCGCCCTGTTGGTCCTTGAGGACGGCGAGGCGGGGGCCGTCCGGGACGTCGGTCGGGGGTAGCAGGACGCTGGCGCCGAGGGCTGCTGCCCGTTCCGCCGTGCGGTCCACGTCGGCGACCGCGAAGTACGGCATCCAGTAGGGCGGTGCGTCGGCCGGGAACTGGTCGGCCATGTCGGCCATGCCGCCGAAGTCCCGTCCGTCGATGCCCCATTGGGTGTACATCTCGCCGACCGTGACGCTCCACCCGAAGACCCGCGGGTAGAACTCCTTGGACTGGTGGACGGCGCGCGTGGTCAGCTCCACCCACCCCAGCGAGCCGGCCTCGTCGGCCAGCGCCTGGCCGTTGAAGGAGCGGGGCTGCCAGAGCGAGAAGACCGCGCCGGCCGGGTCGGCGACCACCGCGAACCGGCCGAGGTCGAAGACCTCCGAGGGCTCCAGCAGGACCCGCCCGCCGGCCGCGGACACCTTCGCCGCGCTGGCGTCGGCGTCGGTGGTGGCGAACGAGACCGACCAGGAGGTCGGCTGCTCGGGCTGCTGGAGCGGGGTCAGCCCGGCCACCGGCGCCTCGCCGAGCAGGAACGTGGCGTAGCCGCCGGCCTCGGGCCGCGGGTCGTCCTCGACCCGCCAGCCGAACAGCTCGGCGTAGAAGGACTTGGCGGCCACCGGGTCGACGGTGGAGAGCTGCACCCAGCAGGGGGCGCCGACGGTGGGGGTGGTGATCTTCACGGCTCAGCTCACTTCCAGGATCAGCTTGCCGCGGGCGTGGCCGGCCTCGACCTCGGCCAAGGCCTCGGCGGCCTGCTCCAGCGGGTAGGTGGCGGTGATCTTCTGGTCCAGCCGGCCGGTCGCGACCAGGTCGGCCAGCTTGGCCAGGGTGGGGCCGGCGGGGCTGCGCCGGATGAAGGAGCCGCCCAGCTCGGCGGCGGTGCCGGGGTCGGAGGTGGCGACCAGCCGGCTGCGGTCGGCGAGGGTCTCGGCGGCGGCCCGGGCGTCGGCGCCGCCGATCAGGTCCAGGATGCCGTCCACCCCTTCCGGTGCGGCGGCCAGGATCCGCTCGGCCGCCCCGTCGCCGTAGCGGATCCAGGTGGCGCCGAGCTCCTCGACGTACGCGCGGCGGGCGTCGCTCGCGGTGCCCAGCACGCCGATGCCGCGTTCGCGGGCGATCTGGGCGGCGACGCTGCCGACGCCGCCGGCGATGCCGAGCACGAGCAGCGTCTGCCCGGCCTTGAGGCCGATGTCCTCCACGCCGTCGTAGCCGGTGGCGGCGGCGACCGGCAGGGCGGCGGCCTGGAGGAAGCTCACCCCGGCGGGCTTGCGGGCGGCGGACGCGGCGGTCAGCAGGGCGTGCTGGGCGTAGCCGCCGCCGACGGTGGTGCCGAAGACGTGGTCACCGACGGCGAAGCCGGTGGCCCCCTCGCCGACCGCCTCCACCACGCCGGCGGCCTCGACCCCGAGGACGGCGGGCAGGTCCAGGCCCTTGCCGGTGAGGCCCCGGCGGATCTTCCAGTCGATCGGGTTGACCCCGGCGGCCCGGACGGCGATCTGCAGCTGGCCGGGCCCCGGCACCGGGACCGGGCGGTCCAGGAAGACCTGGTGCTGCGGGCCTCCGTACTCGGTGAAGCCGAATGCCTTGGACATGGTCACCCTTCGTCGAGGTGCGGCGATGCCCCCTGCCCCCACTGTGCGTGGTGCCCGAGGGTGGCGGGTGGGGATGGTGGGCCGAAAGTGGTCTCCCGGGACCGTTGTTGTTCAAATTAGAACCAAGGTGTACGGTCTGAGCCGGACGACCCAGTTCGAATTTGAACCACTCCGGAGGCCGGGGCATGACGCACACCGAGACCGACCCGCAGCGGCCCGCACCCGCCACCGTGCGTTCCCGGGTCCGCATCCCGCTCACCTTCCCTGACGGCTACCGGGTCGAGGCCGAGGTCCACACCTTCCACGGGCTGGCCGACGGCGCCGAGCACCTCGCCCTCTCCCTCGGCACCCCCGGCGCCGAACCCCCGCTGGTGCGGCTGCACTCCGAGTGCCTCACCGGGGACGTCTTCGGCTCCGACCGCTGCGACTGCGGCCCCCAGCTGCGCGAATCCGTCGAGCGGATCGCCGAGGCCGGCGGCCACCTCCTCTACCTGCGCCAGGAGGGCCGCGGCATCGGCCTCTACAACAAGCTCGACGCCTACGCCCTCCAGGACGCCGGCCTCGACACCTACCAGGCCAACACCGCCCTCGGCCTCCCCGAGGACGGCCGCGACTACACGGCCGCCGCCCAGATGCTCACCACCCTCGGCGTCGACGCCGTCCGCCTGCTCAGCAACAACCCCGACAAGGCCGGCCAGCTGACCGCCCTCGGCATCGAGGTCACCGAACGCGTCCCCACCGGCGTCCACCTCTCCCCCAGCAACGTCCGCTACCTGCGGGCCAAGGTCGAGCACACCGGCCACTCCATCCCGCTCGCCGGCCTGGTCGGCTGAGCCCGCGCCGGGGCGTGGACGTGCCGGGGGCGGGGGTGCGGTGCACCCTTGGAGTGGGAGGGGATCCCCCCGTTCGCAGGGAGGTGGCTCGATGAGGCCGCACCGCCGACCCAGTCCTGTCGCACGGCGCTCCGCGCCCGCCCGGAGGTGGCCGTGAACGCCGATGCGAGCGTCCCGGTCACGGTGATCGGCGCCGGGCCGTACGGGCTGGCCGTGGCCGCCCACCTCAAGGGCCACCGGGTGCCGATGCGGATCTTCGGTGAGCCGATGGACAGTTGGCGCTCCCGGATGCCGGTCGGGATGTTCCTCAAGTCCACCCCGCGCGCCTCCTCCATCTCCGACCCGGCCGGGCGCCACCGGCTGCAGGACTTCCGGGCCGCCACCGGCCGGCCCCAGGGCGGTGACCTGCACCCGATCCCGATCGAGGAGTTCATCGCCTACGGCGAGTGGTTCGAGCGCACCTGCGTGCCCGAGGTCGAGCGCGCCAAGGTGCTCGGCATCCGGTACGAGGGCGGGCGCTTCCAGCTGCTGCTGGACACCGGGGAGTCGTTCAGCAGCGCCGCCGTGGTGCTGGCGACCGGGCTCCAGCCGTACGCTGCCGTGCCGCGGCTGCTGCGTCCCCTGGTGGACGCGGGCCTGGCCTCGCACCCGGCGGCCCACGTGGACCTCGGCAAGTTCGCCGGCCAACGGGTCGCGGTCGTCGGCGCCGGCCAGTCGGCGCTGGAGAGCGCCGCGCTGCTGCACGAGGCGGGCGCCGAGCCGACCGTGGTCGCCCGCACCCGCGAGCTGCTGTTCGGCGTGCCCCCGGCCGCGGACGAGAGCGGCGAGCGCCCGCTGCCCGCCCGGCTGACCGGCCCGGGCTCCCCGCTCGGCCCCGGCTGGGGGCTGCTGGCGTTCAGCCGGCTCCCGGCCGCGTTCCGGTACCTGCCGGACGCGCAGCGGGCCCACTCGGTGCGGACCGTCCTGGGCCCGGCCGGCGCCTGGTGGCTGCGGCCCCGGGTGGACGGCCGGTTCCCGGTGCTGACCGGGCACGCCGTGGAGACCGCCGCAGCGCACGGCGACGGCGCCCGACTGACCCTGCGGGGCCCGACCCGCACCCTGGACGCCGACCACGTGCTGGTGGCGACCGGCTACCGGGTGGACGTGGAACGGCTGACGCTGCTGGACGAGCGGGTGCGGCTCGCGGTGCGGCGCACCCCGCTGGGCGCACCGCGCCTGTCGGCCGGCTTCGAGTCCTCGGTGCCCGGCCTGTACTTCTCCGGGCTGTCCGCGGCGGACAGCTTCGGCCCGCTGCTGCGGTTCGTCGCCGGGACCGGCTTCGCGGCCCGGCGGATCAGCGGCGCACTGGCCGAAGCGCCGCGCCGATCGCCCGGCGGGTCACCCTGAGGGTCGGGCGCCCGGCGAACCGGACGGCCTCGGCGAGGGCCGGCAGTGGGTCGTCCCGGCAGAGCCAGGCCCGCTCGGTGCCGCGGCCCGGCCGCAGGCCCGCCGGCGGCCTGCGCTCGCGCCAGGCGGTGACCGCGGTGGACAGCAGGTCGACCTGGCCGACCGCGAACGACCGGGCCAGCTGCTCCCCCCGGGGCACCGGCCGGCCGGTCAGCGACAGGTGCAGGGCGCGCACCACGTCCACTCCGGCGGTGGTCTCGAAGAGCCGGAACTGGGCGCCCGTCCGGGGGTTGAAGTCGACCAGCTTGTACCGGCCGTCGCGGTGGTCCAGCCGCCAGTCCAGGTCGGCCACGCCGCGGTAGCCGATCTGCCGGCAGAACCGGGCGGCGAGCTCGGCGAGCGGCGGGTTGGGCAGCGCGCGGGCCCGGGTGGTGATCCCGGCACCGGGCGGCCAGGAGCGCAGCTTGAGCCCGGTGAAGACGGCGAGCGGTTCGCCGTCCGGCCCGCAGCACAGGTGGGTGAACCAGTCCTCGGCGTGCTCGGCCGGCAGGTACTCCTGGACCAGCACCGAGGCCACCAGCTCGGGCGGGCAGGCGGCCCGCAGGGCCTGCTCGTCACGCACCACCGTGGTGGCCCCGACCGCCGGCCGGTGCAGCCGGTCGAACGCGCCACGGTTCTTCAGCACCACCGGGTAGCCCCAGTCGCGGGCCGCGGCGAGCAGGTCGGCCTGGTCGCGCGGGGCGCGGGCGCGCGGCGTCGGGACGTCGTTCGCCGCGCAGAGCAGGCTCAACTCGCCCTTGTCGGCCAGCCGCCGGGGCAGCCCGGCGGGGACGGCGGGCAGCAGCAGGTACGGGGCGAGCTCCTCGGCGTGCTCGGCGAGCAGCACGGCGGCCTCGTCGTCGGTGGCCACCGCGACGCTGCGCCGGCCCACCGACCGGGCCGCCGCCAGCACCGCGTCCAGCAGCTGCCGGGGCGGCTCGCGACCGGTGGTCGGGCTCACGATCGCCGAGGTCAGGTAGCGGGAGACGGCCGTCGGGGTGAACCGGTCCTCGACCATGGCGTGCACCGGGACTCCGAGCCGGCCGAACGAGCGGGCCACCCCGACCGGGCTGTGCGCCTGCGGGTAGCGGCCGACCTTGACCAGCAGGACGGGGACGGTCCGGTCCGGCGCGGGCGCGGCACGCTCCATCGCGGGGTCACCTCCCATCGGCTCAGTGCTGCCACACCGCGACCCAGTCGACGCGCAGCTGAGCCGCGTCGACCGAGGGCGGAGGGGAGGTCGGGTAGCCGACGGCGAGGTTGAGGATCAGCTCCATGGCGACGTGCGGGACGGCGACCGGGTCGGTGACCCGGAACTGCTCGACCCCGTCCACGTACCAGGTCACCGAGCCGGGCTCCCAGTCGACGGCGAACACCCGCAGGCCCGCGGAGAAGTCGGTGGACTGGTAGCGGTGGCCGACCCGGTCGTCCGTGCCGTCGGGGGCCCGCCAGTGCACGTTCAGGTCGACGAAGCTGCTGCTGCCGGGGAACTCGGCGATGTCCAGCTCGGGCGGGGTGCCCCGGGTCTCGGCGGGGATCAGCCAGAACGCCGGGAACATGCCCTCCGGGTCGGCCGGGGTCTGCAGGGCGGCGGCGAACCAGCCGTAGGTGAAGGTGTGCAGCGGGGCGGCGTTCCAGCTGCTCCGGCCGGTGCTGACCATGCCCGAGGTCCACGGGTAGGTCTTGCCGTCGGTGCCGGGGGTGGCCCGGCGGTCGGCCGCCAGGACCAGCGCACCGGAGTCCACCCGGGCCTGTCCGGGCAGGTACCACTGCTGCTCGTGGTTGCCCGCGTTGGTGCAGCCGCCGTCGTTCCAGTCGTAGCAGGTCACCCAGTTGGCGGTGTCGAGGGCCGGGCCGTCGAAGTCGTCCCGGAACACCTGGCGCCAGGGGCCGGGGGCGACCGGCTGGTCGGAGGAGGTGGCCGGGCCGGGGGCGGCGCCGCTGCGGTCCGGCGGACCGACCCGCAGGCCCGCGGCGGCCGGGCTGCCGCAGGCCGCCGTGCACAGCAGCAGGCAGCCGCAGACCAGGACGCCGGTCCGGCCGGCGAGGTGCCGGCGGCGCGCGGGCGCGGCCGGGGTGGCCCGGGTGGGCGCGCCGGGGACGGGGTCGGCGGTCGCGGGGACGTCCGGCCCGGCCCCGGACCCCGGTACGCCCCGGGCGGGGCGGCGGCCCCGGCGGCCGGGCAGCAGCACCAGCAGGGAGGTGAGCAGCGCGAGGACGGCCAGCGCCCGGCCGGGGGTGAAGGCGTGCGCGAGGAAGAGCGCGACGGCGGTGACGGTGGCGAACGCGGCGCTGAGCGCCACCGTGAGCAGCGCCGTGGTCAGCCGCTCGGGCCACCCGGTGGCGCGGGGCCGGCCCGGGGCGGGCAGGGTGGCCGCCGCGCCGGGGCAGAGCAGCACGAACGCGCCGGCGACGGCGGTGCGCACCGGGTCGGCGGCCGGCAGGGCGAGGGTCAGCAGCGCCAGCCAGCCGGACAGGCCGAGCAGCAGCCGCAGCGGATCGGGGCGCCAGGTCCTTCGCCAGGTCCTCATGGCTGTCCGACCTCCGGGTACAGGTGCGCGCCGTTCACCACCGGGGCGTACCGGTAGACGACCGCGTCGTGGCCGCTGTAGACCGGGACGAACTCGGGTGCGCTCGCCGCGGCGTCGTTCACCCGCTGGACGGTGTCGGCCGGGAACAGCCCGGTCAGCGCGCAGTCGGCCGCCTGCGCCCTGGTCAGCACGAGGTAGGCCGGTCCGGTCACCCGCGGATCACCCATGGTCGCCTCCAGCGCCGCCTTCGGGTCGGCCAGCAGCGCCCGCCGGTCGGCCAGGCTGCCCTGGGACAACACGATCCGCTGCCGCTGGTCGTAGCGCATCTCGCCGCCCGGCAGGTCGCCGGTGACCGAGACCACCAGGGCGCCGTTGGCGGGCACGTTCGCGAGGTAGCGGGTGGCGGCGGCCTCGTCCGGGGTGAAGTAGTTCATCGTCTCCTTGCTGTAGTAGCCGACGAACAGGCCGGCCAGCAGGGCGAGCATCACCGCGGTGGAGACGCCGGTCGCGATCCAGGACCCGAGGCGGGGCCGGGGCCGGGTGGACACCAGCAGGGTGGCGACCAGGAAGGCCGCGGCGGGGAGCGCGAACAGGTACGCGCGGAAGATCATCTCGCCGCCGTAGTTGTTGCTGAGCAGCAGCGGCAGCGGGGCCACCAACAGCCAGGGCAACGGGGTGCGGCGGGTCCAGCGGTGGCGCAGCAGCGCCAGGACGGCCAGCAGGATCACCGTGACCGTCAGCCCGCGGTCCACCCAGGAGGCGATCACCTGCGCGTGGGCGGTGGTGCCGAGCCGGGACAGGTTGGGCAGCGCGTTCTGGTCGGGCGAACCCAGCGCCGAGATCAGGCTGTTGAGGTTGGACGAGATGTACGGCCGGGCCACCGTGGCGTCCCACAGGAAGGTCAGCGCGACGGCGCCGGCCAGCACCGGCAGCACCACCCGGCGGTTGCGGCGGGGCAGCGAGAGGATCAGCAGGAAGCTGATCATCATCAGCGGGGTCAGCGGGTGCGAGCAGACGATCGCCGCCACCAGGACCATCAGCAGGGCGAACGGCACCGGCCGCCAGCCGAACCGGCGTGGTCCGGGCGGCCCGGTCAGGGCCCGGGCCCCGCGAACATCCGGCGGGGACGCGCCGGGATCCGGTGGCGGCGCGCCGGGCGCGCGCTGCCCGGCCAGTTGCCGGAGCACCAGGGCGAGCACGGTGAGGAACAGGAAGTAGGCGAAGGCCTGCGGCGCGAAGTAGTCCTGCCCGACCCAGGCGGTCGCGAAGTAGAGCCAGACCCCGCCCCAGAGCAGCCGGCGGTCCTGGGTGAAGGTCCGGTAGATCAGCAGCAGCGGCCCCATCAGCAGCAGGTTCGCCAGCACCGGGTACCAGGCCGCGTACCCGAGCGCGGAGTGCAGCCCGGTGGCGCGCAGGAACAGCGCGTTGAGCTGGAAGAACCCCGGCCACTGGTCGTAGACGTCCATGTCGTGGGCGCCCGGGACGGAGCCGTTGTGCCGCATCATCGCGTCGATGACCGCGACGTGCTTCCAGGCCCAGGCGTAGCGCAGCGTCGGGTACAGCAGGGTGGGCGTGGCGTGGATGACCGCGATCAGCCCCACCACGTACCCGGCGGCCCAGCCGTGCGGGACGCGCGGGGCGCGCAGGGTGGCGACGAAGCCGAGGGTGAGCAGCAGGACGGCGGCCCAGTACAGCGGCGGCAGGGCCTGGAGCAGGCCGAGGGTGCCCATCCGCTCCAGGTGCACGCCGGACAGCGCCACCAGCCACAGGCCCAGGGCGACCGGCAGCGGGGCCCAGATGGTCCAGCGGGGGCGGGCGGGCCGGGCGAACGGGCCGGCGAGCCGGCGGACCAGGCGGCGGGCGGGCCCGATCGGGCGGGTCCCGGCGGGCGCGCCGGCGGGCGGTTCGGTGGCGTCGGCGGCCTGCCGGTCGACCGTCCCGGGGCCCTGCGGCTCCGCGCCGCGCATCGGCTCGATCATGATCAGGTCTCCTGCGGCGGGCCGCCGACCGGGCTGCCGACCGCTGCCCGCAGGCGGCGGTAGCTGCGCCAGCCGCGGGTGTAGAGGCTCTCCGGCACCGGTCCGGTGACCGGCCCGTGGCCCATCGTCCAGTCCTGGAAGACGTGCTCGGGGGTGTCGTTGCGGACCATCAGCCGGCAGATCCGCATCGGGTCGTCGGCGGCCGAGCTGAACTTGTTCTCGACCGCGGTGGCCGAGGTCCAGCCGGCCTCCCGGACCCGGCGGCGCACGGCCGGGCTGGAGTAGCCGTGGGGGTAGGCGAAGGCGGTGACCTCGTGCCCGAGCACGTCCTCCAGCTGGTGCTTGGAGCCGGCGATCTCGTCGGCGCACTTCTGGCCGTAGACGGTGTCCAGCTGGGCGTGGGTCTGCGAGTGCCCGCCGATCTCGATGCCCAGCGCGTCCAGGGTGTTGACCTGGCGCCAGTTGAGCATCGGCGCCGGCGGCAGCAGGCTGCCGGTGGGGGTGCCGCCCGGCGGGTGGACGGCGCCGACGGTCACGTACAGGGTGGCCGACAGCCCGTGGTCGGAGAGGATCGGGGCGACCGTCCAGTAGAAGTCGGCGAAGCCGTCGTCGAAGGTGAGCACCGCGACCCTGGGCGGCAGCGGGGGCCCGCCGTGGATCGCGGCGACCAGCCGCCGCAGCGGCACCACGGACAGGCCGCTGTCCACGATCCGTTCGATCTGCTCGCGGAACACCCGCGGGGTGACGGTGTAGGGGGCGATCCAGGAGGGCGGGTCGTCCGACACCGAGTGGTAGAGGAAGACGGGTACCGGGATCATCTCGGGCTCCTCGGCGAACGCCTCTCGGCCGCGGGTTCCGCGGTGCCGGTGGCACCACCGGCGGCGCCGGCCAGGAGGCTGCCGGCGCGGCCCGACGTGTAGCCGAGCACGGTGATTCCCACCCCGGCGCAGAGCGTGCCCGCGGTGCGGAACCGGGCGTGCAGGACGCTGCGCACGATCGCGGCCGGCACGGTGCGCCGCAGGTAGCGCCGCTCGTCGGAGAGGGCCGCGCGGGGCCCCGCGTGCCGCGCCACCATGGCCTTTGAACGGCCTTCGGCGTAGCAGCGGGAGCTGAAGTAGGACCAGGTGGTCCTGGTCGGGGGCACGTGGTGGCGGACCACCGCGGCGGGCTCGAAGCGCAGTTCGGCGTGCGGGTGGCGGGCGGCGATCCGCAGGCAGAGCTCGGTCTCCTCGCAGCCCAGCGGCTTGGTGCCGACCCGGCCGAGGTCGACCCGGAAGCCGCCCGCCTCGAGGACGTCGGCGCGCCGGAAGGACATGTTCGCGCCGGTGAAGTTGCGCACCCGGGCCGGGGCCCGCGGCGAGCCGTGGTACGAGCAGCCGACCACCCAGTCGAACTCGGGCGGGAACCACTCGGGCCGGCCGCTCTCCCACCAGGCCCGCACCAGCCCGCCCACGCCCAGCACCGCCGGGTCGCGGTAGCCGGCCAGCAGGCGCAGCGTCCACTGCGGGTCGGCGACCGCGTCGTCGTCGAGGAAGGCGACCACCTCGCCGGTGGCGGCCGCGACGCCGGTGTTGCGGGCGCCGGACAGGCCGCGCTGCAAGGAGTTGGCGATCACCTGCACGCCCGGCAGCTGCCGGGCGGCGCGCTCGGCGAGCGCGGGGCAGTGGTCGACCACCAGCAGGAGTTCGTCGGGCGGGCGGCGCTGGGCGCGCACCGAGGCGACGGCGGCGGAGAGGTCCTCCCACCGGTCCAGGGTGTACGCGCAGATGACGACGGACAGGGTGGGCCCGCGGTCGTCGGGTCGGGCGGTCCTGGGGGTCATGACGGCCTCCGGTCGGGTGAGGGCAGCCAGCGGGGCATGGTGACCAGCAGCGGCAGGCCGAGCGCGCATCCGGCGATCAGCCACGCGAAGCCGACGCCGGTCAGGCCGAACGCGGGCAGCAGGGCGCCGACCAGGACGATGACCAGGACGGCGAAGGTGAACTGCAGGGCGATCAGCCAGCGCAGGGCCCGGCGGACCCGGCACACCTCGATCGCGACGCTCAGCAGCACGTTGGGGAGGGCGGACAGCACCATCAGCCGCAGCACGGTGGTGCCGGCCGCGGAGTAGCCGGGACCGAACAGGCGCAGGATCCACGGCGCGGCCGCGATGACCACGGCCGTGGCGCCGAGCAGCAGCAGGCCGGTGTGGCGCAGCGTCCGACGGGCGTGCTCGGCCAGCCGCTCGGGGGCCCGGGCCGCCTCGACGACCAGCGAGCTGCCCATGCTGTAGGCGGCCACGTAGAGCGTGTCGGCGATGATCCAGGCGAGCGAGTAGTAGGCGTTCTGCTCGGCGCCGAGGTGGTTGAGCACCATCAGCGGGACCACGCTGTAGGCGGCGATGCTGGACAGGTTGCCCAGGTAGTCGGCGGTCGCGTAGCGGAACACCCGGGCCGGGGCGGGCGCGCCCGCCCGGTCGGCCCGCTGGTGGGCCGGCACCGCGCGGCGGAACAGCACCAGGTTGGTCACCACGATCGACACCAGCAGTCCGGCCGACCAGGAGACCAGGATCCCGGTGCCGAGCGCGAGCAGCGCGCACAGCGCCAGCACGCCGGTCTTGGCGACCGCGAAGAGCGCGTTCTCGCCCAGCACCCAGCCGGTGCGGCGCAGTCCGGTGAGGGCGCCGTCCTGGAGGACGAAGACCGAGTACCCGGCGGTGGCCGCGACGAAGGCGACCGCCAGCACCGGCTCCCGCAGGTAGGCCAACCCCGGGGCGACGACCGGGACCAGCAGCAGGAACACCACGGCGGCGAGGGCGCTGGCCCCGGCGCTCACGGCGTAGCAGCGCAGCACCAGCGAGCGGGTGTGCCGGCCGGCCGCCGGGACGAACCGCACCAGGACGTTGCCCAGGTTGAAGCTGCCGAGCGCGGACAGCAGGGTGGCCGCCGACAGCGCCGCGTAGCTGCGGCCGACGACCTCCGCGCTGAACCAGCGGGTGGAGAAGATCCAGAACAGCGATCCCAGCGCCGCGGCCAGCACCGTGCTGGCCACCAGGATGTGCCCGTTGCGCAGCAGCGGCTCCCCGGCCGGGGCCGGGCGGGCGGCCCGCACCCTGGCGCGCAGCAGCACGAGGTACGAGCACTCGCAGGGCAGCGGCTCGGGGCACGAGCACGGCCGGGCGGCGGCCCTGGTGGCGGCCGCACGGGCGCTGAGACCGGAGGTCACGACGGTTCGCCCGCCCTGGTGCCGCGCTGCTCCCAGCGGCTCAGCAGGTAGCTGGGCGGTCCGCAGACCAGGCCGCGGAACTCGGCCAGGCCGAACGGCGCGGGCGGGCGGCGGCCGGCTCCGCCCGAGTCGCCGGAGCGGTCGGAACGGTCGGAGCGGTCGGAGCGGTCACGGCTGCGGCGGAACACCTTGGCGATGCCGCGGGGCACCTCGCGCAGGACGGTGGCCAGCAGGCCCGGGCGGCGGACGAGCAGGGCGGTCAGGTAGGCGCCGTAGCCGACACCGAAGCCGTAGACCTGGGCGGTGAGACCGGCCAGGTCGCGCCGGTGGCGGTGCCAGACGATGGCGTCCGGCCGGTAGGCGAGGGTGTGGCCGTCGGCCAGGACCTGGTGGAAGGCGAGCAGGTCCTCGCCGCCGCGGGTCCTGGTGCCGGCGCCGGTCGCGGGGTCGAAGCCGCCCATGGCGCGCAGCAGATCGGTACGGAAGGCCATGTTGGCACCGGTGCCGAAGCCGCCCACCGCGAGCGGGAGGAGCGGGTCGGGGCGTTCGCGCAGCGACCAGCTGCGGGGGGTGAAGCCCTTGGTGTAGCCGCCGTACCGTTCGAAGGCGGCCTGCGCCTCGGTGTCCAGCTCGGCGGGCAGCACCAGGCCGGTGACGCAGCCGATCCGCGGGTCGGAGCGGAAGGCCGCGACCATCGCGGAGACCCAGCCGGGGTCGGTCAGCGCGTCGTCGTCGGTGAAGGCGCAGATCTCGCCGCGGGCCGCGGCCAGTCCGGCGTTGCGGGCCCGGGCCAGGCCGGGCGCCGGCTCGCACAGGCGGCGCACCCGGCCGGCGTACCGGGAGCGCAGCAGCCGCTCGGTGCTGTCGTCGGTGGGCGCGTTGTCCACCACGATCACCTCGGTCCGCGGGTGCGTGGTGCGCAGCACGGCGTCCAGGCAGGCGCCCAGCTGGTCGGCGCGGTCGCGGGTGCAGACGATCACGCTGACGGACAGCAGGTCGTCGGCGGGCGCGGGCGGCGGGGTGGGGGTGGTCCGGGCCGGGGTCGCAGCGGGCATCGGGGTGGCGGCGGGCATCGGGTTCGCAGCGGGCGCCGGGGGCGACGTCGGGGTCGGAGTCGGGTCGCGGTAGGCGGCCAGGTCGCGGTAGGCGGCCTCGACCACCGCGGCGGGCAGCCCCGCCGGGTCACCGGCCCGGCCGGTCGCGGTGACCAGCCCGAGCGGGTGCCCGTCCCGCCGGACCAGGGCCAGCGCCCGGCCCGCGGAGGGGGTCCGCAGGTCGCCGGGGGTGTGCAGCTCCTGCGGCCGGTCGAGGTCCAGCTCGACCACCTGGGTGGGGGCGGCGAGCGGACGGTGCGGTGAGGTCATCACGGGCTACTTCCCGGTCCGGACACCGCGCTGGTGCCAGACGCTCAACAGGTAGCTGACGGGCCCGTACATCAGGCCCCGGAACTCGAGCCGGCCGAGCCCGGCGAGCGACTCGCGGACCGCGGGGGCGGAGGGGGCGTCCTGCACCCGGCGCCGGCGGGCCGCCTGCCACTGCCACAGGCCGCGCGGCAGCCGGCGGACCAGACCGACCAGCACCTCGGGCTGGTGGGAGACGGCGGCCGCCAGGTAGGCGCCGAAGCCGACGCCGAAGTTGAACACCTGGGAGGTGAGCGCCGCCATGGTCCGCGGGTGCGGGTGCCAGACGATGGCGTCCGGCTGGTAGGCCACGGTGTGGCCGCCGCCCAGCACCCGGAAGAAGACCAGCAGCTCCTCACCGCCGCGGGCGGCGGTGCCGGCGCCGGTGGCGGGGTCGAAGCCGCCGATGCCGCGCAGCACGGTGGTCCGGAAGGCCATGTTGGCCCCCGAGCCGAACCGGCCCACGGAGAACCGCACCAGCGGGTCGTCCGGGCGCTCGCGCAGCGACCAGCTGCGGGCGGTGAAGCCGCGGGCGTAACCGCCGTACTCCTCCAGCGCGATCTGTGCCTCGGTGTCCAGCTCGGACGGCAGGACCAGGCCGGTCACGCAGCCGATCCGCTGGTCGGAGCGGAACGCCGCGGCCATCGCGGCGACCCAGCCGGCGTCGACCACCAGGTCGTCGTCGGCGAAGGCGCAGTACTCGCCGTGCGCGGCGGCCAGGCCGGTGTTGCGGGCCCGGGCCAGTCCGGGCACCGGCTCGCGCACGTACCGGACCCGGCCGGCGTAGCGGGAGCGGACCAGCCGCTCGGTGGCGTCGCTGGTGGGCGCGTTGTCCACCACGATCACCTCCAGCCGGGGGTACGGCGTGCGCAGCAGCGAGTCCAGGCAGCGCGGCAGCAGGTGCGGGCGGTCCCGGGTGCAGACGATCACGCTGACCGAGGCGGGTGCGGCAGCGGCGACGGGCGCCCGGCCGGTGCGGTCGGGCAGCGTGCCGGGGGTCGAGGTGGACAGGGCGGGGACGTGCAGTTCGCGATGAGCGGCATCGACCAGCGCCCGGCACAGCGCGGCGGACCCGCCCGCTGTTCCGGTGGCGGTGACCAGGCCGAGCGGGTGTCCGTGCAGTCGCACCAACGCCAACACGCGGCCGTCCGGGTCGGCCGGGCCGAGACCGCCGGGCGAGCGCAGCGCGCCCGGCTCGTCCAGGTCCAGTTCGGCCACCCGAACGGGGGTGTAGAGCGAATCGCGGGCGGCGGGGCAGGGGCAGGCAGCTGCGGTGCGCCGGTCGGAGCCATTCATCATCGCTCCTCCGAGGCGAGCGGAGCCGACACCTTGGCACCGGGACGTTCGGCTATCAGGGTGTGCAGCACCCGCCGGCCGTCGGAGACGGCATGCAGGTGCGAGCGACCGCTGCGGCGGGGGAGTTCGAGGCTCGGGACCTCGGCGAGGCGGAGGCCCGAGCGGAGGGCGTGCGCGATCATCTCGGCCTCGATCTCGAAGCCCGAGGAGCGCAGGTCCAGTTCGTCCAGGAAGCTGCGGCGGAAGGCGCAGAACCCGTAGCAGAGATCGGTCAGCCGGGCGCCGTACAGCCGGTTGACCACGGCCAGCAGCGCGCGGTTGCCGACCGACCTGATCCGGGTGAGGTCCAGCGAACCGCCGCCGCCCATGCACCGGGAGCCCTTGACGAAGTCGTAGCCGTTCGCCAGGAAGTGCAGGTAGTGCGGGATCTCGCCGGGCCACATCGAGCCGTCCGCGTCCATCATCACGATGAAGTCGCCGGTGGCGGCGGCGAAGCCGGTACGCAGTGCGTTGCCCTTGCCGCGGCCGACCTGGTCGACGTGGCGGACGGTGGGCAGGCAGTGCTTGGCCACCGAGACGGTGGCGTCGCTGGAGTCGCCGTCGACCAGGATGACCTCGTCGACGCAGCGCGGGATCTGCTCGAAGACCCAGGGGATGTTGCGGGCCTCGTTGTGCGCCGGGATGACCAGGCTGACGCTGTGGCTGACGGCGAAGTCGGAGGCTCTGCGCATCGGTGGCCGGGTGACGGGCCGGTCGGAGGCACGGCGCATCGGGCGGCCTTCGGGGCCCGGGTAGGGAAGGACGTTGTCAGGAGGCAGCGTGGTGCTCATCGCGGGCAGTCCCTTGGAAGGGCACCGGGCGCTCAGAGGCCCGGCACACGGGTACCTGACGGGGCGGGTGGATGCCCCGGGGGGGAAAGCGGAGACACGGGCCCCACCGGCGCCACGGGCTTCTGTCCTGCTCCCCCGAAGCCCCTCGGGTGCGCCGACCGGTCTCGGGCGCCGAAGCGCCGACACTTACAGCAACTGGCGTGATATGTACGTCCGCCGTGAGGCGGTGCCAGGGCTTCATCACATCAGCCGGGGCGGGGGGCGTCAAGGGGTTTTGTCCGATTTTTCTTACTTTGCGCTACCGGTAACGCTGGGTGACGCCTGCGGCGGGCCGGGCGGGGGTGGAGCGTTGGGGGTTCGCCGCGGGTCCTGGGCGGGTGGGGCTCAGGTCGTGGCGGGTGGGGAGTCCGGGGGTCGGGACGGGCGGCTCAGGCCTCGTGGGCGAGGTCCTGTTCGGGGAGGCTGGCCTCGGCGATGCGGCGGGCGATCTCGCCCGGGCGGACCGGGCGGCCGAAGTGCCAGCCCTGGGCCCAGTCGCAGCCCATCAGGCGGAGCCGTTCGGCGTCCGCGCGGCTCTCCACGCCCTCCGCGGTGACGGTCAGTCCGAGGGTGTGGGCGAGCGAGACCAGGCCGCTGACGATCCGCCAGCCCAGGTGGGTGTCCTTGGCCGGGTCGTGCAGGTCGCCGACGAAGGAGCCCGCGATCTTCAGCCCGGACACCGGGAGGTCGCGCAGGTAGGCCAGGTTGGACCAGCCGGTGCCGAAGTCGTCCACCGCGAGCGAGACGCCCATGTCCACCACCGCGTGCAGCGCCTTGAGCGCCTCGTCCTCGGGGCCGACCACGGTGGACTCGGTGATCTCCAGCTGGAGCATCGCCGGGTCGAGCCGGGTGCCGCGCAGGATCCGTTCGATGTCCCCGACCAGCCCGGCGTTGCGGGCCTGACGGACCGCCAGGTTGACGCTCAGCTTCGGCGCCCGACTGCCGAACCGGTCGACCCAGTCCGCGGCCTGACCGCACGCCTGCTCCAGCACCCAGCGGCCGAGCGGCATGATCAGCCCGGTCTCCTCGGCGACGCCGACGAACTCCTCCGGGCCGAGGACCCCGAGCTGCGGGTGGCGCCAGCGCACCAGCGCCTCGACCGCCACCAGCGAACCGTCCGCCAGGTCGACCATCGGCTGGTAGTCGATGAAGAACTCGCCCCGGTCGAGCGCGGACGGCATCCGCACGGAGACCGCGTAACGGCTGACCGCGCGGGCGTTCTCCTTCGGGTCGAACAGGGTCCAGCGGCCCCGGCCGGCCTCCTTGGCCCGGTAGAGCGTGAGGTCGGCGGCGCGGACCGCGGCGCCCGGCGTGGTGGTGGCGATCCGCCGCTCCAGCACCCCGACGCTGGCGCCGACCGCCAGCTTGTGGTCGCCGATCAGCACCGGTTTGGCCAGTGCCGCCAGGACGGTCTTGGCGGCCGCCACGGCCTCCTGCTCGCCCCGGCAGTTCTCCAGCAGCACCACGAACTCGTCGCCGCCCAGCCGGGCGACCATGTGGCCGAGCGGGGTCAGGGCGGCGTCCAGCCGGGCCGCCACGGCGGCCAGCAGCTGGTCACCCATGTCGTGGCCGAGGCTGTCGTTGACCACCTTGAAACCGTCCAGGTCGACGTAGCACAGGCCGAACCTGGCACCCGGCTCCGGATCCTCGAACAGCCCCTCCAGGCGTTCGAAGAAGGCCGCCCGGTTGGGCAGCCCCGTCAACGGGTCGTGGGTGGCCTGGTGGCGCAGCCGTTCCTGGAGCCGGTAGCGGTCGGTGATGTCCTCCAGCATCGCCACCTGGTACTGCGGCACGCCCTCCTCGTCGCGGATCAGCGACACCGTCAGGTGGGTCCACACCACCTCGCCGTCGTGCCGGTAGTACGGCTTGTCGAACTGGAAGTAGTCCCGCTTGCCGCTGATCAGGTCCTCGTACGCCTCCCAGACCCCCGGGGTGTCCTCGGGGTGGACGAGGTCGTTGACCCGGCGGCCCTGCATGTCCTGCGGGTCGGCGCCGAAGATCTCCTGGAGGGCGCGGTTCACGGCCAGGATGTTGCCCTCGGTGTCGCCGAGGCCGATCCCGATCGCGGCGCTCTCGAACAGGGCCCGGAAGCGGGCCTCGGAGGACCTCAGGGCCCGCTCGATCTCCTGCCGGGCGGTGTCCGCGGCCAGCCGGATGGCCTCCTGCTCTCGCAGCGTGCGTTCGCGCAGCGCGGCCGCCCAGCCGGCCGCGAAGGCCCCGCAGAGCGCGGGCCCGCGGCCGTCGCGCACCGGGAACTCCTGGAGCAGCTCGACGGCCCGGGCCAGCACCGCGGGGTCGGTGAAGTGCGAGTCGACCAGCATCGCGCCCGCCTGTTCGGCCGCGCGGGCGTCGAAGGGCTCGCCGTGCTGGGCCCGGTGGAGCAGCTCCGCCGTCCGGTCGGCCAGCCGGCTCAGGGTGCCGGGGTGCACCGCGCTGCCGTGGCCGGCGCGCAGCAGCCCGGACCAGGCGTCGTGGAAGGCGGGTCCGCTGCCGGCTCCCGCCTCCGACAGCTCCCCGCTCACGGCAGTCTTCCGACGCCGGCCACGCCGGTCATCCGCTCGGGGTGCGCGCCGACGGCGTCCGGCGCGTCCGGCCGCCACTCGGGCAGGTAGACCACGCCGGGTTCGAGCAGCTCGAAGCCCTCGAACAGCCCGGTGATCCGCTCGACCGGCCGCATGGTGAGCGGGGTCGGGGTGCGCTTGTAGAGGTCCTGGTGCGGGCCCGCCTGGTCCGGGCGGCCCTCCAGCGAGGCGTGCGAGAGCACCAGGGCGCTGCCCGGCGGCAGCGCGTCCCGCAGCTGTCGTACCAGCTTCTCCGGCTCGTCCTCGTCCTTGACGAAGTGCAGGACGGCGACCAGCAGCAGGACCACCGGCTCGCCCGGGGCCAGCAGCTCGACCACCTCGGGGCGGGAGAGCAGGTCCGGCACGTCCCGCAGGTCGCCCTCGATCACCGAGCTGAGTTCGTCGTCCTTGAGGATCAACCGGCTGTGCGCGACCGCGACCGGGTCCAGGTCGACGTACACCACCCGGGCGTCCGGCCGGATCGCCCGGGCGGCCTCGTGCACCGGGCCGAAGGTGGGGATGCCGGAGCCGATGTCCAGGAACCGGGTGTAGCCCTGCTCGGCGAGGTGCTGCACGGCGCGGCGCAGGAACGCCCGGTTGGCGCGCATGATCTGCGGCAGGTCGGGCCAGAGTTCCATCGCCTTGCGGGCCATCTCGCGATCGGCCTCGAAGTTGTGCGATCCGCCCAGGTAGTAGTCGTAGACCCGGGCCGCGTTCGGCTTGTCGAGATCCGTTCCGGCGGGCACCCAGTTCGGTTGCCGCATCACGGCACCCCTTCCGGCAATGGGAAAAGACAACAGGCCATAAAGATCTTCCTATCCTACGATCTTCTTTGCAAGTCGAGTTTGCAGCCCGGAGCGGTGCGGTGACCCGTCGTACCCGCACGGCCCGGCCCCCCGGAGCGGCCCTCGCACCGGCGCTCGCACCGGCACTCCCCCGCGCTCCCGCTGCCGCTCCCGCGACCTCGACGCACAATGGGGGCAAATGGCCGGAAGCATCGAGGACTACGCCCTCATCGGTGACCTCCAGACCGCCGCCCTGGTCGGCAGGGACGGTTCGGTCGACTGGCTCTGCCTGCCGCGGTTCGACTCCCCCGCCTGCTTCGCCGGGCTGCTCGGCGACGCCCGGCACGGCGCCTGGCGGCTGGCCCCCGTCGGCGGCGCCGAGTGCACCGGCCGCCGGTACCGGCAGCACAGCCTGGTGCTGGAGAGCGACTGGGAGACACCCGAGGGCGCCGTCCGGATCACCGACTTCATGCCGCACCGCGACCGGGTCCCGCAGCTGGTGCGGATCGTCGAGGGGCTGCGCGGCGAGGTCGCGATCCGCGGCGAGCTGCGGCTGCGGTTCAACCACGGCCGGGTCGCCCCCTGGGTGCGGCGCACCGAGCACCACCGGGTCGCCGTGGCCGGCCCCGACTCCGCCTGGCTGCGGGTCCCGCCCGGGGTGCACACCTACGGCCAGGACGGCGCCACCGTCTCCGAGTTCACCGTGCAGGCCGGCCGGCAGGTGCCGTTCGTGCTCACCTGGCAGCCCTCCCACCAGCACATGGCCTCCCGCACCGACCCCGGGCAGGCGCTGGAGCGCACGGTGCTGGCCTGGCGCGACTGGGCCGCCAACTGCCGCTACGCCGGCGAGTGGCAGGACGCGGTGCTGCGCTCACTCATCACCCTCAAGGCGCTCGCGTACGAGCCCACCGGCGGCATCGTCGCCGCACCCACCGCCTCGCTCCCCGAGCTGATCGGGGGCCGGCGCAACTGGGACTACCGCTTCTGCTGGCTGCGCGACTCCAGCATGACGCTGTCCGCCCTGCTCCGCAGCGGGTTCCGCGACGAGGCGGCCGCCTGGCGCAAGTGGCTGCTGCGGGCGATCGCCGGCGACCCGGGCGACCTGCAGACCGTCTACGGGGTGGCCGGCGAGCGCGGCCTGCCCGAGACGGTCGCCAACTGGCTTCCCGGATACCGAGATTCGGCGCCGGTGCGGTTCGGCAACGCCGCCGTCCACCAGCTCCAGCTCGACGTCTACGGCGAGGTGGTGGACACCCTGCACCTGGCCCTGCAGGCCGGCATCCCGATGGAGCGGCAGGTCTGGAGCCTGCTGCGCAGCCTGATGAGCTACCTGGAACGGCACTGGCCGGACCCGGACGAGGGGCTGTGGGAGGTCCGCGGCGGGCGACGGCACTTCGTGCACTCCAAGGTGATGTCCTGGGTGGCCGCCGACCGCGCCGTCCGGATGGCGGAGGCCACCGGCCTGCCCGCCCCGGTCGACCGCTGGCGCGCCATGCGTGACCAGGTGCACGCGGACGTCTGCGCCAACGGCTACCACCGGGGCCGCGGGGTGTTCGTCCAGCACTACGGCGGCAAGGAGTTGGACGCCGCCACCCTGTTCATCGTGAAGACCGGCTTCCTGCCGCCGGACGACCCGCGGGTGGTGCGCACCGTCGAGGCCGTCCGCACCGAGCTCGACCACGGCGGCTTCGTCCGGCGCTACCGCACCGGCCCGGACGCGGACGGCCTGCCGGGCTCCGAAGGCGCCTTCCTGGCCTGCTCGTTCTGGCTGGCCGACGCCCTGGTGGCGATCGGCCGGCGGGACGAGGCCCGCGAGCTGTTCACCCGCGTGGTGGCGCTCGGCAACGACCTGGGCCTGCTCTCCGAGCAGTGGGACCCGGCCGAACGGCGCCAACTCGGCAACACGCCGCAGGCGTTCACCCACGTGGCCCTGGTCAACTCGGCCTTCGCGCTGCTGGAGTCCTGAACCGGCCGCGCGCACGGTCCGCCGCGGTCCGGCGCCACGGCACGGAGGCGGCGGTGCGGGAGGGTGGTGCGGGGCGGTGGTGCGGGGCGGTGGTGCGGGGCGGTGGTGCGCCAGAATCGACCCCGTACGCATCACGAGCCCCTGGAGGAACCGGTGACCGCTCGGCCGACCATCGACGACGCGCAGCGCCGGACCCGGCTGGGGGTACGGCAGTTGCTGGCGCCGGCGCACCGGGCGGACACCCCCGAACGGGTGGCGCAGGCCGTGGTCGCGCTGCACGCGAGCGACCCGGCCAGCGTCTTCCTGTCGGCGGCCGCGCGCCTGGCGGAACCGGACCCGGTGGCCGCCGTGGAGCGGGCGCTGTACCAGGACGGCACGCTGGTGCGGATGCACGGCATGCGGCACACCCTGTTCGTGGTGCCGGCCGGCCTGGCGGCCACCGTGCAGGCGTCCACCACCCGCAAGGTGGCCGCCAAGGAGCGCCGCGGGCTCACCGAGTTCGCGGCCCGGGGCGGTTTCGACACCGACTGGCTGGCCGGCGTGGAGCGGGAGGTGCTGACCGCGCTCGCGGCGGCCGGCGAGGCGTCCGGCGCCCGGCTCGGCCAGCTGGTCCCGGGGCTGCGCGAGGGCATCGAGGTGGCGGTGGGCAAGCCGTACCAGGCGACCCAGACCGTCGGGGTGCGGCTGCTGCGGGTGCTCGGGATGGAGGGCACGATCGTCCGCCGCCGCCCGCTGGGCGGCTGGACCAGCGGCCAGCACCAGTGGGCGCCCCACCCGCCGTACCCCGAGGCCCCGGTCGCCGGGGCGCAGGCCGCGCTGGCCGCGCACTGGCTCGCCACGTACGGCCCGGCCACCGTGGAGGACCTGCGCTGGTGGACCGGCTGGGGGCTGCGCGAGGTCCGGGCGGCGCTCGCCGCCTGCGACGCGGTGGCGGTCGCGCTCACCGAGGGCGAGGGCTTCGTGCTGCCCGGGGACACCGGGGAGGTGGACGGGCCCGCGCCGTGGGTCGCGCTGCTCCCCGGGCTCGACCCCGCACCGATGGGGACCAGGTACCGGGACTGGTTCCTGCCCGACGCGCACGTGGCCGAACTCTTCGACCGCTCCGGGAACATCGGCCCGACGGTGTGGGTGGACGGCCGGATCGTCGGCGGCTGGGCGCAGCGGGCGGACGGCGAGATCCGCTGGGAACTGCTGGAGCAGGTCGGCCGGGAGGCGGAGTCGGCGATCGGCACCGAGGCCGCCCGGCTGCAGGACTGGGTCGGCGCGACCCGGATCACGCCGCGGTTCCGCACCCCGCTGGAGCGCCGGCTGTCGGCCTGAGGCGCCGGGGCCGGGCGGTCGCGGGCGGTCGGTCGCGGGCGGTCGGTCGCGTGCGGGAGCCCGGCCCCGCCGGAGCGGAGCCGGGCCGTTTCACCCGTACGGCGCAGCGGCCGCGTGGCCGGTCAGCCGGTCAGCCGGCCGTGCAGGTGAGCGTCGGGGCCGGGTTGGCGCCCGAGTAGGACGCCCCGAAGCCGAAGCCCGCCGTGCCGCCCGGCGCCAGCGCGCCGTTGTACCCGGCGTTGACCACGGTGACCGCCCGGCCGGCCTGGGTCAGGCCGCCGTTCCAGAGGTTGGTGACCTGCTGGTTCCCGGCCCAGGTCCAGGTGACCTTCCAGGAAGTGGTGGCCGCGGAGCCGGTGTTGGTGACGGTGACATCGGCGTTGAAGCCCGCACCCCAGTCGCTGCTGACGGTGTAGGTCGCCGCGCAGCCCGCGTTGCCGCCGCCCCCGCCGCTGCCCGCGCTCGTACTCACCACCAGGGCCGTCGAGAGCGCCGAGGCGTTGCCCGCCGCGTCCCGGGCCCGCACCGCGTAGCTGTACGCCGTCGAGGCGGTCAGCCCGCTGTCGGCGTACGAGGTGCCCGTGGTCGAGCCGATCTGCACGCCGCCCCGGTAGACGTCGTAGCCGGTGACGCCGACGTTGTCGGTGGCGGCCGCCCAGGCCAGCGACACGCCCGAGGAGGTGACCGCCGTCGAGCGCAGCGCGGTGGGGGCGGTCGGCGCGGTGGTGTCGCCGCCGCCGCTGCCGCCCAGGGGCGGGTAGGCGTTGCGCAGCAACTCCTGGAACTGGGCCGAGAACCAGTGCCCGGCCAGCGGGGAGTTCGGCAGCGCGCCGGACATCTGGTTGCCGTTGCGGGCGTTGCCGGTGTAGGTCGGGTCGCACATCCGGTCGAAGCCCTTGCCTTCGTCGTTGGCGATCTGCGAGCTGGCGCCGTCCGACTCACCCGGCGGCTTCACCCACACGTACGCGTCGACCCCGGGCTGCGGGGCCGCCGCGGGCCGCTCGCCGAGCCCGGCGCCGGACTGGTTGCACCAGTTGCCGGACTGGAACCGGCGGTCGATCCGGCCGCCGTCGACGTAACTGTCCACGCTGGTACGCGCCCCCGGTCCGGCGGGCCGCGCGGAGCCGCCCCAGCCGTTGCGGGAGGTGTCGATCAGCATCCCGACACCGGCGTCGAAGCCGGCCGCGACCGCCCGCTGCCGGAAGGCCTGGGCGTAGGAGAGCTCGTCGACGTACCGGTTCCAGTCGACCCACTTGCTCTGCCGCACGGAGGTGCCGTTGACGGAGTCGTCGATGGTGAAGTTCGGCTCCTTGAGCGCCGAGTAGTTGGCGGTGTTGACGACGAAGCCCTGGACGTTCGCGACCGTGCTGCCGGAGGAGGTGGCCGCCTGGTGCAGGAGCTGGACGGACGGGTCGAGGTTGGAGTCCCAGCCGAGCCAGCCGTGGTGTCCGGCGTCGATGTAGTTGTAGACGTTGGGCACGGCGCCGAGCTTGGCGAGCGCGTAGCCGACGCCGTTGACGTAGTTGCCGTTCGCCTTCATGGTGTCGCACTGCGGCGTCGCGGTCGCGGTGCCGCCGGCGTTGGTCACCAGGTTGGGCAGCGAGTCGATCTCGATGGTGTTGACGATCCGCAGTCCGGCGTACGCCGGGTCGGCCAGCGCGGCGGCGATCGGGTCGATGAACTCGCTCTTGTAGCGGCCGAGTTCGGTCGGCCCGAGTTCACCGTTCGAAGCCAGGGCGGCGCAGTCCCGGCCCGGCAGGTCGTAGATCACCAGCTGGACGACGAACGGCCGGCCGGCCGCCTGGGTGACGGCGGCGTCCAGGTGGGCGCGCAGCCCCATCGCGCCCGGACCGCCCTGGATGGCGGCGATCCGGTCCAGCCAGACGGCGGTGGGCTGGCCCGCCACCGCGCTTCCGCCGGGCTCGGCCGCCGCGTGGGCGGACCACTCGGGGTTCACGTAGACACCGGCGCCCGCGTACGGGTTGTCGACCCGGGCCGCGTCCACGGCCTGGGCCGATCCGGCTGCGGAGGTGGCGGGTCGGTCCGGCTGGGCGGCGGCCGCGGGCAGGACACCGGCGGCGGTGACGGCCGTGACGGCGAGGGCGGCGCGGAGTATGCGCAGGAGAGGGGATGGCACTTGGGGATCCCTTCGGGTGGGGGGGTGGATCCTGACGTGCGGTGCGGGGGTGGTGCCGGCGGTGGGAGCCGGTGGTGCGAAGTGGGAGCGCTCCCATCGTGCGTTCGTGCGATCCGGCGTCGTGCGGAGTGTGGACCGGGCCGGCGATCGCGGCGGCGCAGCCAGAACTCGCCCGTTCCGGGCGGGGGTTCTGAGCTCATCGCTTATCAAGCCATGCACGCGGTCAACCGTCAAGCGGTGCGGCAGAGTTCGGAAGGTGAAGGCGGGGTCTGGAGTGGGAGCGCTCCCGCCGCCCGTGCCGGCCACACCCGCCAGCCCCGCCGGCCGGGCCCGTTGCCGGACCCGGGAGCCCGGGTGGGTTCCGGCTTCGGCGTCAGGACCCGGCGGGCTCGGGCCGGCGGCCGTACTCGACGACCCAGCGCGAGCCGAGCAGCAGGATGTCGGCGGTCTCCACCGGCCGACCGGTGGCCTGGTCGTAGTGGGTGCGCTCGACGGCCAGCACCACCACCCCGGGCTGGACCGCGAGTTTCTGCGCCTCCTGGCGGGTGGCCTGACGGGCGCTCACCCGCTCGACCGGGAGGCCGACCTCGATCCCGATCACGGCCATCCGGTCGGCGATGCCGATACCGCCGTGCGGGCCGGCCTCCGGGAGGACGATCAGGCTGTTCCCGGTGACGGACATCGGCTCCCACGACTCGGTGAGCTGCACCGGCACCCCGTCGGCGAGATGGACGTACCCGGTGTGCACCACCGGCTCGCCGACCGCGATGCCGAGCCGGGCGGCGATCGCCGCGTCCGCCCTGGCCGTCGAGGACTCGGTGCGGCGGGTCGCCTCCACCCCCTGCTCGGCGAGCATCGCCCGGATGGGCGATCCCCGCCCCGGGCCGACCCGCTGATGCCGCACCAGGAACGTCGGCGGCTCCTGCGACTGGACGAAGTAGCCGGCGCCGGGCTTCGCCACCACCAGGTTCTCCTCGATCAGGATGCCGTACGCCCGCTGGGCGACCCCGCCCGAGTAGCCGTACTCGTCGGCCAGTTCGCTGATCGACGGGAGGCGTTCGCCTGCCACCACCCCACCATCGACGATCCGGGCGCGCAGCTCGTCCGCGATGCGGAGGTACGGCGGGGTGTCCGTCACGGAGTCCCTCTCTACTGCATCGGTATGACCTGGGTGACACGGTAGCGCGGGTGGGGGTACTGTATCGATACTGTTCAACCGTACCTATAGGGGAGCTCGGTGCAGATCAGTGCGCGCGCGGCCGCTCTGCGGAGTGCCATCGAACGGGCCACCGGGGAGCCGGCCGCCGCGCACCGCACCGAAGCGGGCCTGCGGATCAGCGCACCCGTCCCCGCCGACTGCGGCCCCGAGCGGTGGGCCGACATCCTCGGCGCCATCACGGTGGCCGACCGCTGGGGCGCGTCCGGCGCCGCAGGGCTGACCCAGATCTGGGTCGAGATCCAGGAGGACCTGTGACCACCCGCCAACTCCCCTGCCCCGCAACGGGATCCGGCCCCGGCGGCGCGCCATGACCGAGCACCGCTGGAAGCCTGGCCGCTATCAGGTCGACCGGTTCCCGCCCGACGCCCTGGGCCGGGTGCTCTGGGGCATCCGCGACCTCCACCACGGCGGCGCATGGGTGGAGACCGCCGGCGAGCTGGAGCGCTACTCGCTCCAGGGCAGCGCCGAACAGTGGATCCGGGCCCGCCGGTACGTCGACGAGGGGCGGGCCCGTGGCTGAACCGAGCAGCGCCACGGGGCCGGCCGCCGTGGCCGAACGGGCGCCCACCGAACGGACCATGGGGTACTGCGTAGACTGTCGCGACTACGTGCTCGGCCGCCCGGTCCGCGCGATCAACGACCGGGCCGAGGCGGTCGACCAGCACCTGCGCTGCCCGGCCCCGGCCGGCCCCGCCGGGCGGGGGCCCTTGCAGCGGCCCGGGCGGGGCCGGTAGGGACCGGACGGGTCAGCGCAGGCGGGCGTCGGCCGCGAGTGACTCGACCAGTTCCTCGACCCGCTTCTCGGGCAGGCCACGGGAGGCGAACCAGGCACCGACGTTGCGCACGTCCCGCTCCAGGAAGGAGAGTCCGCGCGGGTTGGCGATCACGTCCACGATCTGCGGCACATCGATGATCACCAGCCGTCCCCGGTGGACCAGGATGTTGTAGGCGGACAGGTCGCCGTGCGCGTACCCGCCGACCGCGAACAGCGAGAGGCTCCGGCCGAGCTGCTCCCAGAGGTCCTCGATATCGGCCTCCTCGGCGCGGAGTTGGGCCAGCCGGGGCGCGGCGGCGCCACCCGTGTCACCGACGAACTCCATCAGGATCTCGGTCCCGGTGATCTGCACCGGGTACGGGACGGCGACCCCGGCCGACCAGAGCCGGCACAGCGCCCCGAACTCGGCCGCCGCCCACTGCCCGGCGATCGCCTCCTTGCCGAACGCGGTGCGCTTGGCCATCGCGCGGGACACCCGGGACTCCTTGTGCTGGCGGCCCTCCAGGTAGCCGGAGTCGCGGTGGAACATGCGGTGCTGGGCGTCCCGGTAGCGCTTCGCGGCCATCAGCGTGCGCCGCTCGGTGCCCGGCACCGCGCGTTCCAGCAGGAAGACGTCGGCCTCCTTGCCGGTCTTCACGATGCCGAGTTCGGTGTCCACGGCGGCCAGTTCGGTCACCACCCAGTCGGGGCGCGGCTCGGGCCCCTTCTCGGTGGGGGTGGACCGGTCCCAGGTGGACCAGCGGTCGCCCTCGGCGGGGCCGTCGGTCACCGGGGCGGTCGCGAAGTCGTCCGATTCCTCCGGGAGTTCGGCCTGCTCGGAGGGGAAGTACTCGGGTTCGTAGTCGTCGAACCGGTCGGACCGGCGGCCGCGCCGGGCCCCGCCCTTGGGGCGGATACGGGAGAAGGAATCGCTGTCGGCAAAGCGCTCGCGCACTGCGGTGGCTCCTGAGGAGTGGCCCACCGGGGCGCGTCCGGTACGACGCGCTGTCAGCCGGTGGGGAGATGACGTACGAGGAGGGCGTATGGCGCGCACACCAAGGCGCGCCGCGACACGGCGGCAACCATCCGGACACACCTCCTCGACATCGGGCCCTCGCACAGGATCCGCGAGAACGTCAGTACCCTAGCCGCCCGGCCCCACGGCGCAACCCATTTATTCGCGACCGCCGCGCTGAAGCCGTCCGGCGAGGCCGGATCCCCGGCGGCCATGCGGTTGGATGGCCGTATGCCGAGGACCGGAGCCGTGGACATCCCCCGCAGGCCGAGCATCGACGCGGTACTGCTCACGATGAACGACCGGGCCGCCGAACTCCGTGCGGCCGTGGACTCGTTGCACGCGCAGCGCGAGGTGGATCTCCGGGTGGTGATCGTCGGCAACGGCTGCGTGCCGGACCTGGTCCCACCGGGGGTCGAGGCGGTGTCGCTGCCGGAGAACCTGGGCATCCCCGGCGGCCGTAACGTCGGCGCGGAGGCGTTCGGCGGCATGGGCGCTGAAGCCGGTGCGGGCGCCGGTGCGGGCGAGTTCATCCTGTTCTTCGACAACGACGCCGTGCTGCCGGCTCCGGACACGCTCGCCCGGCTCGCCGCCGAGTTCGAACGGCATCCGCTCGCCGCCTACGTCCAGCCCCGGATCATGGACCCCGCCACCGGCACCACGCTCGGTCGGTGGGTGCCGCGGCTCCGGTCGAAGGACGCGGCCAGGCCCGGCGTCGTCACCGTGATGGCCGAGGGAATCGTGCTCGTCCGCCGGGCCGATTTCGAGGCCGTCGGCGGCTGGCCCGGCCACTTCTTCCTGTTCCACGAGGGCATCTGGCTCGCCTGGCACCTCTGGGACGCGGGCCGGATCGGCTGGTACGCGGCGGACGTCCGGGTGCACCACCCCGCGACCGATCCCGCCCGGCACGGGCCGTACTACCGGATGGTGGCGCGCAACCGGGTCTGGGTCGCCCGGCGGCTGCTGCCGCTCCCGCTGGTCCCGGTGTACCTCGGCGTCTGGACGGTGATCAGCAGCTGGCGGTTCCGGTCCTCCGGGAATCTCGGGGTCTGGTACCGCGGCCTGGCCGAGGGGTTGCGCGGGGACCGGTCGGAGCGCCGGCCGATGAGCTGGCGGACGGTGTGGCGCCTGACCCGGGCGGGCCGGCCTCCGATCGTCTGAGCTGGTTCCTGGCCTGGTCGGCCGCGCCGGCCGCCGGGCCGCCGGGCCCGCTCAGGCCGGGAACAGCCAGCGGCGGAGCAGCCGGGTGACGGCGGGCAGGGCGAGGTAGGTCATCAATGTGCTGATCAGCGGCGCGAGCAGCAGGGTGCGCAGGACCACCGGCAGGCCGGCCAGGTGCGGGGTGAGCAGCAGGTTCGCGGTCAGGGTCAGCGGGGCGATCGCCACCGTGGAGGCCACTGCCATCTTCCAGCGGGCCGGCGGGGTGCGCCGGGCCCCGGTCGGGGTGGTCGCGAACCAGCCTTCCATGCCGTGGAGTTCGCGTCGGGCGACCTCCACGTGGTGACCGTCCACCCGGGCGAAGCAGGCCGCCCGGGCGGGTGAGGCCTGCCAGGCGCGGAACGCCTCGGCGTCGCGGAAGTGCAGCAGCAGGTGCCACGGATCGCCCGCGGCGGCCGGACGGAGCAGCCCGGTGCCCAGGTTGCCCGGGTGGTCGGCGGCGGCACCGAGGATGCCCGCGGCCCAGGACTCGAAGGACTCCTCATGCCCGGGGTCGACCCGCCGGGCCACGAACAGCGTGACCTCCTCGCCCTGCTCGTCCGCCGCGCTCTCGACGCCCTGCGCCACCGCCATGCCGCTCTCCCCCCATTCGCTCGCGGGCGCCCGGTCGTAGGCGTCCGGTCGCTCCTGGCGGGCAGGCTACGGGGTCGGGGCGGCCTGCGTCGGAGCCGTCCGGGGAGCGAGTCCGCCGGGTGCCGCAGCCCGTTCGGGTGGCTACGGTCGGTGGCGGGTCGCGGGTAGCAGGCAGCGGGTGGCTGCGGCGCTGCTCGGGCTCCGCCGCGGCGGAGCGCCGTAGCGTGGGCCGGGCGGGCTGTGCAGGGCCGTACCGTGCAGGGACGGGCCTGGTGACGGGAGGGAGCAGCCGTGTTCGAGGCGTTCGACCGCAGCGGGACGGGGAGCAGCAAGTGGGCCCGAGCCGGGACGGGGCGGATCGCGCTCGGCCTGGCGGACATGGACCTGTCCGGTCCGCCGGCCGTGGGTGCGGCGCTGGCTGCCCGCGCGGGGCACCGCGCCTTCGGGTACACGGTGTGCGATCCGGGTGGGCGGCAGCTGGTGGCCGCGTGGTACCGGCGCCGGCACGGGGTGGAGGTGGACCCGGACTGGGTGCTGCTGCTGCCGTTCGGGCCGCGGACCGCCGTCCGGCTGCTGCTGGAGGCCGCGGCGCCGCGCGGTCCGGTGGTGTTCGGGTCGCCGGAGTGGGGCGGGTTCGGGCCGGTCTGCCGGGCCGCCGGGCTGCCGTACCGGGAGGTGCCGTTGATCCCGACCGAGGACGGCTACCGGCTGCCGCTGGCGGAGTTCACCCGGCTGCGGCCGGGGGCGGTGCTGGTGAGCAGCCCGCACAACCCGTCCGGGCGGCTGTGGCAGGCGGCGGAGATCCGGGCGCTGGCCGAACTCGCGGCGCAGTGCGGCGGGTTGCTGATCTCGGACGAGGTCCACGGCGACCTGGTCCATCCCGACGCGGGTGCCCGGCACCCGGTGGCCGTCGCGGTGGCGGCGGGTGCGGGGCCCGGCGCGGGGCGCGGGGCGAGCGCCGGCGGTGGGTCGGCCGAGGCGGTCCGCTGCACGGTGACGCTCAACTCGGTCGGCAAGACGTTCAACACTTCGGGCATCCCGAGCTGCTTCGCGCTGGTCCCGGACGAGCGGCTGCGGGAGCGGCTGGTTGCGGTGATGGCCGGATACGGCCTGTGGGAGGGCGGCCTGCTGGAACAGGTGGCGCAGCGGGCGGCCCTGGCGGAGGGCGAGGAGTGGCTGGAGGGGCTGCTGAGACACCTGGTGGCAGCCCGGGACCTGGCGCTGACCGCCCTCGGCGACGGGGACGGCGGGGGCGGCGGGCACGGCGGTGCGGTACTGGCCCGGCCGCAGGCCTCGTACCTGCTGTGGCTGGACGCGGCCGCACTGGGCCGGCGCGCCGGGCTCGCCGCCGACCTGCCACCCGATCGGACGCGCGCGGCGCTGCTCACCCAGCGTGATGTCGAACTGGCGGACGGATCCGACTTCGGCGCCGCCGGGCACGGCCGCCTCCGGCTCAACTACGCGCTGCCGCTGGCCCGGCTGCGGCTCGCGCTCACCCGGCTGACCAGCGCCGAAGGACTCTGAGCGGCGGCAAGGTTTGCCACGTTGCAGACTGAGCAGGAAGAACCGGGCGCGAGTCGCGAACCGAGGGATGGTGAGTCCGGTGATACCAGCACGTCCGCACCAGGCAACGGCACAGCAGGAACCGCCACCGAGCGTGACCCCACTGACCGAGGCATCGGCCGAGGAACACCTGGCCGGGATCTGCTTCAAGATCGGGCCTCCGCGGCTGATCGGGGTCGAGACGGAGTGGTTCGTGCATGACTCCCGATGTCCCGACACCCCGGTCGACCCGGCCCGGGCAGCCGCCGCGATCGCGACGCTTCCCGGCCACCCCGAGGACCCCCGGCTCCCGGCCGGCGCCACCCTCACCCACGAACCCGGCGGACAGGTCGAGCTCAGCTCCCCGCCCGCCGAAGGCGCAGCCCGCTGCGCGACCGATCTGCTGCGGGACCAGGCGGCCCTCCGCGCCGCGTACGCCACCCAGGGCCTGTGCCTCACCGGGAGCGGCACCGATCCGCTGGCCCGCGAGCGCCGGATGCAGCTGGCCCACCCCCGGTACGTGGCGATGGAGAAGTACTTCGACCAGGCCGGGCCGTGGGGCCGGATCATGATGTGCGGCACCGCGTCGGTGCAGGTCAGTGTGGATGCGGGGACGGCGGGCGGCGCGCAGTCGCTGGCGGCGCGCTGGCGGCTGGTGCACCTGCTCGGGCCGGTGCTGGTGGCGGCGTTCGCCAACTCGCCCCTGCTGGACGGCCGCCCGACCGGCTACCGGTCGACCCGGCAGATGGTGTGGTCGCGGATGGACCCGAGCCGCACGCTCGCGCCGCGGCCGAACGGTGACGGCGACCCGCGCACGGCCTGGGCGCGGTACGTGCTGGACGCCAGGGTGCTGTGCGTGCAGCGGCGGGACGGGCTGCCGTGGACGGCGCCGACCGGACTGACCTTCCGGGACTGGCTGCGCGGGGCGGGCGAGCGGCCGGCCACGCTGGCGGACCTGGACTACCACCGCACCACGCTGTTCCCGCCGGTACGGCCGCGCGGGCACATGGAGCTGCGGATGCTGGACGCCCAGCCGGGTGACGGCTGGCTCACCCCGCTGGCGCTCGTCAGCGCGCTGCTGGACGACCCGGTGGCGGCCGACGAGGCGCTCGAGGCGCTCGAGCGGCTGCACGCGGTGGCGGGGGTCGACGCTCGCGGTGGCGCGAACATTCACGGTGGCGTGAACGCTCACGACAAGGTGAACGTCGGCGCCGGGGTGAATGCTCACGGTGGGGCGGGCGCTCGCGACGGGGTGAACATTCACGCTGGCGTGAATGGTTCCGAGCCCGGGACCGTTCACACGAGCGCGACCATTCACCCGACCGTGAACGACGGCGGATCCGTGAACGGTGACCAAGGCATGAATGGTGACCGAGGCGTGAACGCTGGCGCGGCCGTGAACGCTGACCGATCTGTGAACGCTGGCGCAGCCGTGAACGGTGACCGAGCCGTGAATGCCGGCCGCACCGTGAATGGTGACCGCGCCGTGAACATGCGCCGCTCCGTGAACGCCCGCGGCACCGCCCGCGCCGACTTCATCGCGAACGCCCCCCGCAACGCGCTGTGGCAGCGGGCCGCCGTTCTGGGCATGACCGACCCCGAGCTGCGCCGGGCCGCGCTCGCCTGCTTCGGCGCCGCCGAGCGCGCGCTGTCCCGGGGTGCGGGCGCCGAGCTCCTGCGCGAACGCCTGACCGCCTTCGCCGAGCGCTATCCGGCGCGCGGCCGCTGCCCCGCCGACGACCAGCTGGACACCCTGCGAGCGGGCGCCCGCCCCGTACCCGAGGAGGCCGCACCGTGCTGAACACCGACCGGCCCGAACCGTCGACCACCCGCACCGGCGCCCGCACCAACACCCGCGCCGGCGCCCGCGCGGCCGCCGGACCCGGCGCCCCGGGCGCCCAGGCCACCCCCGCCACAACGCCGCCGCCCCCGCCCCCCGCCGCCCCCTCCGCCGCCGCGCTGCGCGAGCTGATCGCCGACCAGCTGATCGCCGCCCGCGAGCGCACCGCCCGGCTGACCGACTGCGTCGAGGACCACGACCTCACCGCCCAGCACTCCCCGCTGATGTCGCCGCTGGTCTGGGACCTCGCGCACATCGGCAACCAGGAGGAACTGTGGCTGCTGCGCAACGTCGGCGGGCGCGACCCCATGCACCCCGAGATCGACCCGCTGTACGACGCCTTCGAGCACCCGCGTTCCGAGCGGCCGACCCTCCCCCTGCTGCCGCCCGCCGAGGCGCGGGCGTACGCGCACGAGGTCCGCGGCCGGGTGCTCGACCTGCTCGCCGCCAGCCCGCTGGAGGGCACCCTGCTGCTCGACGACGGCTTCGCCTTCGGCCTGATCGCCCAGCACGAGCAGCAGCACGACGAGACCATGCTGATCACCCACCAGCTGCGCCGCGGCCCGGTGGCGCTGACCGCCCCGCCCCCGCCCGCACCGGCCGGCGCCGAGCTGCTGCCGGCGGAGGTGCTGATCCCGGCGGGCCCGTTCACCATGGGCACCGACACCGAGCCGTGGGCGCTGGACAACGAGCGCCCCGCCCACCAGGTCGACGTCCCGGCCTTCCGGCTGGACACCACGCCGGTGAGCAACGGCGACTACCTGCGGTTCATCGCCGACGGCGGGTACCACGAACCCCGCTGGTGGACGCCCGAGGGCTGGGAGCACCGGCAGCGCGCCGACCTGTCCGCGCCGCTGTTCTGGACCAGCGAGGGCGGCCAGTGGCTGCGCCGCAGGTTCGGCGCGGTGGAGCCGGTGCCGCCGGACGAGCCGGTGCTGCATGTCAGTTGGTACGAGGCGGACGCCTACGCGCGCTGGGCCGGTCGGCGGCTGCCGACCGAGGCGGAGTGGGAGAAGGCCGCCCGCCACGATCCGGCGACCGGACGCTCCCGCCGCTTCCCGTGGGGCGACGCCTCCCCCGGCCCCGAACACGCCAACCTGGGGCAGCGGCACCTCCAGCCGGCGCCGGTGGGCAGCTACCCCGAGGGCGGTTCGGCGTACGGCGTAAGGCAGTTGATGGGCGACGTGTGGGAGTGGACGGCCAGCGACTTCCTGCCGTACCCGGGCTTCCGGGCGTGGCCGTACAAGGAGTACTCGGAGGTGTTCTTCGGGCCGGAGTACAAGGTGCTGCGCGGCGGCTCGTTCGCGGTGGCGCCGGTCGCCTGCCGGGGCACCTTCCGCAACTGGGACTATCCGATCCGGCGGCAGATCTTCGCCGGGTTCCGCACCGCCCGCTCCGCCGAGGACGCCTGATGTGCCGCCATCTCGCCTATCTGGGCGACGCCGTACCGATCGGGCAGCTGCTGGTGGAGCCGCCGTTCGGGCTCTACCGGCAGTCCTGGGCGCCGCGTTCGCAGCGCTACGGCACGGTGAACGTGGACGGGTTCGGGGTCGGCTGGTACGCGGACGGCGACGAGGTGCCCGCCCGGTACCGGCGGTCCGGGCCGATCTGGGCCGACCGGTCGTTCGCCGACCTGGCCCGGGTGGTGCGCACCCGGGCGCTGCTGGCCGCCGTCCGCTCGGCCACCGAGGGCTGCGCGGACGGGGAGAACGCGGCGGCCCCGTTCGCGGCCGGGCCGTGGCTGTTCAGCCACAACGGCGCACTGCCCGGCTGGCCCGAGCGGTACGACAAGGCCGCCGCCGCGCTGCCGCCCGCCGAACTGCTCGCGCTGGAGGCACGTACCGACTCGGCGCTGGTGTGGGCCCTGGTGCTGCACCGGCTACGGGCCGGCGCCGCACCGGGCGACGCGCTGGCCGACACCGTACGGACGCTGGCCGCGTGCGGCGAGGCACGGCTCAACCTGTTGCTGACCGACGGCACGTCGATCGCGGCGACCACCTGGGGCGACACCCTGTTCCACCGCACCGGGGGCACCGGGACGGACGGCGCCTCGGTGCTGGTCGTCTCCGAGCCCGGCGACGACGGCCCGGGGTGGATCCCGGTACCGGACCACTCCCTGCTGATCGCCGACCGCAACGGCGTCGACGTCCACCCGCTCCGGCCCAGCTGACCGGCCGCAGCGGCCACCCAAAGCCACTGATGCCACCAACAGCACCCGCACCACCGACCATCCGAGCCACACCGATCCACCCAGGCCGAACCGGATACCGCTCGCCCGCCCGGCCCACCGGCCGGCCCCGGACGACCAGTTGAGAGGACCACCGACCGTGAGCTCCTACGATCTGACCAGGCAGCTGCCCGCCGACCACTTCAGCCACGCGCTACGCCACGACGTGCAGCACGGCCTGACCGCGAGTCCCAAGACCCTCCCACCCAAGTGGTTCTACGACGCGGCGGGCAGCGAGCTGTTCGAGGAGATCACCCGCCTGCCGGAGTACTACCCCACCCGGGCCGAGCGGGAGATCCTGACCAGCCGCAGCCGCGCGATCGCCGCGATCACCCGGGCGAGGACGCTGGTCGAACTGGGCTCCGGCTCCTCCGAGAAGACCCGGCTGCTGCTGGACGCGCTGCAGGAGCTGGGCACCCTGGAGACCTACATCCCGGTGGACGTCAGCGAGAGCGCGCTGGACGCGGCCGGGAAGTCGCTGACCAAGGAGTACCCGGGCCTGTCGGTACACGCCGTGCTGTCGGACTTCACCCACGGGCGCGGCCTGCCGACCGGCGCCGGCCCCAAGGTGCTGGCGTTCCTCGGCGGCACGCTCGGCAACCTGCTGCCGGCCGAGCGGGCCGAGTTCCTGACCGGGCTGCGCAAGCTGATGGCACCGGGCGACGCCCTGCTGCTGGGCACCGACCTGGTGAAGGACCCCAAGGTGCTGGTCGCCGCGTACGACGACGCGGCCGGGGTGACGGCAGCCTTCAACAAGAACGTGCTGAACGTGCTCAACCGCGAGCTGAACGCCGACTTCGACCCGGGCACCTTCGAGCACGTGGCGCTCTGGGACGCCCGGCAGGAGTGGATCGAGATGCGGCTGCGCTCGACCCGCACCCAGACGGTGAAGATCCAGGCCCTCGACCTCGCGGTGCACTTCGAGGAGGGCGAGGAGCTGCGGACCGAGGTGTCGGCGAAGTTCCGGCACGCCCGGGTCGCCGACGAGCTGGAGGCCGCCGGGCTGGAGCTGGCCGAGTGGTGGACGGACGAGCAGGGCCGGTTCGGGCTGTCGCTCGCCGTTCCGCGCTGACCCCTCCCCGCCACGAAGCGGCCGCGGCGCGGGGACGTGCGGCGCCGGGGCGCCCGTCATCACGGCGGGCGCCCTCCGGCGTCGCACCCTAGCGCCGTTCGACCGGGCCCGGGGCCCGAATCGCCCACTCCCTGCGGCCGGGAACGCGCCTCCGGTACCCATGTGGTCAGGAGGGATGTGCTCTTGATCTTCAGTCGCCTTCGTACCCGGAAGCCCGCGCCCGTCGGGGTCTGCCCCTACATCCACCCCGGCCCCGGCGCCCCGCACACCCACGACCGGTACGAGCCGCACCGGCCCGATCCGGCCCCCGCACCACCGGCCGCCACAATGCCACCCGCCACCACGCCGGACTCCGCCCAGGCCCGGTTGGCCGCCGAGGCGGTGGCCTTCGTCCGGCAGTTCCACCACGAGCGGCCCGGCCCCGTCGATCCGGAGCAGCGGATCCGCGAGGTGCTGGCGGAGATCGACCGCACCGGCAGCTACCGGCACACCCCGGAGGAGCTCGCCTTCGGCGCGCGGGTCGCCTGGCGGAACTCCGCGCGCTGCATCGGCCGGCTGTACTGGCGCAGCCTGGTGGTGCGCGACCTGCGGCACGTCGACTCCCCGGACGAGATCGCCGAGCACTGCTTCGAGCATCTGCGGACGGCGGGCAACGGCGGCCGGATCCGACCGGTGATCTCGGTGTTCGCCCCGGACCTGCCCGGCCGGCCAGCGCCGCGGGTGCTCAACCAGCAGCTGGTGCGGTACGCGGGGCACCGGCAGCCGGACGGCGGTCTGCTGGGCGATCCGGCCGGTGCCCAACTGGCGGAGCAGGCGCGCGCGTTGGGCTGGAAGGGCCGCGACGGCCGGTTCGACGTGCTGCCGCTGCTGGTCCGGTCGGGGCCGTGGGCGCGGCCGCAGTGGTACGAACTCCCGGACGACGCCGTCGCCGAGGTGCGGCTGAGCCACCCCGAGCACGGCTGGTTCGCCGCGCTCGGGCTGCGCTGGTACACGGTGCCCGCGATCAGTGACATGGCGCTGGAGATCGGCGGGGTGCACTACCCGACGGCGCCGTTCAACGGCTGGTACATGGGCACCGAGATCGGCGCCCGCAACCTGGCCGACGCCGACCGGTACGACATGCTGGCGGTGGTCGCCGAACGGCTCGGCCTGGACACCTCGAGCGAGCGGACGCTCTGGCGGGACCGCGCCCTGGTCGAGCTCAACGTCGCGGTGCTGCACTCCTTCCAGGAGGCCGGGGTCACCATGGCGGACCACCACACCGAGTCGGAGCGGTTCCTGAGACACATCGCGCAGGAGAGACGGCTCGGCCGGCCCACCCCGGCGGACTGGAGCTGGATCGTGCCGCCGGTCTCCGGCGGTCTCACGCCCGTCTACCACCGCTACTACGACCCGGTCGACCCGGAGCTGCGCCCCGCGTTCCTGCCCCGCCCGCCCTGGTGACCCGGCCGCTCTGGTGACCTGCCCACCCTGACGACCAGCCCCGGCCGGAAACCGGGTGACGCGCGGCCGGCCCGCCGCGCACAATGCCCGGATGCATGCTGATTCCGGACGGCTGGTCACCGCCGTCGTGACCTGGCGGGGCGAGCACCTCGGAGCCGTCGGCCCGTTCCCGGTGGCCACCCCGTGGCGGCACGACGTACGGCCGGTGGCCGCGCACCTGAGCGCGGTGCTGCGGGTGCCGGTGCTGGTGCTGCGGCTGGTCCGCGCCGAGGGCGGCGACGGCGACCGCGGAGGGTCCGTCACGTACCACGCCGAAGCCCTGCGCCGCCCGGACGGCCGGGAGTTCGGCGCCACCCCGGCAGGCGCGGCAGGACGGCCCGAGCCGGACGGGCATCCGCTGCGGGCCGCCTGGGCCACCCCGGACGGCCTGCGGGCCGCGCTCGACTGGGCCCGCCGGGAGCTGGCCGGAGCCGGCCGGCCGCCGGCCGGCGACCCCGAGCAGATCCGCAGCTGGAACCTGTCGTGCCTGCTCAGGATCCCGATCACGGGCGGCGCGGCCTGGTTGAAGACCACGCCGGCGTTCGGGGCCCCGGAGGCCGAGGTCTGCCGCGCGGTCGCCGCCGTGGACGAGGGCCTGGTCCCGGCGGTGCTGGCCGCCGGGCGGTACCGGCTCCTGCTGGCGGACGTCCCCGGGGAGGACTGCTGGGGCGTGCCCGAGGACGCGATGCTCGACGCGGTCGACCGGTGGGCGGCGGTCCAGGCGCGGCTGGCCGGGCCGCCGGAGCACCGGGGGCGTTCCGGGGCGCCGGACCTGCCCGACCGCTCGCCCGCCACCCTCCCCCGGCGCGCCGAACGGCTGCTGGCGAGCGGCGCGGTGACCGAGCTGACCGCCGACGAGCTGGCCCGGGCCCACCACCTGGTCGGCCGACTGCCCGCCCTGGTCGAGGAGTTGGCCGCCTGCGGGCTCCCGCACACGCTGCTGCACGGCGACTTCCACCCCGGCAACTGGCGCCACCACGACGGCCGGACGGTGGTGCTGGACTTCTCCGACGCCTGTCACGGCCACCCGGCCTTCGACGGGCTGCGCCCGCGCGCGTTCCTGCCCGAGCGGCGCTGGGCGGACGTCCGGGCCCGGTGGGTGGCGGCCTGGTCGGCGCTGGCCCCCGGCTCCGACCCGGCCCGGGCGCTGGAGCTCGCCCGGCCCCTGCTCCACCTGCATCTGGCGCTGCGCTACCAGGAGTTCCTCGACGGCATCGAGCCCGGTGAGCGGATCTACCACGCGGGCGACCCGGCGGCCGAGATCCGGGCGGCGCTGGCCGCCTCAGTCGGTGGCGGTGAGCCGCCGGAAGCGTAGGTCGAGTCCGTCCAGCAGCGCCTGGAGCCCGGTCTCGAAGGCGCCCTCGTCGATCCGGCGCTGATGCTCGGCCAGCAGGTGGGCCTCGCCGAGGTGCGGGTAGTCGGCGGCGTACAGCTTGGCGTCCTCGGGGAAGCCGGCGGCGAACGAGCCGAGCGCCGAGCCGGTGATGAAGTACCGCATCAGCGCGCCGATCCTGGTCGCCTGGCCGCGCGGCCAGCCGGCCTCGACCAGGCAGCCGAACACGGCGTCCGCCAGCCGGAGCGCGTTGGGCCGGCGGCCGGGCCCCTGGGCGAGCACCGGCACGATGTGCGGGTGGGCGGCGAGCGCGGCCCGGTAGGAGCGGGCCCAGTCGCGCAGGGCCTCGCCCCAGGGCGCCGGCCGCTCGAACATCGACAGGTCGACCTCGCCCATCACGCTGTCCACCACCGCGTCCAGCAGCTCGTCCTTGGTGCCGAAGTGGTTGTAGAGCGAGGGCCCGCTGACCGAGAGCAGGGTGGCCAGGCGGCGGGTGGAGAGCGCGTCCAGGCCCTCCGCGTCGATCAGCGCGAGCGCGGCGGCCACGATGCGCCCGCGGCTCAGCAGGGGTGTGCGGGGTCGGGCCATGCTCGCCTCCTCCGGTCGACAGGCCGATTGGCCGACAGGGCGACATTCTGGCAGGGCCCCTTTGCAGCGGGGGCCGGGCGGGTTAGAGTCCGGGTAAAACTTGCACCGCTAGTTTATCGAGGTGTCCGCCGCCATGAACCTGGAGCTCTCCGACGAACAGTCCGCCGTCCGCGAGCTGGCGGCCGCCTTCACGGACCGCGAGATCGCCCCGTACGCGGCCGAGTGGGACCGGGCCGAGTCGGTGGACCCGGCCGTGGTCGGCAAGCTGGCGAAGCTGGGCTTCCTCGGCCTGACCCTCCCGGAGGAGTACGGCGGCAGCGGCGGCGACCACCTCGCGTACTGCCTGGTGCTGGAGGAGCTGGGCCGGGGCGACTCGGCGGTGCGCGGCATCGTCTCGGTCACCCTCGGGCTGGTGGCCAAGTCCGTCAACGCGTTCGGCACCGAGGAGCAGAAGCGCGACTGGCTGCCCCGGCTGACCTCCGGCGAGGCGCTCGGCTGCTTCGCGCTCACCGAGCCGGGCACCGGCTCGGACGCGGCGAACCTGACCACCCGGGCGGTCCGCGACGGCGGCGACTGGCTGATCACCGGCGCCAAGATGTTCATCACCAACGGCACCTGGGCCGAGGTCGCCCTGGTCTTCGCCCGCACCGGCGGCCCGGGGCACCGCGGGATCACCGCCTTCCTGGTGCCGACCGGCCTGCCCGGCTTCGAGCGCCGCCCGGTGCACGGCAAGCTCGGCCTGCGCGGCCAGGCCACCGCCGAGCTGAGCTTCGACGCCGTCCGGGTGCCCGACAGCGCCCGGCTGGGCGCCGAGGGCAAGGGCTTCTCGGTGGCGATGGCGGCCCTGGCCAAGGGCCGGATGTCGGTCGCCGCCGGCTGCGTCGGCATCGCCCGGGCCGCCCTGGACGCGGCGGTCGGCTACGCCGGGCAGCGCGAACAGTTCGGCAAGCCGATCGCCGCGCACCAGCTGGTCCAGGAGCTGATCTCGGACATCGCGGTGGACGTCGAGGCGGCCCGCCTGCTGACCTGGCGGGTCGCCGACCACATCGACCGCGGGCTCCCGTTCGCCACCGAGTCCTCGGTCGCCAAGCTGTACGCCTCCGAGGCCGCCGTGCGCGCCGCCAACAACGCGCTGCAGGTGTTCGGCGGGTACGGGTTCATCGACGAGTACCCGGTCGGCAAGCTGCTGCGCGACGCCCGGGTGATGACGCTGTACGAGGGCACCAGCCAGATCCACAAGCTGCTGATCGGCCGGGCCCTCACCGGCGTCAGCGCGTTCTGAGCCGGGTGGGGCGGCCGTGCCGCCGCCACCACCGGTCCCGTCCCGATAAGGAGCCCGAAGAAGTGCGCCCTGTCTACTTCGCCGCCGCCCGCCGCACCCCGATCGGGCGGCTGCGCGGAGCGCTGTCCGGCGTCCGCCCCGACGACCTGTCCGCCGCCGTGCTGCGCGGCCTGCTCGACCAGGTGCCGCAGCTCGACCCGGCCCGGATCGACGACGTCTACTGGGGCGCCGCCAACCAGGCCGGGGAGGACAACCGCAACCTGGCCCGGATGGCCGTCCTGCTGGCCGGGCTGCCCGATTCGGTGCCCGGCGCCACCCTGAACCGGCTGTGCGCCTCGGGCATGGAGGCGGTCACCACCGCCGCCCGGGCGATCGGCTCCGGCGAGGCCGAGGTGGTGGTCGCGGGCGGCTGCGAGTCGATGAGCCGGGCCCCGTTCGTGCTGCCGCGGCCCGACGAGGCGCTGCCGCACCGGATGGAGACCTTCGACACCCGGCTCGGCTGGCGGCTCACCAACCCCCGGATGAAGGACCTGCACGGCGTCCTGTCGATGGGCGAGACCGCCGAGGAGGTCGCCGCCCGGTACGGGGTCACCCGCGAGGACCAGGACGCCTTCGCGCTGCGCAGCCACCGCCGCGCCGCCGCGGCCCGCAAGAACGGCGACTTCGACGCCGAACTGCTGCCCGTGCTGCGGGCGGACGGGGTGACGGTCGACCAGGACGAGTGCATCCGCGAGGACACCACCGCGGACCGGCTGGCCGCCCTCAAGCCCGCCTTCCGGCCCGGCGGCACCGTCACCGCGGGCAACGCCTCGCCGATGAACGACGGCGCCGCCGCGCTCCTGCTGGTGAGCGAAGAGGCCCTGAACGAACTGGGGTTGGACCCGCTCGGCCGGTACGCGGCCGGTGCCTCGGCCGGGGTCCACCCGGACCACATGGGGATCGGCCCGGTGCCCGCCACCCGCCGGGTGCTCGGCCGGCTGGGCTGGTCGGTCGAGGACGTCGAGGAGGCCGAGTTCAACGAGGCCTTCGCCGCCCAGGCACTCGCCTGCGTGCGGGAGCTCGGCTTCGACCCGGAGCTGGTCAACCCGTCCGGCGGCGCCATCGCGCTCGGCCACCCGCTGGGCGGCTCGGGTGCGCGGATCCTCACCACCCTGCTGCACCGGATGCGGCGCACCGGGGCCCGCCGGGGCCTGGCCACCATGTGCGTGGGCGTGGGGCAGGGCTCCGCCGTCCTGGTCGAGCGCGCCTGACCCGGCCACCGCCACCACCACCGTCCCGATCGCACCGCCCGGACCATCCCTCCGGACCACCCTCGTCCGGACCACCCCGTCCCGGCCGGCCCGTACACCCCGGGCCGGCCCACCCCGAGGAGAACGCAGTGACTCGTTTCGCAGGCAAGGTCGCCGTGGTCACCGGCGCCGCGCAGGGCATCGGCGCCGCCACCGCACGGCGGCTGGCCGAGGAAGGGGCGGCGGTGGCCGTCCTCGACCTCGCCGCCGAGCGGGCGCAGGCGACCGTCGACGCGATCACCGCCAAGGGCGGCACGGCGCGGGCGTACGCCTGCGACGTGGCCGACTACGACGCGGTGGAGCGGGTCTTCGCGCAGGTCGTCGAGGACCTCGGCGCCCTGCACATCCTGGTCAACAACGCCGGGATCACCCGCGACAACCTGTTCTTCAAGATGGCCAGGAGCGACTGGGACACCGTCCTGACGGTCAACCTGACCAGCGCCTACAACTGCAGCCACGTGGCACAGAAGTACATGGTGCAGCAGCGGTACGGCAAGATCGTCTCGCTCAGCTCGCGCTCCGCCCTGGGCAACCGCGGCCAGGCCAACTACGCCGCCGCCAAGGCCGGCATCCAGGGTCTGACCGCCACCCTGGCGATCGAGCTCGGCCCGTACAACATCAACGTCAACGCCGTCGCCCCCGGCTACATCGCCACCTCGATGACCGCCGCCACCGCCGAGCGGGTCGGTGCCTCCCCCGAGGACCACCAGGCGCAGGTCGCCGAGCGCACCCCGCTGCGCCGGGTCGGTCAGCCGGAGGAGATCGCCTCCGTGGTCGCCTTCCTGGCCGGCGACGACGCCTCGTACGTCAGCGGCCAGACGCTCTACGTGAACGGCGGCGCGCGCTGATCTTTACCCCAGCTGACGGCCTGAACAGCCGGGTTACCAACAGCAGGGCTGCCCTTTACCTGATCCCGTGGCCTGCGGGGGCCATCCGAACGGCCCCTGTCTGACTATGGAAGGCCCGCTCCGCTGCCGATGGGATATGGGGGCCGGCCGGCTCGGCCGGCTCCCAGCCTTCCGAGGAGTCCCATGGGCATCACCCCCGTCACCGCGGGTACCCGACGCTCCGTCACCGCGCGCGCCCTGGCGCTGTTCGCCGTCGGGGCCACCGCCCTCACCGGCGCCACCGTCACCGCGCAGACCGCGGCCGCCGCGGCCGGCCACCCGAGCGGTCGGGCAGCCGTCCAGGTCCGGCCCGCGTCCAGCGGCCACATCAGCCGGGCGGCGCTCGCGGCGCCGATATCGACGTCCGACTGCGTGGCGCAGCTGGCCATCCACTGCTACTCGCCGCTGCAGTACCGGACCGCGTACAACCTCGGGCCGCTCTACAAGGAGGGTGTCACCGGCAAGGGCCGGACCATCGTCATCGTGGACTCGTTCGGATCCCCGACCATCCAGCACGACCTGGAGGTCTTCGACAAGCAGTGGGGCATCCCGGACACCCAGGTCGAGGTGGTCAAGTGGGGCAACGTGCCGCCCTTCGACCCGACCAACGGTGACCACACCGGCTGGGCCGGGGAGACCACCCTGGACGTGGAGTACGCGCACGCGGTGGCCCCCGGCGCGCACATCGTCCTGGTCGAGACCGGCGTGGCGGAGACCGAGGGCGTCACCGGCCTGCCGGAGATGATGGACGCCGAGAAGGCCCTGATCAAGGCCGGCCGGGCGGACGTCATCTCGCAGAGCTTCGGCGCCACCGAGAACACCTTCCCGGGCTTCGACAAGGGCAACTTCAAGTCGCTGACCGACCTGCGCTACGCCTTCCAGGCCGCCGCCGACAAGGACGTCACCGTGCTCGCCGCCTCGGGCGACGCCGGCGCGACCGACGCGATGGAGAACGGCAGCGACCTGTACCCGTACAAGGTCAACTCCTGGCCGTCCTCCGACCCGCTGGTCACCTCGGTCGGCGGCACCCAGCTGACCCTGGACAACAACGGCGCCCGCACCGCGCCCGACAAGGTCTGGCACGACGACTACGGGGCGGCCGGCGGCGGCGTCTCCGGCGTCTTCGAGCGGCCGTGGTACCAGCTCGGCGTCGCCAAGGTGACCGGCAACCACCGCGGCACCCCCGACATCAGCATGAGCGCCGCCGTGGACGGCGCCGCCTGGACGTACGAGTCCTTCGACCCGACCCGGGTCGGCTGGCACCTCACCGGCGGCACCAGCGAGGCCACCCCGATCTTCTCCGGGGTCGTCGCGCTGGCGGACCAGCTGGCCGGCCACCGGCTCGGGCAGCTCAACTGGCGCATGTACGGTCTGGCGCTGCTGCCCTCGCAGTGGAGCGGCATCACCGACGTGACCACGGGTGACAACTCCTGGGACACGGTGACCGGTTACCAGGCCGTCAAGGGCTACGACCTGGCGTCCGGGCTCGGCACCATCGACGGCGCGCGCTTCGTGCACGCGCTCGCCGGGCGCTGATCCAGGCCCTGCCGAGCCCGGTCCGGTGACCCCGGTCCGGTGAGGCAGGGTCCGGTGAGGGGGTCCGGCTCTGCCGGGCCCGCTCGTCCCGACCCCGCGGGGCGGTCGCACACCTCGGTGCGCCGCCGCCCCGCGGCACGTGGGCCTAGGTCTTCTCTTTCGGATCTTGTCGGATCAGCGCACGGCGTTGGGCGCCCGGCTGGGCGTTCCGGCGGAACGTCCTCGTGCTGGGTGCACTTGGGCGTTTCGCCGGTGCGTCCAGGCGGGATGCCCGGCGTCGTGCGCCCGGCAAGATCCGAAAGAGAGGGCCTAGCCCCAGTCCACCGGGCCCCGGTCCACGGCGGCGGACGCGGCCTCCGCGGCCGCCTTCGTCTCGACCAGCTGCCGAAGGTGGCGCTCGGCGGCCCGCAGCTTGCGGCCGTCCGGGCCGGGCAGGTGGGCCCGCAGCTCGATGATGTCCGGGGCCACCCCGATCGCCTCGGCGGGGCTCCTGATCCCGCGCCAGCAGGCCTCCGCGTTGGCCGCCGCCTGCTGGGTCTCCGCGTGCTCCGGGCCCTGGGTGCGCAGCAGGGTGAGCGCCACCTCGCGGTACAGGTCGGCGGCGACCGCCGGCCGCCCGCCCAGCCGGCAGACGTGCGCCCGGACCTGGCGGACCTGCAGCGACACCGGCGCGACCGGTCCGTACGCGGCCACCACGCGGTCCTCCAGCGCCCGGGCCAGGGTGCCGGCCCGCTGGTGGTCGCCGGTGTCCGCGCTGCGGACGATCAGCCCGATCTCCTCGCGGTAGACGGCCATCGGGTCGGTCTCCGGGCCGGTCTCCGACGCTGCGGGCCGCCCCGCCGCCTTGTCGAGGCTGACCAGCGGCTCCGACGCGGCGCCGGGCTTGGCGAGCGACACCGGTGGCTCGGCCGGCCGCACCGCCTCGTCCGGCTCGACCAGGTCCAGCGGCCGGACCCCGGTCTTGAGCAGCGTGACCGGGCGGATCCGGCGCGGGGTCAGCGGGACGTCCGGCTTGAACAGCGAGACCGGCACGTGCGCGCGCCTGGCCTGGCCCGCCTGGGCGCCCTGCCCGCCCTGGCCGCCCTGGAGCGGCGGTGCGGCCACCGGTTCGGGCTGGCGCGCCGGCGGTCGCGGTGCCCGGACGGCCGGCTTGGGCATCACGGCGGCCGGACGCGGGCCCTCGTACGGGCGCGGCACGCCGTCGCCGGCGAGCTTGCGGGCGGTGTTGCGGAAGATCGGCCGGTCGGGCGCGTGCGCGGTGATGGTGACCACGTCCGGCCGCAGCACCGAGTGCACCTGCTGGCGCACCTGCTCGGGGGTCAGCACCGCCTCCAGCCCGGGGCGGCCGCCGTGCAGCGCCTCGATCAGGGCCCGGGTGAAGGTGCCGATCTGCTCCGGGTCCACGCTGACCGCGGCCCACAGCGGCACCCCGTCGACCAGCGGGGTGATGGCGCTCTGCACCTGCGGCATGGCGGAGTGGTCGGCGCTGAGGTCGGCGATCACCAGGGTGTCCCACTCGGCGGGCCGGTGCCGCAGCTCGGCGGCCAGGGCCTGCCAGGGCAGGCTCTCCCCCGCCTTGGCATCACGCAGTGTCAGGTGCAGCTGGCCGCTGCGCCGGTCGGCGACCAGGTGGCCGCCGAGGTGGACCAGCAGCGGACCGGCGTGCCGGGACGCGGCGCGCAGGTGGGCCAGCACGCTCTGCGGGTCGCTGGCCCCGGGCAGGTGGACGGCGTCGACGCCGTCGGCGACCAGCAGCATCTGCGGCGGCACCGCGGCCAGCATCGCGGAGAGCACCGGCGCCTGGCCCGACCCGCCGCGGCCCCACGGCCGGCGGCCCGAGCCGCCGTAGCCGCCTTCGACCACCAGGATCCGGCCCCGCGCGCCGCGCCCGACCGGCTGGTCCGGCCCGGCGACCGGCGGTGGGGTCAGCTTGAGCACGGGCATCGTGGTCGTCCAGCCCGTGCTCGACACCCGTCCCGGCGCGGACGCGTCGTCAGAACCGCCCCCCGGCGGTTGCACGGGCCGCTCGGCTCCGAAGGACCGCCACTCGTCGCCACCAGGCGTCGTCGTCACGTCCGCCACTACCGGTCACCGCCCCGCCCGCCGCCGCGCGACGTCCCGCTCCACTGTGGCACGCTCACCACGCCCGATTTCGCCACCATAAGGGGTCACGGCGGCGGCGAGCCAGGCCGGGTCAATCCTGACCCGGCGGATCGGGCCGCCGCGGCCGACGGTCCGCGCGGCGCAACGCCCGCACCGTCCGGCCCGCGTGACGGACGGACACCGGTGCAACGGCCAGGTGCGACTCCCGGGTTCATCCGCGACCGCATCGTGGCCGGTCAGGGGCGTGGGAGCGCCCGGAGCGCCGGGAGCGCCGCAGGTCATCCGGCGGTGGGGCGGACCTCCAGCAGGGTCTTGCCGACCGTCGCCCGGGACGCCATCGCCCGGTGCGCGTCGGCGGCCCTGGCCAGCGGGAAGCGCTGACCGATCGTCGGGCGGAGCCGGCCGGCCGCCGCCTCGCCGAGCGCCTGCTCGGTGGCGCGGCGCAGCAGCACCGGGGAGGGCACCGGGCGCAGCAGGGTGACCTGGCGGGCCTCGGCCTCGCCCTCCTCGATGCCGCTCCACTCCCCGCTCGCCAGGCCGAAGCTGACCATCCGGCCACCGGGCCGCAGCAGCCCGAACGCGGCCCGGCCGATCTCCCCGCCGACGCCGTCGAGCACCACGTCCACCGGCGCCACCCGGTCGGTCCAGCCGGGCGCGCGGTAGTCGACGGTCTCGGCCGCGCCGAGGTCGCGGGCGACCGCGAGCTTGTGCTCGCCACCGGCGGCCGCCACCACGGTGGCCCCGGCGGACCGGGCCAGCTGCACCAGCAGGCCGCCGACCCCGCCGGCGGCGGCCTCCACCAGCACCCGGTCCCCGGGCTTGACGGCGGCGGCGTCGAGCTGCAGCACGGCCGTCCGGCCGTCGGCCAGCAGGGCCACCGCCTCGTCCAGGGCCAGCGCCTCGGGGACCGGATAGAGGCCGTCGGCGGCGGCGAGCGCGTACTCGGCGTAGCCGCCGGAGCCGCCCGTCCCGGACACCACCCGCCGGCCGAGCAGCCCGGTGTCGACCCCGGGGCCGGTGGCGGCGACCACCCCGCCCACGCCGTTGCCCGGGATCAGCGGCGGCTGCGCCGGGAACGGGCCGCGGCCGGTGGCCCGGAACTGCGTCTCCACGAAGGTGGTGTTGGCGTACGCCACCTCGATCAGCACCTGCCCGGGACCGGGCACCGGCCGGGGCGCGTCGCCCTCGACCAGGACCTCGGGACCGCCGAACTCCCTCAACCACACCGCGCGCATGACGTCCTCGACTCGCTCGTTGCCGCTCCGTTGCGGCCATCCTCGAACGTGAAGCGCGCTTGAGGTCAAGCGCCGGAAGGCAGGGACGGGGCGGCGCGCGAGGACGCCGGCGGGATCAGTGCGGGATGCCGTCGATCAGCTCCTGGGCGCCCTGCCGCTTGAGCGCCAGCGCGGTGGCGGTGCCGAGGTCCTCCGGGCCGAGGGCGCCGGCCCACTCGTGGGCGTCCAGGATGCGCTTGCCGTCGGGGGAGAAGACCCGGCCGCGCATCGACAGCCGGCCGTCCGGCTCGGCCTTCGCGTAGCCCGCGATCGGCGAGTTGCAGTGGCCCTGGAGCACGTGCAGGAACATCCGTTCGGCGGTGGCCTCGCGCCAGGTGTCCCGGTCGCCCAGGCCGGCGACCGTCTCGATGGTCGCCGGGTCGTCCTCGCGGCACTGCAGGGCGAGGATCCCGGCGCCGATCGGCGGGCACATCGCGTCCACCGGGAGGATCTGGCTGATCCGCTCCGGCAGTCCGATCCGCTCCAGGCCGGAGACCGCGAGCAGCAGCGCGTCGGCCTCGCCGGCGTCCAGCTTGGCGAGGCGGCTGTTGGCGTTGCCCCGGATCGGGACGCACTCCAGGTGCGGGTGGGTGGCGGCGAGCTGGGCGATCCGGCGCACCGAGGAGGTGCCGATCCGGGCGCCGCGCGGCAGCTCGTCCAGGGTCAGCCCGCCGGGGTGCACCAGGGCGTCCCGGATGTCGTCGCGCCGCAGGTAGGCGGCGAACACGGTGCCGGCCGGCAGCGGACGGTCGGCGGGCACGTCCTTGAGGCAGTGCACGGCGAGGTCGGCCTCACCGGCCAGCAGTGCGGCGTCCACCTCCTTGGTGAACGCCCCCTTGCCGCCGAGCGCCGCGAGATCCCCCATCCAGCGGTCGCCCGACGTGGTGACGGGCACCACCTCGGTGGCGATCCCGGGGTGCAGCACGGCGAGTTCGGCCCGCACCCGCTCCACCTGGGCGAGCGCCATCGGGGAGGAGCGGGAGACGATCCGGATCAGTTCGGCAGTGGACATGGCGCGATGATAGTCCGTCAGATCACCCGTCGAAGAACCGCGCAGCCCGGCGTGGCCGGTCCGTCCACGACCGGCCGCGGCCCGCCACCGGAGCCGTCCCGGTGGCGCGCCGCGGGGTGGTCAGCTGCCCGAGAGCAGGTCGCGCAGGAGGGCCACGGTGTCCGGGTCGAGCTGGCGGCCGGTGCGGCGGCTGAGCGCGTCCAGGCGGTTGACGGCCCGGACCAGCTGGTCGCGGGCGCCGGCCGAGGCGTAGGCGTAGAACAGGTCGCGGTGCAGGAGTTCGACCTCGGGGGCGACCGCGAGGGCCCGGAAGATGGCGGCCTCCGCGGTGCGGTGGTCGCCGTACTGGAGCCGGCGGGCGGCGAGCTCGTGGGCGGTGTCGACGATGGCGGCCAGCATGTCCTGGCGTTCGGCCTCCGCCCAGCCGTACGCGCCGGCGGTGGCCTCGGCGAACGGGGCGCCCCGGACCAGGGCCAGGGCGTGGGCGAGGGCGGCGTCCGCGGTGCTGCTGGTGCTGCGCATGCCGCGCCGGTACAGGCTGCGGAACTCGTCCCAGTCGCAGCTGACCGTCGGGGCGAGGCGGTAGCCCTCCGGCTGCTCGGCGGGCAGGAACTCGCGGCCCTCGGCCGAGGCGCCGAGCCAGGAGGCCAGCGCCGTCAGCTTGCCGGGCAGCGGGTTGGCGGGGGCACCGGCCGGGGTCGGGTGCTGGTCGAGGTGGGCAGCGCCCGGGTGCAGTCCGCGGTCCAGCTCGGTGTGGTCGGTGCCGGGCCGCAGCGCCAGGAAGGCCGCCAGTTCGGTGAGGTGCGGGACAGCGCCCTGGTCGGCGGTGCCGGCCGCGCCCAGCACGTCGACCGGGCCGAGCAGCCGGATCCGGGGGGCGGTGCGCAGGGTGTGGGCCTCCGGCGAGCGCAGGATCGCCAGCAGGTCGTCGCTGTCGCTGCGGGCGGCCCCGGGGCGCTCCGCCGCGCCGGGAGCGGGCACGGGTGCCGGAACCGGGCCCGCGGCCGGGGGCAGCGCGGCGGGGATCGGCGCCGGGGCCGCCTCGTGCACGGCGACCGGCTCCGGGAAGGCCCCCCGGGCCGGCTCCGGGCCCGAACCGGCCGGCGGCTCGGCGTACGGGTCGGCGACCGGCTCGGCGACCGGTTCCGGCGCAGGGACGGGGGCGGGCAGGGCGACGGGAGCGGGGGCGCCCGCCGCGTGCAGGCCCAGGCCGTTGATGCTGTGGCGGCCCGGCGGCGGCACGGCGGGCCCGCCGGGGGACGGCTCCGACCCCGGCTGCTGCGGACCGGGCCGGCCGGGCTGCTTCGGGCCCGGCTGCCTGGTCGGCGACTGCTTGGTCGGCGGCTGCTTGGTCGGCGGCTGCTTGGTCAGCGGGACGCCCGATGCCGCCGGTACCAGCGGGATCACCGGCGGGACGCCGGGCGTGGTCGGGGCGATCCCCGCGAACGGGCTCACGCCGGTGCCGACCACCCGGGCCACCGGCCGTGGTCCGGCCGTACCCCCGATCGGGCCGCCGAGCGGGCTGCCGAACGGATCGCCGAGCGGGCCACCGGCGGCCCCGACCCCGGCCAGCACCGGTACCGGCAACGGCAGTTCGGCCGGTTCGAGGTCGCTGCCGGGCCCGTCGAGGGTCCAGTCCGGGGCCGGGTGCTGGGTGGTGTCACCCGAGCTGCGGACCAGCTCGCCCAGCAGGCCGAGCTCCTCCGGGCTGAGCCGCTGGAGCTCCACCGACAGGTGCAGGCCCGGCAGCGTGATCTGGCCGGTGCTGGGCAGCGTCCAGCGGGCGACCGGCCCGGCGCCGCGCTCGGGGGCGCGGGTCAGCACGGCCAGGCAGGTCCGCGGGCGCCCGTCGAGCAGCCGGCCCAGCGCGGTGGGCACGTCGCCGGACGGCGGCTGCGCGGACAGCACGATCTCCGGCACCCAGCTGTCGTCGGCGTGGCCCCGGCTGCGGGCGTCGCGCGGGCTGGTGGCGTCTGCGGCGATCAGGGTGGCGCGCGCCTTGGCCGTCCGCGGGCCGAGCACGGCGAGGGCGGCCTCGATGGTCTCGTGGTGGTGCACCCGCTCCACCGTGGGCCCGGCGATCGGCAGTTCGGCGCCGAACCCGACCAGGTGCAGGTGGAGCCGGTCCGCCAGCGGGCTGTGGGCCAGCTCGATCGCCAGCGTCCGCAGCACGTCGCCGGCGTCGTCGGGGTGCCCGGCCAGGTGCACCAGGCGGACCGTCTCCAGGTCGGCGAGGACCACCGAGCCGTCGGGCGCGCTGCCGAGGGTGACCAGCGCCGGGTACGGCGAGGCGGCCTTGGCGGCCTGGTTCACCGAGAGCAGCTCCGAGGAGTCCTCCGGGCACCACCAGACGTTCGGCGCGTGCGCGGCCCGGAACGGCGCGATCGGCACGGCGGGCGCGGCCAGGTGCAGTTCGACCGTACGGCCGGGGGTGACCCGGGCGGCGACCAGGGCGGGCAGCCGCTTGTCCCCGCGCACGGTGTTGCGGGAGAGGGTGCGCAGCGCGCGGTTGAGCAGGTCCAGCGCGGGGCTGCTCTGCCGGGCCTTCAGCTCGGCCTCGAACGCGGCGGCGGGCGCGGCGGGCAGCGCGATCCGGTGCCGGGGGCGGCGGGCCCGCTGCTGGTCGACCCGGCGGCGGGAGACCGAGCCGATCAGCACCGCGGCCAGCAGCACGCTGATCCCGGAGGCGGCGAGCGCCACCGAGTAGTCGTCGCTGGGCCTGGCGTGGTGCTGGTCGGCCACCGGCACCCCGGCGGCCTCGGCGGACGGCTGCGCGGAGGACGGCTGCGACGAGGCCGGCGCGGACGACGCCGGGGCCGGGGACTCGGGGGCCGGTGAGGCGGGCGCCGGGTCGGACGGCGCGGGGGCGGGCGCCGGCTGCTCGGGGGCCGGATCGGGCGCGGGGGCCGGGGACGCGGGGGCCGGGGCGCCGGGGATCGCCAGCACCATCCCGGGCACCACCACGTCCGGGTCGGTCAGCCGCTCGCCGTCCGGGGCGGCCGCGCCCTTGTTGGCCTCGAACAGCTGCGGCCAGGCCTCGGCCGAGCCCAACTCCCGCTGCGCGATGGCGGACAGCGTGTCGCCGGCGGCGACGGTCACCGATCCGCCCGCGTGCGGGGCGGTCGGCGCGGGAGCCCCGGCGGGTGCACCGCCGGTCTGCGCGCCGCCGGTCTGCGCACCGCCGGCCGCCTGGTCGGCCTTGGCGTCGGCGGGCATCAGCAGCTGCCAGCCCGGCTGGATCGGCCGGTCGGCGTCGAAGCGCGTGCCCGAACTGTCCATCACCCGGCCGTCGTTCAGCCGGGCGATCTCCTGCCAGCGCTCGCCCGAGCCCAGTTGCCGTTCGGCGATCGACCAGAGGCTGTCGGCCGGCCGGGAGTCCCGGACGGTGTAGCCGGGCTGCGGATCGGCCGCCGGGGCGGCCGCCGGCGCGGCGGCGGTGAGCTGCGGGTACTGCGGTGCGGCGGCCAGCTGCGCCGGGGCCACCGCCTGGACGTGGGCGGGCGCGGCGGCGAAGGCCGAGCCGGCCACCGGCAGCAGCGCCAGCACCGAGCCGACCAGGCCGGCGGCGATCCGCTGGCTCCAGCCGAGGGCCGGGATCCGCCGGGCCACCCGGCCGCGCAGCTGGGCGGGGATCTCCAGCAGCACCGACCCGGCGAAGCAGAGCCAGGCCACCCAGCCGACCGCGACCAGTGCCCAGAGGAAGAGCCGCCCGTCGTCCGGGCTGGTGAGCACGGTGCTCAGGCCGGCCTCGACCGGGTCGCCCATGCCGATCACCGCGAGGGTGCCGTAGAGCAGCACGGCGGGCACCGCGCCCAGCAGGCCGAGCAGGGCGACCAGCGCGCCGAACGCGCCGAGGACCGAGCCGGCGGTCCGGCGGCGGGCCGGCCGGATCGGGACGGGCCGGCGTCCGCCGGGGCCGGCCGGGGCCGAACCGGGCCTACGGGCATGGTGGTTGGCTCGTCGCGCGGCCATCAGCCGTTCTCCGCTTCCGTGACGCCGTGCACCAGGACGGCCTTGCCGGTCCCGTGCACCGGGAGGGTGTCGATCCTGATCAGGCTGAGCAGCTTGGTGTGGTACTCCGAGTCGATCCGCACGGTGACCGTCCCCGGGTCGGGGAACTCGACGCGCGCGGTGAGGTGGTACGGGCGCAGGTAGGCGTCGGCCGCGGCCTGAGCCTCGGCCTGGAGCACCTGGTAGCGGCCCTCCAGCAGGGCCCGCTCGTCGAGCTGCTGGCCGGCGGCCCGGGCGGCCTCCTGGGCGAGGGCGTCGGTCTGCTCCATCACCCGCAGCCGGCCGCCGAGGTCGAGCACGATGCCGAGCAGGATGACCAGGCTGGCGGCGGTGATCGCCACGAAGGTGGAGACCGCGCCCCGGTCGTCCGCCGCCGGGCGGTGCGCCCGGATGATCCCGATGTTCATCAACGTCCCCCCTCCGCCTTTCAGTTGCCGCGGTACCGGTCGATCACCGAGGTGAACTCCCCCACCACGGTCGTGCTACCCGGTGCCCGGTCCACATACATCAACTGGCCGAGCGACACCCGGCAACTGATCCTCGCCGTCACGGTCCTGACGTCCCCGGTCGGGGTGGTCAGGTTGTGGTACGTGAGCATGTGGTCGCGGTCCACCGTGCATCTCACCTGTCGTTCGTCCAGCATCTCGGTGGCCGCGTCGGCCGCCGCCTGGCGCCCCCCGTCGTCGTCCCGGGCCAGCGAGGCCGCCCGGGCCGCCGCGCGGGCGGCGGCGTCGACCACGCCGGCCGTGGTCTGGACCCGGCCGGCGGCCACCACCAGGAGCACGAAGGCGACCAGGACCGGGGCGAGCAGCGCGACCTCGACGGCCACGCTGCCCCGGTCGCTACCCCCGTCCGGCCGAGCGCTCACGGAGTGACCCCCGGCGCAGTGAAGCGTTCCCGGGGCGCACGGGCGCTCCGGGTGATGGTGCGTCCGTCGATGAAAGGGAGCACCGACTGGGTCCTGACCTCCACCACGATCCGGACCGTGGTGTCGTCGGACCCGTCGTGCGAGACCGAGGCCAGCCGGGCCAAGGTGTCGAACCGGCCGAGGAACTCCTGTACCCGCGCGTCTCCGTCCGCCGGCGTGGCGCCCCGGACCCGGCCGGCCTCGACCCCTTCGCGCGCGGCGGCCACCGCGGCCTCGCTGGCGTACCACCAGAGCGAGGCCTGGACCACCATCAGCACGATGAACAGCACGGTGGGGAAGAGGATCGCCAGGCTCAGGGTGACCGCGCCCCGCTCGGGCGAACGGAGCACGCGCGGGCGGTGGATCACTGCGCGGCGCTCGGGATGTCGTCCGGGATGGTGTCGGTGGCCTTGGTCGCGAGGGCCTTGACGGCCAGCAGCACGCCGCCGGCGATCGCCACCATCACGATCACGGCGAGGGCGAGTTCGATGCTGATGGCGCCGCGGTCGCCGGCGGCCCGGGCGGTGCGCAGCCGGCCGAGCCGGTGCTGCAGGACGGGGCCGCCGAGCCGCACGGGCAGCAGGATCGGCAGCAGCAGGGCGGTGAGCAGGAGTCTGATCCGGGTCATGGTGTGGTCTCCAGGACGGGGGCGGACGGGACGGGGGACGGGGCGGTGCGGATCGAGCGGTGCGGACCGGGCGGGCGGCGGCTGGCTCCCGACATCAGCTCGCCCGGAGCATCTGGTAGAGCGCGGGGAAGACGATCAGCACCGTCATCAGCAGGGTGAGCGCGGTGCCGGGCGCGACCATCCGCTCGCTGTCGGTGTTGGCCCGGGCCAGCTCGGCGGCGAGCAGCTCGCCGCGCAGGCCCTCGGCCCGCGCGCGCAGGGTGTCGTAGACGGCCGCGCCGTCGCTGCCGGAGATCCGCATGATGTCGGCGACGTCCTGCAGCGGGGTGAGTCCGAGCTCGACGGCGAGCGCGTCCAGGCCGTCCCACGGCGGGAGCCGGTCGGTGGCGGCGCGCTCCAGGGCCTCCCGGATCCGCCGGAACACCGCGCCGCGGCCGACGGCGGCGGCCCGGCGCAGGGCCTCGGCCGGTCCGCTGTCGGCGGCCCGCTCCAGGGCGACGAGTTCGAGGAAGGCCGCGATGCCGTGCAGGTACTCGGTGCGGGCTTCCCGGGCCTCGCCGGCGACGATGCCGTCCGGGACGAACCAGAGCAGCGCGGCCAGCAACGGCCCGACCACCAGCGGTACGGCGATGGGGAGTTGGAGGTCGGCGAGGGCGGCCATCGCGGAGAGGTAGCCGGGCAGCACCAGGCCGAGCAGGGCGAACAGCAGCTTGTGCGCCATGAACCGGGCCGGGCTGCGGCCGATCAGGGCGAGCTGCCGGTGCGGGATCCGCACGCCGGTGCGGCCGAGCGAGCCCTCGCCGAGCCGGTCGTACCAGGCGGCCCGGGCGGGCGCGTCCTGCGGCCGCGGGTCGGGCCTGCGGTGCAGCCGGTCCAGGGCCTGGCCCAGGTCGGGCGGGGCGGGGCGCAGTTCGGCGGCGAGCAGGGCGAGACCGCCCGCGGCGGCCGCTCCGGCCAGCACCGCCCAGGGCGAGATCACCGGGCCTCCTTGGCGAGTTGGTCGGCGCCGTCCGGCTCGGCGGGGGCCGGCCGGTCGGCGGCCGGGCGGCCGGCCTTGCTCCGGCGGTCCGCCTCGAGGATCCGGGGCAGCGGGCTGTGCGCGGCCAGCGAGCGCATCCAGCCGATCACCGCGACGAAGGCGAGCGCGACCACGGCCAGCACGACCTGGCCGAGCGCGCTGCTGTACGGCGCGGTGTAGGCGGTGTTGAAGCTGCCGACCACGATGACGAACAGGATGATGCCGACCAGCCAGCGGATGGTGGTGCGGTGCTTGGCCCGGTCGGCCTCGATCGCGCGGCGCTGGCGGACCTCCTCGCGCACCGAGCCGGCCAGGTCGGCGAGGGCGCGGGCGAGGCCCGGGCCGCTGTCGCCCGCGCGCAGCAGCAGGGCGGCGAGCACCTTGTCGGCGGTGGCGTCGGCGAGCTGGTCGCCGAAGGCGCGCAGCGCCTCCTCGGGCCGCCAACGGGCCTGGAGCCGGGCGGAGAGGTCGGAGACCTCGGCCTCGAGGGCGGCCGGCGCGGTGCGGCGGCTGGTGACGATGGCCTGGTTGAGCCCGACGCCGAGCAGCAGGACGTCGGCCAGCCGCTGGGTCCACTCGGCCAGGGCCTCCAGCCGCTCGATCCGGCGGGTGTCGGAGCGGGTCGCGCCGAACAGCCAGGGCAGCCCGAAGACCCCGGCCACCGCCAGCACCGCGACCAGCGGGATCCCGGTGTAGAGCCAGGCCGCCGGCGCGGCGGCCAGGGCCACGGCCAGCTGGATCCGGCGCAGCCGGGCGATCCGGGGCGCGGCCTCGCCGGGCGCGCCGTACCAGAACACGTGGAGGCGGCCGGTCAGCGGTCCGGCCTCGGGCTCCTCGGCGGTGCTGCCGCGCAGCGCGACGACCAGGGTGACCAGGCCGGCGGCCAGCAGCAGGCCGCACAGCACGAACAGCAGCATCAGCGCGTCCCTCCGATCCGCAGTGCCAGCGGGGCGGCCCAACTCCCGTACGCGGACTGGAGCAGGCCGGCGTCGAAGCCGACCCGGCGCAGGTCGTCCAGGCAGTTCGGCGGGGTGTGCGGGACGGCCCGGGGCTCGCCCAGGTCCGGGCGCGGGCCGAAGACGGTGTTCATCGCCGGGCGGCCGGACTCGCCGAGGCCGGTGACCTCCAGGACGTGCGAGACGAACCGGTGCCGGCGGCCGCCGACCGCGGTCTCGTCCACCATGGCGACGTGCACGATGAAGTCGACGGCGTTGGCGGTGAGCCGGTAGGCGAGGGTGTCGGTCATGTGGGCGCCGTACTCCAGGCAGAGTTCGGCGATCCGGTCGACCACCATCTGCGGGCCGCGGGCGTGCAGGGTGCACATCGAGCCGCCCTCGCCGTTGGTCATCACCCGCAGCATCGGGACCACCTCGGCGGAGCGGACCTCGCCGACGATGATCCGGGAGAGGGTCATCCGCAGTGCGGCCGGGATCAGTTCACCGATCGTCAGCTCGCCGGCGGCCCGGCCGTCGACCCGTTCACCGTTGCCCTCGCGGGCCTCCATCGGGACCACCTGGCGCAGGTGGCCGAGGGTGTGCAGCCAGAGTTCGAACTCGGACTCCAGGGTGCCGACCCGTTCGTCCGGCGGGATCTCGGCGGCCATCGCGCGCAGCAGGCTGGTCTTGCCGACGCCCTGGGTGCCGGTGATCACCACGTTCTTGCGGGCCCGGATCGCGGCGGCCAGGAAGGCGGCGAGGGTCGGGTCGATGGTGCCCAGCCCGACCAGGTCGGCGAGGCCGGCGGAGGCCACCCGGTGCCGGCGGATCGCCACGTACGGCCGGGGGGTGACCTCGGTCAGGGCCTGCAGGCGCATGCCGCCCTCCAGCCGCAGCGCGAGGGTCGGGCTGGCGGTGGACAGCGAGCGCTCCCCGCCGCCGTGCTGGCGGGCCAGGTCCTGGAGCAGCTCGACCAGTTCGGCGTCGGAGTCGGCCACCGGCGGGACCTGCCGCAGCGGCTGGTGCACCTTGGAGATCCACACGTCGTCGCAGCCGTTGATCAGGATGTTCTCGATCTCCGGGTCGTCCAGGTAGGGCTGGAGCCGGCCGGCCCGGAACAGCAGGTCGAAGACGGCCTCGGCGAGCGCCCGGTCCTGCTCCCGGGTGGGCGGGATGCCGTGGGTCTGCGCGTAGGCGTCGGACCAGCGGGCCACCGCCTCCTCGATCAGTGCCCGGCCGCGCTGGCGGCGGGTGGCGCGGTCCACCTCGGTGTCCGAGCCGTCGGCCAACCGGGTGAGCTGCTGGTGGAGTTCGGCGGCGACCTGGCGCTTGAGCTCGCGGGCCACCTGCGGGTCCACGGCGGGGCGCACGCCCACCGGCTGCAGGGCGGCGACGGCGTGCGCGGGGCGCACCGGTCCGGTCGCCGCCGGCTGCGGGCGGTCGTGCGGGGTCCGCGGGGTTTGCGGGGTGGCCCAGGGCAGGGCGGCCGGGTCCGTCCCGGCGGCCGGGTTGACGGGGCTAGCGCGCACGGAGCACCTCCCCGTACGGCCCGGACTGCGGTGGCTGCGGGGCGGGGAACGGCGCCGGGGCGGGCGGCTGCGGCGCCGCCGGCGGTGCGATCTGCGGCCCGGGCTGCGGCGGCTGGGCCGCCGGGTACGGGTCGGCGGCCGGCACGGGCTGGGCGTACGGCGGCACCGGCTGCGCGTACTGCGGTGGCGGGAAGCCCTGCGCGCCGTACGGCTGCGGGGCGAACGGCTGCGGCGGCTGGGGTTGCGGTGGCTGGGGCTGCACCGCGGCCGGCTGCGGGGCGTAGGGCTGCTGCGGCGCGTACGGCTGCGGGGTGTACGGCTGGCCGGGCGGCTGCGGCCAGGCCGGGACCGCGGGCTCCGCCGGAGCGGCGGCGAGGCCGAGCCGCTCGCGCCGGCGGGCGGTGAGGTCCTGGATCCGGTCGACGGCGCTGCGCGCGGTGCGCATCAGCTCCGAGCGGACGAACCGCCGGTCCGCGATGTCCCCGCCGTCCGAGAGCACCCGCGCCGTGCGGGGCGCGTGCGGGAGCAGCCCGAGCGCCGGCACGCCCAGCTCGCGGGCGATGTCGGCCACCGGGTACGGGCCTTCGGCGATCAGCAGCAGGCCCGCCGCGTCCGCCCCGGACCCGGCGGTGGAGAGGTCCTCGCACAGCGCCGCCAGCCGGGGCCGGACGGCGCTCAGGCCGCGCAGCGTGGTGCGGGCGGTCACCGCGACCACGTCGGCCCGCCGGGCCAGCACCGCGCTCTGGCCGGTGGCGCCGGAGCGGCCGAGGTCCAGGATCACGTCGTAGCCCTGTGCCTCCAGGCCGTGCAGCGCGTCGACCAGCGGCTCCCAGGTGTACGCGAGCCCGGGGGCCTGGGCCGGGTCGGTCAGGCCGGGCAGCAGCAGCCGGTCGCCGGTGCCGGCGGGCGAGAGGTCGATCAGCTGGTCCCAGATGGACTGCGCCAGCAGCCCGCGGCGGTCCGCGACGGCCAGGTTGCGCAGCCCGTACACGGCGTCGACCCGGCCTTCCAGGGCGCCGGCCAGCACCGCGCCGCCGTCCGGGTCGCACTCGGCGAGCAGCACCCGGCGGCCGGGCGCCAGCGGCCAGGCCAGCAGCAGCGCGAGCGCCGTGGTGGTGGCGCCCGGCGCGCCGGTGCCACCGACGACGGCGATCACTGCCATCAGCTGCTCCCCTTGCTGCTGCTCGCGCCGGGGCCCGGGGTGCCCGAACCCGAGGGCGCGGCCGAGCCGGTGGGCGCGTCCGGGGTGGCGGCCGCGCCGGCTGCGGCCCGCGGCGCGAGGATCACCTGGATGTCGCCGGTCGCCACCCAGGTGGCCAGTTTCGGTCCGTCCGCCGGGCCGACCGCGACGTCGATCACCTGGCCCCCGTCGGAGTCGACCTTGCCGACCGCCGCGACCACCGCGGTGAGCGTCTCCGGGGTGCGCCCGGCCGCCTGGTCTGCCTTGGCGGTGTGCACGATCAGCACCTGGAGGCCGGGCTGCAGCCGGGTGGCGGGCAGCTGGTTGCGCTTGGCGGCGACGCCGACGGTCTGCTGGCCGGGCTGCACGGCCGGGTCGGCGGTCAGGTCCGACTTCACCAGCAGCGAGCCGCGGCGCAGGTCGGCGGCGGCCCGCAGGCCGACCACCCGGGAGCCGTCCCGGGCGTCCAGCGGCTTGAGCACCGGGTCGCCGGCGATGTGCGCGACCACCAGGTCCTCGGCGGTGATGGTCTGGCCCATCGGGACGTCCCGGGCCACCGCCAGCACCGCGATCCGCTGCCCGCTGCTGTTGTAGAGCACGGCCCCGCCCAGCCCGCCGGCCGCGATCAGCGCGACCGCCATCGCCAGCACGGCGGGGCGCCGCCGCCGGGCACCCAGGTTCCGTGACGGGGTGCGGGGTGCCGGCCGCGCGAGGTCCTGCGCGAGGGCGGCGCCGGGGCTCGGCGTCGGGATGGTGCGGTTCTCCACCGGGCTTCGGCCTTTCGTACGGGAGCTGGACCGGGCTGGGACGGGGGTCAGTTGAGCACCTGGACCTCGCCGACCCGCAGGGCGAGCGGCACATCGGTGGTCCGCTCGTAGTCGAAGCTGTTGAAGACCTTGGCGCCGGTGTCGGAGCGCACCACGTCGACCCGCCAGACCAGGGTGGCCTGGAGGTAGTAGGAGTCGTTGCGCAGCTTCGCCGAGCCGGTCAGGTACACGTGCGAGCAGGCGGTGGCGGCCGGGTCGGCCCCCTCCCGGTAGGGCGTGCCGGCGTCCTTGCAGGTGACCACCGCGGCCTTGCCGTCCGCGCCCTTGTCGCCGGTGTTCCAGCGGACCTCCTTGAGCGTGGCGGTCGCCGTCACGCTGAGGGTGATCCCGCGGGCGGTGGCGCGCTGGGTGCCGGAGGTGGTCGGGGTCGGGGTGTACCAGAGCCAGACCGGTGCGCCCACCACGGCCGTGGTGGCCGGGGCGGCGTGCAGGTCGGGCGAGGAGAACTTGATCGCGTCCAGCGCCTGCCGGCCGAGCACCGCGGGGCGGTCCGGCGGCGGGCCGCCGGGCGGCTGCGCGAAGAAGGCGAGCGGCTTGGTCGACAACTGGCCGTCCGCGCCCCGGCAGTTGACCTCGTAGAGGGCGCCGTCGGCGGACGAGTGGCCGCGCCAGGCCGGGTCGTCGGCCGGCGGCGCGGGGACGGAGAGCTGGTAGTAGCAGCCGTCGGAGCTGCTGAACCAGCCCAGGTCGTCGTCCCAGCAGGGCCACTCCTTGCCGTTCCAGCTGCAGGTCTGCACCCCGCCCCCGCCGCCGCCGGCGGGCGGGCCGGAGGGCTGGCCCGGCCCCGGCGTCGAGCCGGGCTCCGTGACGCCCACGCAGATGTACCAGTTCCGGCACTTGGTGACGCCGCCGGAAGGGCTCGGATCAGCGGCTGCGGCGGTGCTCCCGGCAAGCACCAGCGCACCGGCGGTCAGCAGGCGTGCGACCGATTTCAACATGTCCGCCCCACTTCGCGAGAGGTTTCGACAATCACCCAGCCGGCGCTGCTCTTCCGGAGTTTCGTGGTGGACACATAGCGCGAGAGTCGTTCCGCGGGATCTTCGACGGTGTGCGTGACCGGATCGGCCTGATGCCATTCGGACACGTTCAGGCAGTCCTCGACCACCGCGGTCCGCGGATCCGTCGCCGGATCGAGATTCTTGACCACGGGGGAAGTTCGCGGTGCACCCACCATGACCAGATTTGCCTCGTGCAGCTGGTGGAGTCCGGCCAGCGAATCACTGAGCGCCTGTCCGGAGGAGTACGCGCCCATCTGCGCGCCGTCCGAATCCGATCGCCCGTACGCCTCAACCTTGGCGTCCCACCAGTGCTGATAGACGCTCAGGACGGTGTCGCCGACGGCGCCTTCGAGGCCGTCCGTGGGGACGGCCGACTCCGCACCCGAACCACCCGAAGGGATGACCCCATTCCCGGTGGGAACACTCGCCGCAGGAGTACCCAGGCGTTCCGCGGAACCGGCCGATCCGCTGCCGGCGCACCCGCTCAGCACCATCAGCAGAGCCATCCCACCAACCCCAACCACCCCAGGGCGCAACACATTTCCGCGCTGCCGCATCGCCCCACCTCGCCGCGGCCGCCACACCAGTGACCGTGGCCGCAGAACTTGTACGCCGTCCCGATGTGTTGCTTCGGGGCCATCGATTCTTCGCCAACCCACCCCGGCACGGCAACACCCCGAGCCCTCTGACCTTACGCGGAAGGCGGATCGGTTGGGGCACTTTCTCGCCACAGAACTGCCAACAGTTCTTCGGAAAGCGACAATCCGGCCAAGGCGCCCCGTACCGCGGCCCGATTGCGCATCAACAACCGTCCGCCTTCCGCCGGTACCAGCAGTCTGGCCGAGGCCGCGCCGCCCGCCATCTCGCCCCAGGTCAGCTGCGCCTCCACCGCCGCCTGCAACTCCTGCGGCCCGACCGCGGCCGCGGCGCCCTGCACCCCGTGCTCCAGCACCCGCCCGAGCGCCCAGCTGAACGATCCCTCGCCGCCCGGCAGGACCGCCTCCCGCCCGCGGCGGCCGCCCACGTACCGGGCGACCCTCCCCCACAGCGGCACCCGCGAGTGGGTCAGCAGCTCCCCGGCGCCGTCCTCGCGCCCCAGCGCCGCCCAGGTGTCCTTGTCCGCCACCGCGTCCACCAGCAGCAGGGTCTCCTCCTGGTCGCCGTGCACCATCGCGCTGGTCACCCAGTCCCAGGCGAGCCCGCGCCGGTAGGCGTTGTCGGGGGTCGACCCGGCCGTCACCAGCGCGATCCGGCGCCCGCGCGGATCGGCCACCAGCTGCCCGAGCAGGCAGACCACCAGCCAGCGGGCCGGCCGCTGGGCGGCCCCGCGCAGCGCCGTGAGCATGGTGTTGGCGTCGGCGTCGGCCGGCAGGTGGCTGACCCGGCAGCCGCGGGTGCCGGCGTCGAAGGTCCGGCCCGGCAGGGTACGGGCCAGCTCGGCCGCGCCCTGCGCCGCCCGCGCCGATCCGGCGTGGCCGCGCTCGGGCCCGCCGTCCGCGCCGATCACCACCAGCTCGATCCCGCCGCTCATCCTTGCCGCCCCCATCCGTGCCCGTACCGTGCCGTCGGCCGCCCCCGCCGGCACGCCGGCCGCCGCGGGAGTGCCGGTCCGCCGCTCAAGCTACCGCCGCGGTGACCGCGCCGGGCCCGCATCGACCGCATCGGCGACCCGCGCGCACCGGCCGACCGGCACCGTTCACGGGACCATCGACCCTGTTGCGGGCCGCCCGCCCGCCGCACCATCGGAGGATGGACCGAGACGACCGGGTGGAGAAGCTGGGCGAGGCGGAGTGCCGGCGCCTGCTGAGCACCGTGCCCGTGGGGCGGGTGGTGTACACCGCGCACGCGCTGCCCGCCGTGCTGCCGGTGGCCTTCGAGTCCGCCCCGGACGGGCGGCTGGTGCTGGCGCTGCGCGAGGGCGGGACCGTGTCGCGGGCGCTGGACGGGACGGTGGCCGCCTTCCAGGCCGACCAGCTGGACCCGGCGGCCAGGAGCGGGTGGAGCGTCCTGGTGCGCGGGCGCACCGAGGTGGTCCGCGACCCGGCGCGCTACGGCGCGATCCTGGCGGGCGGCCTGGCGCCCTGGGTACGCGGCGGCGCACCGATGTACGTGCTGCTCACCCCGGAGCTGATCACCGGGCGCCGGGTGCTCACGCCGCCCGACCCGCCGCCGGGCGGGGTTCCCCGCGCCCGCGCGGGAAACGAGGCCCGGACGGGGAACGGGGCCGCACGGGGAACGGGGCCGGGCGGGCGGCCACCCCGCTGACAGGTGACCGGTGAGTAGGCATACTCTCCGGAAGCCGCCGGCGGCCGCCCCGCGCGGGCCGTCCGACCGGCGCCCGGAGCCCCTCTCCCCCTGGAGCGCACCTTGACCAGCTTCGCCTCCCCCGCCGCCCTGGCCGCCGCGGTCGGCACCGAACTCGGCACCAGCGAGTGGCACACCCTGGACCAGCAGCGGGTGGACCTGTTCGCCGAGGCGACCGGCGACCACCAGTGGATCCACGTGGACCCGGCGCGGGCCAAGGAGAGCCCCTTCGGCGGCACCATCGCGCACGGCTACCTCACGCTCTCGCTGATCCCGGTGCTGGCCAAGGAGTGCTACCAGGTCGAGGGCGTCCGGATGGCCCTCAACTACGGCTCGGACAAGGTCCGTTTCCCCGCGCCGGTGCCGGTCGGCACCGCGGTCCGGGCCACCGCCGTGCTGGTCTCGGCCGAGGAGGTGGCGGGCGGCCTGCAGGCCGTGGTGCGGTACACCATCACCAGCGAGGACAGCCCGAAGCCGCACTGCGTCGCCGAGACCATCACCCGCTTCTACGCGGCCTGAACCAGCGCCCCACCACGGGCCGGGCGGAGCCCGCAGAGTCCACCGGAAGGCCCACCGGGAGGTCGCCGGGAGGTCACTAGGCCGAACGGTGCGCCTGGGCCGTTTCCACCGTGTGGGCCGGGCATCCTGCCGGTAATGTCCGATTCGACGGCTGTCGTGCGGCACCGGGCTCCTCCGGCATCCGTACGCGCCTCGGCATGCCGACCACCGCCACCCTCGGCCGGCGGTGCCGCCGTACGGATGTTCCGACCGTGGAGGTGCCGTGCCCAGCCCCGTCCCCTGGATCTCCCGTGCCGCGGGTCGGGCCGCCGGCCGGGCGGTCGACCTGACCCTCCAGCTCGGCGCCGAACTCGCCGACGTCAAGCGGCTCAAGGCGCTCCCCAGGACCACCTGGCACCGGGTGCGGACCGAGGCGTTCGGCGCCGACCCGCACGGCTACCGGCGCTGGCGGGTGGAGAACTCCCCCAACTTCGCGGACGGCGCCTTCCGCAACCCCGTCCCCACCCGGCGGCTGGTGTACGAGCGTTCGCCGCTGGAGGCGACCCGGGCGCAGCTCACCGGCGACAAGGCGCGCCGGGCACCGGTCGCGGCCGTCCCGGTGCACCGGCTGCTGCCCGGCGAGTTGGCCACCCCGCCCGCCTCCGGACTGCGGCTCACCTGGCTGGGCCACGCCTCGGTGCTGGCCGAGCTGGACGGCCGGCGGGTGCTGTTCGACCCGGTGTGGGGCGAGCGCTGCTCCCCGTTCCTCGGGATCGGCCCCAAGCGGCTGCACCCGGTGCCGATCCCGCTGCGCGAACTCGGCCGGGTGGACGTGGTGGTGATCTCGCACGACCACTACGACCACCTGGACATGCCGACGGTGAAGGCGCTGAGCCGCACCGGCACGGTGTTCGCCGTCCCGCTCGGGGTGGGCGCGCACCTGGAGCACTGGGGCGTGCCGACCAAGCGGATCATCGAACTGGACTGGTGGCAGCAGGCGGAGGTGGCCGGGCTGACCCTGACGGCCACCCCGGCCCGGCACTACTGCAGCCGCGGGCCGCGCACCAGTTCGCACTACCTGTGGGCGTCCTGGGTGGTGGCCGGACCGCGGCACCGGATCTTCCACAGCGGCGACTCCGGCTACTTCCCCGGCTTCGCCGAGATCGGGCAGCGGCTGGGCCCGTTCGACGCGACCATGATGCAGATCGGCGCCTACAGCGACTACTGGCCCGAGGTGCACATGACCCCGGAGGAAGGGGTGCAGGCGCACCAGGACCTGGGCGGGGCGGTGCTGCTGCCGGTCCACTGGTGCACCTTCAACCTGGCCCCGCACCCGTGGGCGGAGCCGGCCGAGCGGACGGTCGCGGCCGCCAAGGCGCTCGGCGCGCAGCTCGCCATGCCCCGGCCCGGCAAGCCGTTCGAGCCGGCCGACCCGCCGGAGCTCAAGCTCTGGTGGCGGGCGGTGGCGGCGACGCCGGAGCCGGTCGACCTGGTGGTGCCGGAGGACTTCGCGGTGGCCGCGCCGGCCAAGCCCGCCACGGTGGAGGACGGCGGCGTCACGGTCTGACCCGGGGGCCGTCGGGGCCGTCGGCGCCGCGCGGCGGGCTCAGCGGCGCCCGCGACGCGGCCCGAGCACCAGCCGCCAGGCGCCCTGCTGGACGAGCAGGGTGAGCACCCCGGCGAGCACGATGCCGGCCAGGTTGAGTGCCAGTTGGAGGGCCGAGCCCCAGGCCTGCCGGTAGTCGCCGTAGCCGAGCGCGACGGCCGCGTTGGCGGCCGCCGGCACCGTGGTCACCGAGATCGCCACCCCGACCAGGGCGCCGGCCCTGGCCGAGGTGAGCGAGAGCAGCCCCGCCACCCCGGCCAGGAAGGCGACCACGAAGGACGTGGCGTCGGGCTTCCAGATGAACGAGGTGTTGGGCCTGGCGGCGTCGAAGCCGACCTCGCTGAACAGCCCCAGCCGGTCCATCAGCAGGCTGAAGCCGACGGTCAGCACCATCGCGACCGCGAAGCCGACCACCAGGGCGAGCAGCGAGCGCAGTGCCGGGCGGGCCCGGCGCTGGACGACCGCGACGCACAGGCCGGCCAGCGGGCCGAACTCCGGCCCGACCGCCATCGCGCCGACCACCAGGATCGCGCTGTCGAGGACCGCGCCGCAGGCCGCCAGCATGGTGGCCACCGTCAGCATGACCAGGAACACGGCGGTGAGCGTGGACTCCTCGTGGGTGATCTCCGCGACCTCCTCCCACACCAGCGCGTCCGCGCCCTCGCCGGGCGCCTGCCGTTCGGCCTCGTCGGCCGCCGCCGAGATGGTGAGCCCGACCTCGTCCACGTCGATCGCGCCCCGCTCGGCGAGGCCGAGTGCGCGCAGCGCGGCCAGCACCTCGTCGGCGGCCTCCCGGGCGACGTCGCAGAGCACCACGTCCCCGGCGGGCCGCACGGCGCTGCCCGGGAGCAGCACCAGATGGGTCACCCCCACCAGCTCGTCCAGCCGTTGGAGGACGCTCTCCCGCAGGTCGGCGGGGACGATCAGACGCAGGTGCAGCACGAGTGCTCCGGAGAAACGGTGGACGGCGACCTGCCCACCGTAGGGGGTGGTGTCACGCCCCGTCCGACAGCACCCCCGCCAAGCCCCTGGCCTCCTTGACCAGCCTCGACCCGCCGCCCCGCCCGGCCAGGGCGGTGACCTCCGGGATCGGGCCCCGGGCCGCGCAGCGCCGGGCGCAGTCGGCGGCCAGCGCGAGCAGGTCCGCGGCGGCGTGCACCGGCTTGCCGTCGAGCAGCCCCGGCAGGGCCGGGGCCAGCACCGACCAGACGGTGCCGTGGGCGCCGGTGTCGGCGGCCGAACGCAGAGCGGCGGCCAGCCGGTTGGTCTTCAGCTCGCCGGCCCTGGCCAGCCGGGCCAGTCCGGTGCCGAGCAGGGCGCCGTCGAGGTCGCCGCGGGCGGCGAGCACCAGCAGCGCGTCCACGGCCGCCGCCCGGTCCTCGGGGAAGCGGGTGCCGAGCCCGTAGCCGAGCACCAGGTGGACCGCCGGGCCGGCCGGGCCGCCCGACTCGGCGAGCAGCGGCAGGGCCTGCGGGGCGCCCCGGTCCTCGTACCCGCCGGCGCCGGCCGCGGCGGCGAACGCCCAGCGGAGCCGGACGGCGACCTGCTCGCGGTGGCCGGGCAGCATCGCCGTCCAGTGCGCGGCGGAGGTGAACCAGAACCCCTCGACCGGGCAGCGGCCGGCCGGCTCCGCCGCGACGAGGCGGGCCGCGTCGGCGGGCAGCGGGTGGGCGGGCGGCGGGCCGGGCGGGCGCAGGGCGCGACGGTCCTCCCAGTGCCACCAGCGCAGCCGGCCGAGGCGGCGGGCCGTGTCGGCGGGCTCCACCGGCAGGACGGCGTCCTGGTGCGGGAGTCCGCCCTCGCGCAGCCAGGCCGCCAGCCGTCGCCCGGCCGGGGAGGTCAGCGCCGCGGCAGCCTCGGCGGCGGCCTGGTCCGGCAGGACGGCCCGGAGCAGCGCCTGCCCGAGGTCGGCCGCGCCGGGGATGCGGCCGGCCGCCTCGTAGCCGGCCAGCCGCTCCACCAGCGTCCCGGCGGCGAGCGCGCCGGTGGTGTCGGTCGGCACCGCCAGCAGGTACGGCGGCGGGGTGGCCCGGACCTGCCAGGCCGCCTCCTCCAGCCGGGCGGCGAGCTGGGCGCCGAAGACGGTCAGCCGCTGGCCGCGCAGCGGGGAGCGGCTCGGCACCCGGGCCGACCAGGCCTGGTCGGCCGGCAGCCGGTCGGCGGCGGCCGCCGCGACGTACAGCAGGTCGGCGGGGGTGCAGTCGGCCCAACGGCGGGCGTCCCAGTGGCGGGCGTCCCAGCTCGGCCCGCGGAGCACCGGCTCCAGGGCCTCGGTGAGGGCCGCGCGGTCGAGGTGGGCGTGGCGCACCAGCCCGTCCAGGGTCCGTTCGAAGGCAGCCGGGTCGGGGTCCCCCTGGAGCAGCGCGGCCAGTTCCTCCGCCACCTCGGCGGGGGTGGCGAGCGGGCCCGGCAGCGGGCGGGGCACCGGGACGGGCGGCAGCAACTCACGGTACGGCTCGTCGGCCGCCGCGGGGCGCACGCCCAGCAGCTCGGCGGCCCGCGCGTGGTGGGCCGGGTCGAGGAGTTCGGCGGCCGCCCGCAGGTCGGGCAGCACGGCGGGGCCGGCCGCCGCGAGGTGACGGGCCACCACCCGCAGGGCGCTCTCCTGCACAGCGCGGTCCGGGTGGCCGAACGCCCCGGCGGTGGCCAGCACCACGGTGCCGGCCCGGTCGGGCTCGCGCCGGGCGGACCTGTCCAGCCAGCCGAGCTGGGCCCGCACCAGCTTCTTCTCGGTGCGGAAGAGCACCCGCCCGGCCGCCTCGGCGAGCAGGTCGGGGCCGAGCAGCCCGGCGGTGTCCAGCTCCACCAGCACCGCCTGGGCGTGCGCGGCCACGGTGGACAGGCCGTCCAGCAGGGCGAGGTGGCTGCGTACGTGCCGGGCGTTCTCCTCGAGGGTCGGGGCGAGGGCCCGGAGCACGGCGAGGAAGCCGCGCTGGTCGTTCGGCCGCCCGCCGCGCAGCAGCCGGGCCAGGCAGCGGTCGATCAGCTCCGGCCGCGCGACGGTGCCGCGCTCGGCGAGCCGGACCAGGCAGCCGGCCCACCGGTTGTCCACGTCCGTCATCCCGGTCGCCAGCAGGGCGCCGGTCTCCGGCACCTCGAACAGCCGGGGCACCAGCACCGGGACGAACGGGTCGCCCACCAGCTGCTCCCACAGCGAGCGGGTCGGCGCGGACGGGTCCAGCTGCCAAGTGCGGTGGCGCATCCACTCGGTGACGAACTGGTCCGCTTCCGGGACGGGCATGCCGGTGGTCAGGACCAGGTGCTCCAGCAGCGGGTAGTCGTTCCAGCCCCAGCTGCGGGCCGGGCGCCGGGCGAGCCGGTCCGCGACGGCGCTGCGCCACTCCACCGGCCGGGTGTCCAGCACGGCCCGCAGCTCGGGGCGCTCCCAGAGGCCGACCGCGCGGAAGTCCTGGCCGCCGAGCCAGCCGGCCGCCGCGGAGGGCGCGCTGTGGCAGGCCGCCCCGGCGATCATCAGCGCGACCCGGACGTCCCCCGGGACGGCCCACCACTCGGGGCGCTGCTCCCGGCGCAGCGCGACCAGGTCGGGCAGGGCGACGCGGCGCTGCTCCGCCGTCAGGGCGGCCAGCGCCGCCACGGTCGCGGGCACGTCCCCGCGGCGCACCGCCGCCGGCAGGCCGGTCATGCCCCCACCTCCGGACCGGTGGCCAGCCGGACGGCCAGCGCGTGCTTGCACGGGCCGCGCCCGCCCCGGTACTTGGCCCACCACAGGCAGGTGCAGCTGAGGCTGCCGTCGGGCGCCCGCCGGACCCGCTGGACGTGGTCGTCCACGGTCACCGTGGCGAGCGGCCCGTCCGGGTCGAGGCGGACGGCGCCGGCCGCCAGCAGGGCGCGGGCGGCCCGCAGACGCGGGTTGTGCGCCTCGGCGCGGCCGGCGTCGTAGGGCAGTTGACGGTGGAAGTGGGCAGCCTCGGCGGTGTCGTAGCCGATCTGGCCGGCCGTGCCGAGCACGGTGAGCGCCGCCCGGACCCGCTCGGGGGTGAGCCCGGACTGCGCGGCCAGTTCCGCCACCTCGATCCGGGGCTCCCAGGCCAGCAGGACCGAGACCAGCTCGGCGTCGGCCGCCGCGGCCGGGCTCGCCAGCGCGGTGAGCACGCCGCCCTCGCCGGAGAAACCGCGGGCGACGTCCGGCGAGAGGGTGAGGGTGAGCCGCATGCCGGGCAGCACGATCTCCCAGGCCGAGGCGGTCGGCTGCCGGCCGGCCGGCGGCCCGTACAGGCGCAGCGCCAGCGCGTGGCGCAGCACCCGTTGGAGGGCGACGAGCCGCTCGGGGCCGGGCAGGCAGACCGCGCCGGGCACCGGGCGGGCGGCCGGGCGCAGCGTACGGCCGGCGGGCACCACCCACTGGACGCTGCGGCCGGCGCCGCGCGGCAGCGAGCGCAGGAAGCGGACCGCCTCGGCGGCGGGGACCTCGGCGCGCAGGTCGAAGCCGGCGGCCAGCACCTGGGTCTCGGCGAAGCCGCGCAGCCAGCGGTCGGGCAGCGGGACCTTCTTCTCGACCAGGGTGCCGTCGAAGGTGGTCACCTCCAGGGCGTCCGGGCCGACCGCCAGGTGCAGCGGGTCGGCGCCGCCGGCCCGGCCGAGCGCCTCCCGCAGCGGGTTGTTGACGTCCACGTTGGTGGTGCCGTGGCCGATCTCGCCGCCGTCCAGGCCGTCGGCGAGCACGTCGAGGCGGGCGTGCACGCCGCAGCAGCCGGAGAAGGACTCGAAGCGCAGCCGGTCGCCGCCGGCGGTGACCACCGGGTCGAGCGAGGCGCGCAGCAGCGGCTGGTGGTAGCGGGCGGCGGCGACGTCGGCGACCGCCAGCAGGGCGGCGGCGGCCGGCTCCGGGGCGGTGAGGAACCCGCTGAAGAAGCGGGGGTTGGCCACCGCGCCGGCGGGCGTGCAGCCGCCGGAGGTCGCCAGGGCGAGGGCCCGCCCCGAGGGCTGCTCGGTCAGCGCCGAGGAGCGCAGGTAGGCGTACGTCTGTACGGCTTGCGTCATGTCCGGAACGCTAGGTCCCGGTACCGACAGTGCCGCGGTTCTGCAACGTGTTCCAGCTGTCGCGCGGCGGCCGCTCGGCGGCGCCGCCCGGCCCGGTCTGCCAGGATGGTGCCGTGACGGATGCGATGAACCAGGAGACGGCCGGCCGGTCGGCGATCCGGCCGTTCGCCGACCTGCTGCTGCTCGAGGAGCTGGACGAGAACCTGTTCCGCGGCAGCTGCCACGCCGGTGCGCCGATGCGGGCGTTCGGCGGCCAGGTCGCGGCGCAGGCGCTGACGGCCGCCGGGCGGACGGTGGACCCGGACCGGCGGGTGCACTCGCTGCACGGGTACTTCCTGCGGCCCGGCGACCCGCAGCGCCCGATCGTCTACCAGGTGGACCAGGTCCGCGACGGCCGCTCGTACGCCACCCGGCGGGTGACGGCCGTTCAGCGCGGCGAGGCGATCTTCACCCTGTCCGCCTCCTTCAAGCGGCCGGAGCGCTCCGGCGAGCGGCAGCGCACCATGCCACCGGTCCCCGGGCCGGAGGAGCTGCCCGACCCGTTCACCGCGTGGGCGCGGGCCGACCCGGAGGACTTCGCCCGGGCCACCGACTTCCGCACCCTGGAGCTGCGGTTCATCCCGCCCGGCACCCCCGGCCTGCCGCCCGAGATCCCGGGCGTGCCGCAGCAGTTCGTCTGGCTGCGGACCGGCACCCCGCTGCCGGCCGAGGACCCGCTGCTCCAGGTCTGCGCGCTCACCTACCTGTCCGATCTGACGCTGGCCTCCACCACCGCGCTGCACCTGCAGCCGCACCGCTTCCAGCGCAGCGAACCGCCGCTGATCACGCTGGCCTCGCTGGACCACGCGATGTGGTTCCACCGGCCGTTCCGGGCCGACCGCTGGCTGCTGTTCGCGCAGCGCAGCCCCTCGGTCTCGGACGGGCGCGGGCTGGCCCTGGGCGAGTTCTACGACCGCGAGGGGCAGTTGGTCGCCTCCGCCGTGCAGGAGACCCTGGTGCGCGAGCGCCGCCGACCGCCCGGGTAGGCGACGGCCCGATCGGTGCCGCGGCCCTGATCAGGCCGCATACCGACCCGGTCACCCGCCCCGTATCATGGGCGGGTGACCAAGGTTGACCTGTCACCAAGGCCGGTGGAGGCGATGTCGCCCCGTCAGCTCGAACGGCGCCGGAGTCTGATCCAGGCCGCCCTGGCCCTGGTGACCGAGATCGGCGTCGAGCGGCTCCAGATGAAACAGGTGTCGGAACGCTCCGGGGTGGCGCTCGGCACGGCGTACCGGTACTTCTCCTCCAAGGACCACCTGCTCGCCGCCGCGATCGCGGACTGGCACCGGCTGCTGCTCGCCGACCTGGTGGCCGAGCAGCGCACCGCCCGGGACGGGCCCTCCGGCACCGACCGGACGGTCCGGTTCGTCCGGCACGGGATGCGGGCCTACCAGCGCCAGCCCGAGCTGGCCCGGCTGCGGGTCGCGGTCGCCACCTCGACCGACCCGTTCGCCAGCGAGGCGCTCCAGGGCATGGCCCGGGCCGACCGGGCGGCGCTGGACGCGGTGATGTCGGAGGTCCCGGCCTCGGCGGGCGAGCTGGTCCGGCACATCGTCGGCCACGCCTGGCAGGGCGAGCTGACCGCCTGGGTGACCGGCCGCACCACGCTGGACGACGCCCGGCGCCGGCTGGAGGACGTGGTCCGGCTGGTGCTCACGCCGTACGAGCCCCGCTGAGACCCTTCGGGCCCCGGGCGTCACTCCGATGTCTTGACTTCCAGCTCGGGTCGCGACTTAACCCGGACGTATCGACCGTTAACGCCGTACCGGCATGCTCACCGGCATGAACGCCCTGCTGTCCCCGGTCGCGCCCGCCGCGGCCCGACCGGACACCTTCCCGCTGCCCAAGCGGCACCGCCGGCTGATCGCCTGCACCGCGGTCGCCGCCTCCATCGCGCTCGGCTGCCTCGGCGTCGGCGCCACCGTGGAGACCGTACGGCAGGTGCCCGCGGCCAGTACCGCCGCCCGCTGAGTGGTGGGCGCCGGGCCGCGCGCGGATACTGCAGGTGACCACCGCTCTTCGTCCCGAGGAGGCACCATGGCCACCGGCACCGTGCGGTCCTACTTCCCGGACCACGGCTACGGCTTCATCGTCCCCGACGACGGCGGTCCCGAGCTGACCGTCTACTACGACTCGATCATGGGCCCCGAGGACCACGTCCTGGCGAGCGGGCAGGCGGTCGAGTACGAGTCGACCGTGCAGGAGCACCGCGCGGTCGCGGAGCGCGTCCAGCCGAAATAGGCCGGCCGGCTCACCCCTCCCCGTCCGGGCCGTCGTCGAGGTCCCCGTGCGGGCGCGAGTGGCGGCCCGATCCCGGCACCGGCTCGGGCTCCGCCGCGGGCGCGTAGCGGGCGGCCGGCGCCCGCAGCAGCCAGGCCCGGCCGGCCGGGGCGATCAGGCGCATCCCCGCCAGCAGGTCGAGCACGTCCCGCCGGAACGCCGGGCGGTCGGCCAGGTACTCGGGGCTCCAACCGGCCCGCAGCCCGTGGTCGTCGGTGACGTCGCCGAGCGCGCCGTCGATCAGCGCGTCGGGTATCAGCACGGCCGGCGGCGCGGCCTCCCCCGGCAGCGGGCGCAACTCCTCCACCAGCCGCTGCACCAGCAGCAGGGCGGCCTGGGCCAGCGTGCCGGTGCCGGGCAGCGCGAGGTCGGTGAGCTCGTCCGCGGGGTCGAGCAGGGCCACGCCCTCGGCCCGTACCTCGGTGCGCAGCCCGAGGAAGTCGGCGAGCAGCGCCGCCTCGGCGCCCCGGCGCGGCAGCAGCCAGTCGCGTTCGGCCGGCGAGAGTTCGTCCAGCAGCACCACCGGCGTCTCCACCAGCAGCCGTCGCACCGTCAGCTCCGGCCCCGCGGCGGGCAGCGGGGCCGCCGGGGCGAGCGCGGCGGCCAGCTCGCGGTCGACCACCGGGCCGCCGTCGGCGTCCCGGCCGACCACCTGCCAGCCCCGGAGCACCGCCAGCGCCTGCGGGTGGTCGAGGTCCGGGGCCCGGCCGTCGGCCAGCGCGCCGAGCGCCAGCACCAGGCAGGCGTACGAGGCGGGCGCGAAGCCCGGCAGGGTGCGGCCGGGCAGCGGCGCCTTCTGCAGCCGGGCGTGCCGCTCGGCCACCGACAGCCGGTAGCCGAGGACCCGCTCGAAGCGCTCGGCCAGCCAGTCGGCGTGCCGCCGCACCAGCGGGAAGCCCGCCGCGTGCGGGCCGGAGTCGGTGACCAGCGGATGGGCCAGCAGCAGGCGGGCGGCCGTCCGCCGCTCCACCGCCGAGGCCGGCTCGGCCGCGCCGCGCGGGCGCTCCGGCTTGCGGTGCCGCCCCGCGCCGCCGGGCGGCTCGGCCGGTCCGGGGACGGGGACGGGGGCGGGGGCGGGGGCACCGGCGGCGTCCCCGCGGCCCCGGCGGTAGCGCAGCGGGCGGGTGCGCAGGGCGGCGGAGCGGTGCGCGCTCGGACCGTGCCACCAGCTGGTGTCGGCCGGGGCGGGGTCGGCCGGCTCCAGCGCGGCGCCGAAGTGGCGCGCCCCGTACAGGCCGAAGGCCGCGGTGAACAGGTCGTGCGCGGCCTGCGGCGGCGCCTGCGCGAGCCGGGCGGCGAGTTCCTGGGCAGCCGGGTACAGGTCGGCCGACGGCTGGGCCGTGAGCTGCCCCGCCCCGCCCGCGCGCCCGATCCCCGTGCGACCCGGCACCTCCCCGGCGCCGGTCGCGTACTCGTGCTGCTCCATGTCGCCCACCAGACTAGACGGTGGCCCCCGACCGCCGCAGGCGTGCCCGCCCGCCCGGGCCCGCGGCACCCCGTGCTCCTACGCGGCGGTAACAACCTCTTCCGCAGCTCGGGGATGCTCCCCTATCGTCACGGGCATGCCGAACCTGCCCGACGTCGTGCTGTGGTCGATACCCGCCTTCGTCCTGCTCACCGTCGTGGAACTGGTCTCCTACCGGTTCCACCCGGACGAGGAGGAGCAGGGCTACGCCGCCCGGGACACCGGCACCAGCCTGGGGATGGGACTGGGCAGCCTGCTCTTCGACGCCGGCTGGAAGATCCCGATCCTGGCGGTCTACTCGGCGCTGTACGAGCTGACGCCGCTGCGGGTGCCGGTGCTGTGGTGGACGGTGCCGCTGATGCTGCTGGCGCAGGACTTCTGCTACTACTGGGCGCACCGCGGCCACCACGTGATCCGGATCCTGTGGGCCTGCCACGTGGTCCACCACTCCAGCCGGCACTACAACCTGTCGACCGCGCTGCGGCAGCCCTGGACCGGCGCCACGAGCTGGGTGTTCTACCTGCCGATGATCGCCGCCGGCGTCCACCCGGCCGCGCTGGCCTTCTGCTCCTCGGTCAACCTGGTCTACCAGTTCTGGATCCACACCGAGCGGATCGACCGGCTGCCCCGGCCGGTCGAGTTCCTCTTCAACACCCCCTCGCACCACCGGGTGCACCACGCCTCGCAGGGCGGCTACCTGGACCGCAACTTCGGCGGCATCCTGATCGTCTTCGACCGGCTGTTCGGCAGCTTCACCCCGGAGACCACCAGGCCGGTCTACGGCCTGACGAAGAACCTGGACACCTACAATCCGCTGCGGGTGGCCACCCACGAGTACGTGTCGATCGCCCGTGACCTGGCCGGCGCCGCCGGCTGGGGCGACCGCGTGCGCCACCTCATCAAGGGGCCGGGCTGGCAGCCCGGCACCGCCGACCGCCCGGAGGGCACCCCCGCATGACCATCACCCGACGCCTGCGCACCGCCCGCGGCCTGCTCGCCGGCTACGCCGTCACCTCGGCCACCCACCTGGGCGCGATCGCGGCCGGCGCCTCCGTGCTCCGCAACGCCACCAAGCCGGCCCTGATGCCGCTGCTCGCGGCGCACACCCTGGCGAGCAGCCCGCGGGCCCCGAAGCTGCTGGCGCCGGCCCTGCTGCTGAGCGCGGGCGGCGACGTGGCGCTCCAGTTCGACGACGAGACCGCGTTCCTGGCGGGCATGGGTTCCTTCGCGGCCGCCCACGTCTGCTACGTGACGATGTTCGTGCAGCAGGGCGCCCTGACCGACCGGCGGCGCACGGCCGTGGTCGCGGCGGCGTACGCGGCGGCCTGGGCGGCGATGATCAGTCAGCTCTGGCCCGGCCTCGGCGACCTGAAGGTCCCGGTGGCCGGCTACAGCCTGCTGCTCGCCTCCACCGCCGTCACCTCGGCCGGGCGGGGCTGGCGGACCGGGCTCGGCGGCGCGCTGTTCCTGCTCTCGGACTCGCTGATCGCCACCCGGCTGGCGGGCTGGAAGGAGCTGCCCGGCCACGAGCTGCTCATCATGTCGACCTACATCGCCGCCCAGTTCCTGCTGGCCGCCGGCACCCTGCGGGCGCTGGAGCTCGACGAGGAGGCGGACGGCGCGGACCGGGACAAGCCCGGCGACGAGTACACCGGCGGGGCCGGCGCCCCGCTCGGCGCCCCGGCCTGACCGGGCCCGGACGCGGATCGGCGCCCCGGTGCGACCACGGGGCGCCGATCAGCAAGGGCTCGCCGTACCGGCATCAGGACCGCTGACCGTCGGGGCGGCGGCGCAGCAGCCAGAAGCCGGCGACGCCGCCCGCGACCAGCACCCCGCCGGCCGCGAGCTCCCGGCCGTCGGTGTGGATCGAACCGCCGAGGCCCGTCCCGACGGACCCGTGCGGACCCTGCGGCTCGGCGGGCTGGGGCCGGACGGGCTGGGCGGGCTGGGCGGGCTGCGCGGACGGCTTGTAGCCCTCGGACGGCATGCCGCCGCCCCAGGACGCCGAACCGGTGACCGCCACCGCGCCGGTGAAGGTGTCCCCGTTGGGGCACTTGCCGTCGATACCCCAGGAGTTGCCCTGGAGCGCCTTCTTGACGGTGCCGACCAGGTCCTGCTGGGCGACCAGCTTGGCCGGGCCGCTGTACTTGCCGTCGGGGCCGACGGTGAGGGTGGCCGAGCCGCCGGTGAAGGCCTGGGAGGCGGCGGTGACGGTCTTCACGGAGCTGGTGTCGCAGGTGACGCTGACGGTCACGGTCTGGCCCGGGGCCCCTTCCGCGGGACTGACCCACGCGGGGGCGACGTCCTTGGCCTGGGCCGCCGGCCCGGCGAGGCCGAGCAGGGTGGTCGCGCCCAGCAGGGCTGCGGCGGCCGTACACGTGCGGCGCATGCCGTACCTCCAGGGTTCTCCGGTGCAGCGGGCGGACTCCGGCGTCCGCGTGATCGAACAGCTGCACCTGGTTACCCGCGACGCTAGGCAGCGCCACGCCGGGCGGCCACCCGGTTGAGCCCGTTCGGGTCCGTACCGTCACCGTGCGTCACGGGTGGGCCGCCGGCGGGTGGCGCTCAGAGGTCGAGGTCGACCACCACGGGAGCGTGGTCGCTGGTGCCCTTGCCCTTGCGGGCCTCGCGGTCGACGTAGCTGTCGGTCACCGCGTCGGCGAAGGCCTTGTTGGCGAAGGTCAGGTCGATCCGCATGCCGCGGTTCTTGGGGAAGGCGAGCTGGCGGTAGTCCCAGTAGGTGTACGGGTGGTCGTACTTCAGCGGGCGGGGCACCACGTCCTGGAGGCCCGCGGTGGCGAGCGCGGCGAGCGCGGCCCGCTCGGGCTCCGTGACGTGGGTCAGGCCCTCGAAGGCAGCCACGTCGAAGACGTCCTCGTCGGTGGGCGCCACGTTGTAGTCGCCGAGCACCGCGAACGGCCGGGCGCCGGCGGCGTCCGCCAGGACGGTCCCGCGCAGGGCGGCCAGCCAGTCCAGCTTGTACTGGTAGTGCGGGTGGCCGACCTCGCGCCCGTTGGGCACGTAGACCGACCAGACCCGGACCGGGCCGCAGGTGGCCCCGATCGCCCGCGGCTCCACCTCGGGCAGCAGCGCGCCGTCGGCCAGGTAGCCCGGCTGCTCGGGCAGGCCGCGCACCACGTCGTCCAGGCCGATCCGGGAGACCACGGCGACGCCGTTCCACCGGCCGGTGCCGTGCGCGGCGGTCTCGTAGCCGAGCTCCTTGACCGCGTCGTACGGGAAGGCGTCGGTGGAGCACTTCAGCTCCTGGAGGCAGAGCACGTCCGGCGCGGCGCTCTCCAGCCACTCCAGGAGCTTGGGCAGCCGGGCGGTGACGGAGTTGATGTTCCAGGTGGCGATACGGACTGTCACGGCGGGCGGCCTTCCCGGGGCGGTGCGGACGAGGGGTGGGCGCCCCGGTCGACCCGTGCGGGCCGACCTCCGGGCACCCACCCCGAACATACCGTCCGGCACCGACAACCCCGGCCGGATCGGCGCCGGGCCGCCGGTGGCCGGGCCGTCAGCGGCCGGGCCGCACCACGGCGGCCGAGCCGCCGCCGCGCCGCACCGGTTCGGCCGCGGCCCGCCAGCGGCCGTCCGGCAGCCGCTCGACGCCGGTGGCCGCGCCGATCTCGCCGCCGTCCACGAAGACGTGCCCGAGCGCCTCCAGCCGGGCCCGCTCGGGCAGCGCCAGGAAGGCGGGCTCGGCGCTGGTCGCGGCGGTGTTGCGCTGGCTGGCGCGCGGCGCGGCGATCGCCTGTTCCAGCGTCAGACCGCGGTCGATCCGGCCGAGCACCACCTGGAGCGCGGTGGTGATGATGGTCGAGCCGCCGGGCGAGCCGGTGGCGAACAGCGGTCGGCCGTCCTTGAGCACGATGGTCGGCGAGATCGAGGAGCGCGGGCGCTTGCCCGGGCCGGGCAGGTTGGGGTCGGGCACGCCGGGGGTGGCGGGCACGAAGGAGAAGTCGGTCAGCTCGTTGTTGAGCAGGAAGCCGCGGCCGGGGACGGTGATGCCGCTGCCGCCGGTCTGCTCGATCGTCAGGGTGTAGGAGACCACGCTGCCCCAGCGGTCGGCGACCGTCAGATGGGTGGTGCTGGGCCCCTCGTAGGTCTCGCTCACGGCCGGCCCGCTGCTCGCGCAGGCGGCCGGGTGGTACGGGTCGCCCGGGGCGAGCGGGCTGGTCAGCGCGTGGCCCGGGTCGATCAGGCAGGCCCGGGCGGCGGCGAAGGCCGGCGAGAGCAGCTGGGCGGTGGGCACCTGGACGAAGCGCGGGTCGCCGACCCAGCGGCCGCGGTCCGCGAAGGCGATCCGGCTGGCCTCCAGGAAGCGGTGGTAGTACTGGGTGTCGTCGAGCTTGGCGAGGTCACTGCGGGCGAGGATGCCGAGCGCCTCGCCGCCGGTGGTACCGCCGGACGAGGAGGGCGCGATGCCGTCCACCTCCAGGCCCCGGTAGGGGACCTTGGTGGGCTGCTGGACCAGCGCGCGGTAGGCCGCCAGGTCGGCGGTGGTCACCTGGCCCGGGCGGGCGTTGCGGCCGGAGGCCGGGTCCACCGGCGGGTGCTGGAGGGCGCGCACGATGTCCGCGCCGATCGGGCCCCGGTAGAGCGCGTCGGTGCCCTGGCGGCCGAGCTCGCGGTAGGTGGCGGCGAGGTCGGGGTTGCGCAGGCGGGAGCCGACCACCGGGAGGGCGCCGTTCGGCAGGAAGAGCTGCCGGGTGGCCGGGAAGTCCTGGAAGCGCGCCTGGTTGAGCGCCGTCTGGTCGCGGAAGGTCTGGTCGACCGTGAACCCGCGGTCGGCGATCCGCTCGGCCGGGCGCAGCACCTCGCCGAGCGAGCGGGTGCCCCAGAGGTCCAGCGCCTTCTGCCAGGTGGCCGGGGTGCCGGGCACGCCGACCGACAGTCCGCTGGTGACGGCGTCGGCGAAGGCGAGCGGCTTGCCGTTCTCCAGGAACAGCGTGTCGTCGGAGCGGTGGGAGGCGGTCTCGCGGCCGTCCAGGGTGGTGACCCGGCCGGTGCGGGCGTCGTAGAGGACGAAGTAGCCGCCCCCGCCGATGCCGGCGGAGTACGGCTCGGTCACCCCGAGGGCGGCCGCGACGGCGACCGCCGCGTCCACCGCGTTGCCGCCCGCACGCAGCACCTCGATGCCGGCGGCGGTGGCGTCCGCGTCCACGCTGGCGACGGCTCCGCCGTAGCCGGTGGCCTCCGGGGTCTTGGCGGGCGGTGCGGCGGCCGCGGCCGGGGCGACCGCGGCGCAGACCAGGGCGGCGGCGATGGCCAGGGCGGGCGCGGAACGGGCCAGGATTCTCATACGGGCCTCCTGAGGCAGCGTCAGCTTCCCGTTCTTTCACACGTGTGGTGGACAGGACAACCGCGCATCGGCGCACTACCCGCCGGTAATTTCGTTACCGGTCCGAGACCTTCCGACGAGTTACTGACACCTCGTCCAACAAGCTACCGTCCAGTACAGCGCACCCGGCTCCACCCCCACCCTGAGCCGCTTCCTTGGAGTGCCCCATGCCCGCACGCCCCCACCGGCTGGCCGCCCTCGCGCTGGCCACCGCCCTGCTCACCGCCGCCCCGCTCGCCCTGGCCCCCACCGCCGGGGCCGCGGCCACCGGCGCGGCCACCGCCCGCACCGCCGCCTCACCCTCCACCCTGCGCTTCACCGACATCCCCGGCTCCGACGGCGTCGTCCTCAAGGGCAACGTCTACGAGTCCGGGGACGGCGCCGCCCACCACCCGCTGCTGGTGCTGCCAAGCTCGTGGTCGCTCAACGACAGCGAGTACCTGGCGCAGGCCAAGCGCTTCGCCGACGCCGGGTACGTGGTGGTCTCCTACACCCCGCGCGGGTTCTGGGGCTCCGGCGGGCAGATCGAGGTCGCCGGCCCGCCGGACCTCGCCGACCTCTCCCGGGTGATCGACTGGGCGCTCGCCCACACCAGCGCCGACCCGTCCCGGATCGGCCTGGCCGGCATCTCGTACGGCGCCGGGATCAGCCTGCTGGGGGCTGCCTTCGACCCCCGGATCAAGGCCGTCGCCGGGATGAGCGGGTGGGCCGACCTGGCCGACTCGCTGTTCAGCGACGAGACCCAGCACCTCCAGTCGGCCGGCGCGCTCGCCCTGCTCGGCTACCTCACCGGCCGCCCCGGGGACGAGCTCCAGGAGCAGCTGACCCGCTTCTTCGGCAGCGACTACGCCGACGAGGCCGACCTGCGCGCCTGGGCCGCCGAACGCTCCGCCGCGCACTACCTGGACCGGATCAACGCCAACGGCGCCGCGATCATGCTGGCCAACGCCTGGGGCGACTCGATCTTCCCGCCCAACCAGCTCACCGACTTCTACCAGCGGCTCACCGTGCCCAAGCGGCTCGAACTGCGCCCCGGCGACCACGCCACCGCCGAGGCCACCGGACTGCTCGGCCTGCCCAACGACGTCTGGACCGACGCCCGGGCCTGGCTCGACCACTACCTGCTCGGCACCGACAACGGCATCGACCGCGCCCTGCCGGTGCACATCGAGCCCCAACTCCAGGACCACTACGAGGACTACCCGAGCTGGCAGGCCGTCAGCAGCTCGACCACCCGGCTCGGCCTCGGCGGCCGCGACCTGCTCGGCACCGGCTCGCTCGCCCCCGGCACCGCGACCGGCTGGCGGACCCCGATCGGCACCAACCTGGACTCCGGGGCGGACGGCGGCATCGCCATCCTGTCCAACCTGGCCGAGCAGTTCCTCAAGGTGCCGCCGCTGGTCTCCGTCCCGCTGCTCCCCCGCCCGGTGGCCGCGGTCTGGCAGTCCGCCCCGTACGGCACCGCCCAACGGGTGCGCGGCGCGGCCCGGGTGCACCTCTCGGTGACCCCCTCGGCCGCCCGGGGCAGCCTGATCGCCTACCTGTACGACGTGGACGCGCTCGGCGTCGGCCGCCTGGTGGGCCACGCGCCGTACACCTTCCTCGACCGCACCCCCGGCCGGGCCTTCACCGCCGACTTCCCGCTCCAGGCCACCGCCTACGACGTCCCGGCCGGCCACCGGCTGGCCCTGGTGGTGGACACCGTCGACCCGCTGTACATCACCCACAACCCGGCGTTCTCCACCCTGACCTTCGGCTCCCCGACCACCGACCGGTCCTGGATCTCGATCCCACTGAGGTGACCCACCGGCCGACCCGGCCCCACCGAGGCCCCTGATCCGATCTGATCATTAGGCTTCCGCCCATGACCAGTGATCCCGGGTTCACCTGCTCGTGCTGCGGCGAGCAGCACGCTGAACTGCCGATGAACTACTCGACAGCCGCCCCCCACGTCTGGGATCCGAGCTACGGCGAGGCCCCCGACTGCCTGCTCTCCTCGGATCAGTGCGTCATCAAGGCACAGCACCATTTCGTCAAGGGCCTGATCGAGATACCGGTCATCGGCAGCAGCGAGGTCTTCTCCTGGGGCGCCTGGGTCTCGCTGAGCCGCGAGAACTTCGCCCGCGCCGCAGACCTCTGGGACTCACCGGGGCGCGAGTCCGAGAAGCCGTACTTCGGCTGGCTGACCACCGAGCTTCCCGTCTACTCGCCCAGCACCATCAACCTGAAGACCAACCTCCACACCAGGCCGATCGGCCAACGTCCCTTCATCGAGCTCGAACCCACCGACCACCCGCTCGCCGTCGAACAGCGGACCGGCATCACCCGCGACCGCGTACGCGAGATCGCCGAGGCCGTCCTCCACTCCGCCGACGGCTCCTGACCATGACCGGCCGGGACTGGGAGAACGACCCGGCGTACCGGGGGGTGGTGCGAGCGTTCGTGGACGGGGATCCGCTCGACCAGGTAGGTGGGCCCCTCGATGTTCGCGCGGTGGTGACGGGTATCCGTCCGGAGGCCAAGGACCGGTTCCTGCTCGACGAGGTGCCATGGGGCCGCTTCCCGGAAGGTGCCAGGGTCCGGGAGGTCATGGAGCGGTTGCGCTCGGGTGACGCCGCCGCCGTTGGCAGTCCACTCGGCATGCTGATCGGCCTGTGTGCCAACGACATGACGGCCGCGGTCGCACCGGCGGTGCCCTTCCTGATCCGGATCGGTACCGGTCCGGCAGCCGGCCACCGCGCCGAGGCCCTGACCGTGGTGGGCGAGGCAGCCCGCATGCGGCACCAGGGCGTTTGCACGCGAGCAGACATGCTGCGACTCCGTGGCGATGACGAATGGTCCTTCGAGGTCACCGGTTACCTGCAGAACTGGTCGGTGCAGGCCGCTCGCGGCGCAATCGCCACGGACACCGATCTTCTCCTGCCCCTGCTCGACGACCTCGACCCCGAGGTGCGCATCGCCACCGCATACGCGCTGGCGGCCGCCTCCGGCCGCGCACCGGACATCCTCACCGCGCTCCGCTCCCGCCTGCCCGCCGAGCACGACCCGGCCGCAGGCGCGGGCTTGGTCCTCGCGATCGCCCAACTGGCCCGGGCCCAACACGAGATGGGGACAGTGACATGGATGCGGACCTGCTGGTCCGACCCCTCGCGACCGCCCGAAGTACGGGTGAGCGCCGCGATGGGGTGGCTGTGCCTCACCGATCTACCGGTCTCCGACGAGCTACGCGCCACGGTGGACGACCTCGCCACCGACGGGACCGCCCGATCGATGGCGCCGCTCCCGTGGATGCGCGCGGTGGAAACCGCTGGTGCAAGCAGTCTCCACCGCTGCCTGCGCAGCATGCTGGACCTCGACATGACCGACGTCGGAGACCGCGACGACCCGTGGACCTGACCAGGGATCGATCACGGCCAAGGCCCCGTAGATCGTGAGCATGGATGTGGAGGTTGCTCGTCGGTAGCCTGCCTGTGTGGCTGAGACCTGGGATGACGTGCAGCTGATCGCGGACGGATTCGAGCGCGTGTACGTCGAGTTGGAGTGGTACGACGGACCGCGCGCCGGCCTCGCCGATGTCGAGGGCAAGCCCCACTACTTCCAGGGCTACGACTGGGACGAGGCGGATAAGGCGGACGAGTACGGCGTCTGGCCCGCGAGCGACGCGGCGGTGGAGCTGGAGCGCGAGCAGTGGGCGATCTTCGCCAGGTGGAACGAGCGCTGCACGGCCGGAACGGTGGGGCCGGAGACCCATCCGGGGCACGGCGGGATCGATGCCCGCTACGACGAACTGGCCCTGCTGCTGGGGCCGTACCGGCAGGCTCCGGACGACGCGAGGCGACTGATGGGTGAGGTGCGGTTCGACGCCGGAGCCCGCTACCGGGTCGACGGTCCTGACTACTGGTTCCGGTGGCGTCCGAAGCAGGCGGGACACTCCTGCCCCAGCGGCGCAGACGACGAAGCGGTGCTTCCCTCAGCAGCTTCTGCCACTGTGGGAAGCACCGCTTCGTCGGTACTTCATGGTGCGCGAGGGGGGAGTTGAACCCCCACGCCCTTTCGGGCACTGGAACCTGAATCCAGCGCGTCTGCCTATTCCGCCACCCGCGCCCGAGTGATGAGGAAATCGTACCCGATCTCCGGGGGTGCCCTGACCAGCGGGTCTGTGGTGCCGGCCCGGCCGGACAGGGCCTAGCGCAGGGAAGCGCGTTCCGCGCGGCGGCGCTTGACCGTGCGGAAGCGGCGGGCGACCTGGCGGGCCAGGTCGGCCGCGCCGACCAGGCCGGCCTCGTTGCCCAGCGCGGCGGGCACGATGCCCGCCTCGGGGCGGAAGCCGCGGCCGGTGAGGGTGCGCCGGAAGGCCTCCTGCGCGGGGGCGAGCAGCAGGTCGCCGGCCTCCGAGACGCCGCCGCCGATCACGAACCGACCCGGGTCCAGCGCGGCCGCCAGGTTGGCGATGCCGACGCCGAGCCAGTGCCCGACCTCGAAGAGCAGCTCGATCGCGACCGGGTCGCCGTCCCGGGCCGCCTCGGTGACCAGCGGGCCGGTGATCCCGGCCGCCGTGCCGCCGGCCCTGGCCAGCAGCGGCTCCACCACCGGGGACTCCTCCTCCACCAGCCCCCGGGCCTCGCGCACCAGCGCGTTGCCGGAGGAGTACTGCTCCCAGCAGCCCCGGTTGCCGCACGGGCAGCGGTGCCCCGCGGGCACCACCTGCATGTGGCCGAACTCGCCGGCCAGCCCGTACTTGCCGCGGTCCACGAAGCCGTCGCGGACCACCGCGCCGCCGATGCCCGTCCCCAGGGTGATCATCACCATGTGGTCCTCGCCCCGCCCGGCACCGAACCGCCACTCCGCCCAGGCGGCCGCGTTGGCGTCGTTCTCGACCACCACCGGGAAGCGCAGCCGCTCGCTGAGCGCGTCCCGCAGCGGCTCGTTGCGCCAGTTCAGGTGCGGGGCGAAGAGCACCCGGGAGCGGTCCGCGTCGACCCAGCCGGCGGCGCCGACGCCCACCGCGTGCACGTCGTGCTTGTCGGCGAGCTCCAGCACCAGCTCGACGATGACGTCCTCGACCACCCGGGCGCTCTTGTTCTTGTCCGGGGTCTCGGTGCGCACCCGGTCGAGCACCCGGCCCTCGCCGTCGACCACGCCCGCCACCACCTTGGTGCCGCCGATGTCGACTCCGATGGTCGGCAGCCGCAGCACCCCGGCCGGCAGGGTACGCCGGCGGCGGTCGGCCCCGCGCGGGCCGAGGCCGAACAGGGTGGGCAGGACCGGCGGGCGCGCGCTGTCGTTCGGGGTGGTCACTGGGGTGGACGCTCCTTCGGGTCGTCGGGGCGGCCGAGTTCGTGGCTGAGCTCGGCCAGGTCCGAACCGCCCGCCATCTCGGTGGTGAGCCGTTCGAGGCTGATCTCCGCGCGCGGGTGGCTACCCGCCATCCTCCCCCTTCGCAGCAGGGTGAAGTGGTCACCCACCAGGTAGGCGTGGTGCGGATTGTGGGTGATCAGCACCACCCCGAGGCCCTGTTCCCGGGCCGCCGCCACGTACTTGAGCACCACGCCCGACTGCTTGACGCCGAGCGCGGCGGTCGGCTCGTCCAGGACCAGCGCCTTCGCCCCGAAGTGCACCGCCCGGGCGATCGCCACGCACTGCCGCTGCCCGCCCGACAGGGTGCCGATCGGCTGGTCCACGTCGGCGAGTTCGATGCCCATCCGGGCCAGCGCCTCGCGGGCGACGGCCCGCATCCGGGGGATGTCCAGGCGCAGCGAGCCGAGTTCGGCGCCGAGGAAGAAGTTCCGCCAGACCGGCATCAGCGGGACCACCGCGAGGTCCTGGTAGACGGTGGCGATGCCGAGGTCGAGCGCCTCGCGCGGGGAGCTCAGCCGCACCTCGCGCCCGGCCACCGTGTAGCGGCCCTCGTCGTGCCGGTGCAGACCTGAGATGATCTTGATCAGGGTGGACTTGCCGGCGCCGTTGTCGCCGAGCACGCAGCTGATCCGCCCGGCCGCCACGCTCAGCGAGACCCCCTCCAGAGCGCGGACCGGGCCGTACCACTTGCCCACGTCGGCCAGTTCCAGCAGGGTCATCAGGCCCTCCCCAGCTCGGCCCGGTGCTTGACCCAGGAGTTCAGCAGGGCGGCCAGCAGCAGCATCGCGCCCAGGAAGAACTTGAACCAGTCCGGGTCCCACTGGGCGTAGACGATGCCCTTGCTGACCATCCCGAAGATCAGCGCGCCCAGTGCGGACCCGACCACCGAGCCGTACCCGCCGGTGATCAGGCAGCCGCCGATCACCGCCGCGACGATGTAGATCAGCTCGTTGCCGACGCCCTCGCCGGACTGCACGGTGCCGAAGGAGAACAGCAGATGCTGGCCGAGCACCCAGGCGCAGAAGCCGACGCCCAGGTAGAGGCAGGTCTTGGTGCGGGCGACCGGCACGCCGACCGCGCGGGCCGCCGCCGCGTCGCCGCCGACCGCGAACACCCAGTTGCCGAAGCGGGTGCGCAGCAACACCCAGCTGCCCACCGCGACCAGCCCCAGCCACCACCAGACGGTGGCGCGCAGGGTCAGCCCGCCGACGGTGACCTCGGAGGCGAACAGCCAGCGGCAGGAGGCGAAGCCCTGCATGTCGCCGATCGGCTTGGTGCTCACCGTCCCGGAGACCAGTTTGGTGACGCCCAGGTTGGCGCCGGTCAGCATCAGGAAGGTGCCGAGCGTGACGATGAAGCTGGGCAGCCGGGTGCGGGCGAGCATCCAGCCGTTGAAGGCGCCGATCGCCAGCACCACGGCCAGCGAGACCGCGACCCCGACCCAGGTCACGGCGGTGAGCTGGTAGGAGACCATCGAGGAGGTGAGCGCGGCGGTGGTGACCAGCACCCCGGCCGACAGGTCGAACTCGCCGCCGATCATCAGCAGCGCGACCGGCACCGCCATGATCCCGATGGTGGACGCCGCGTAGAGCACGGTGCCGAGCGAGGAGAGCCGCAGGAAGCTGTCGGCCACCAGCGCGAAGAACAGGAAGACCGCCGCGGCGGCGAGCAGCGCGCCGAACTCCGGCCGGGCGAGCAGCCGGTGGCGGCGCGTGCGGCCGCCGGTCAGCAGGTCGGCCGGGGCGCTCACCGGGTGCCCCGGGCGACGTACTGGGCGAGCGCCGCCGCGTCGTCCTTGGTCAGCACCTGCGGGCCGGTGAGCACCGGACCGCCGCCGCCGAGCACGTCCAGGTTGTAGCGGTAGAGCCAGAGCAGGTCGACCCCCTCGTACCCCTGGAGGTAGGGCTGCTGGTCGACGGCGAAGCCGACGGTGCCCGCCTGCAGGCCCGCCACCACCTGGGTGCCGAGGTCGAAGGTGTCCAGCTCCAGCGGGCGGCGGGCGTCCTGGACGGCCTGCAGGCCGGTCGCGGCGAGCGGGGCGCTGAGGGTGAGCACGGTGTCCAGGGAGGGGTCGGCCTGGAGTTTGGCGGCGATCGCGGCCCGGGCGTCCGGCAGGTTCACCCCGTCGACGTACAGGGTCCGGAAGGTGCCGCCGAAGGTCGACCGGGCGCCCTCGCAGCGCTGCTCCTGGCCGATGTTCCCCTGCTCGTGGATCACGCAGAGCACCGAGTGCCGGGAGCGCGCGGCCAGCGCGCGGCCGGCCGCCTGGCCCGCGGTGGACTCGTCCTGGCCGATGTGGGTGAGCGCGCCGAACCGGGCGGAGAACTCCTGCCCGGAGTTGATGCTGATCACCGGGATGCCGGCGGCCTTGGCCTTGGCCAGGACGTCGGCCATCGCCTCGCCCTTGGCCAGCGAGACCAGCAGGCCGTCCACCCGCTGGTCGATCGCGGCCTGGACCAGCTGGACCTGGTTCTGGGTCTGCGCGTCGTTGGAGTAGAGGAAGGTGATGTTGTCCTTGGCGGCGGCCTGCTCGGCGCCCTTGCGGACGGTGTCCCAGAACGAGTCGCCGGCCCCGGCGTGGGTCACCATGGCGACCTTCCAACGCGGGGTGTCCACCGCGCCGCCGGCCGTGGCCGCGCGCGCCCTGGCCTGCTCGGCCCGCCGGCCGCCGGTGCTGCTGCACCCCGCCAGCAGGAGCAGTACCAGCAGTACCGCCACCGTCCGCGCCCTCACCTGGTCCGTACCCGCACTGTGAGCTCCGCCCTGTTCGCCCGGCCGTGGGTTCCAGTGTCGGCGCCCGGGGGCGGCAGGTCGAGATCGCGTAGGGCCGCCCGGGTGAGCCGGGCTGACGGACCGGCAGCCCGGCGGACGGTGTTCGTCCAGTTCGGGAGGGGCGCCGGGAAAGATCGGGTCCGATCGGGTGATGGTCCGGTCGGGTGGCAGACTTGGGTGGCTGCTTGGCGGGAGCTCACAGAAATGTGATGTTCCTCTCAGGCTTCTCCCAGCAACTGATCACCCGCCCCACCCCGTCTGATCCATCGGAGCACGCCCCGAGCACCCGGAAGCCCGGGGCGACCGCAGACCCGGATACGAGAAAACCTTCATGCAACTGACTGGCACACCCTTCCTCATCGTCACGATCATCCTCGTGCCGGTCTCCATCGCGGCGGCGCTGCTGCTCTGGGGGCGGGTGCGCGGCCCCAAGCCCGTGCAGGTCGTCTCCCGGCTGGCCATGATCCTGTTCTGTCAGGTCACGGCCGTGACGACGGTCTTCGTCATGGTCAACAACGCCAACCTGATCTACGGGAACTGGGACGACCTGCTCGGCACCGGCGAGCACGTCCGGGCGGTGCCGAACGTCCCGGCGGACAGCGCCCCCGGCTCGGACAACAAGACCCGGGCCAAGGTGATCCAGTCCTTCAAGGGCGTCGGCGACCCGAAGGTGCCGGGCGACGTGCAGCACACCGAGCTGAAGGGCGAGCTGTCCGGCGTGGACGGCGAGGTGCTGGTCTGGCTGCCGCCGCAGTACAACAACCCGGCGTACAAGGACAAGACCTTCCCCGTGGTCGAGCTGCTGCCGGGCTGGCCGGGCTCCTCCAAGACCTGGTACGGCACGCTGAAGGTCTCGGCCCAGCTCAAGCCGATGATGGAGCGCGGCGAGGTGGCGCCGTTCATCCTGATCTCGCCGCGCACCAACCTGCTCGGCGACACGGTCGACACCGGCTGCGCCGACGTCCCGGGCAAGGTCAACGCCGACACCTGGCTCTCCCGGGACGTCCCGCAGATGATCCTGGACAACTTCCGGGCCGACCCGTCCGCCGACCGCTGGGCGGTGGCCGGCTACTCGGCCGGCGCCCACTGCGCGGCCAAGCTCGCCCTGGAGCACCCCAACCGCTACCGCGCGGGCGTCAGCCTCTCCGGCTACAACGACCCGGCGGCGGAGCCGGCCTCGCTGACCGCCAAGGACCCGGCGCTGCGGGAGAAGTCCAACCCGCTGAACATCCTGAAGACCGCCCAGACCCCGCCGAAGACCGCGCTGTTCGTCAGCGGCAACAAGGGCGACGGCTTCGAGGACGCCTCCGCGCTCAAGCAGGCCGCGAAGGCGCCGACCACCGTCACGGCCCTGGAGACCACCGGCCCGCACACCAGCGACGTCTGGGCGCCGATGGTCCCGGAGATCTTCAAGTGGCTGACGGGCGTCATCCCGGTCCAGCACTGACCGGCCCGCGAGACAGGCGAACGGCCCGCCCCCGGGAGAACCGGGGGCGGGCCGTTCGCGTTCGTGGCAGCGGTCAGGCGCGGCGCCGGCCGCGCGAGCGCCGGGGGTAGGGGAACAGCCGCAGCGAGCGCTTGGCGGCCAGGTCCTCCATCCAGCCGAAGCTGAGCACGAACAGGGCCAGCAGCGGCAGCGCGAACAGCAGCGGGGTCCAGTGACTGCGCAGCAGCCACTGCCCGTGCTGGAAGAGGAAGTCCACGTCCCAGAGGTGGTCGATGATCGGGATGGACAGCGCGAGCGCCGGGACGTGCCAGAGGTAGACGCTCACCGCGCGGGCGTTCAGCAGGCTGACCATCCCGTCCCAGCGCTCCAGCGGCCGGGGCCAGGTCTCCCAGGACGGGCTCAGGTGGAGCAGCAGCAGCACGTACCCGAAGGACCAGACCGCCTGGGCGAACGGGACGCTCTCCAGGTCGCCGATCAGGGTCGGGTCCTCGATCGGGCGGCTGAGCAGCCACCAGAGCCCGGCGACCATGATCAGCGGGGCCACCGAGGGCGCCAGGTACTGCGGCATCCGGCGCAGGATGCCCTCCTGGTGGGCCATGCCGAGCAGCCAGCAGGCCGCGAAGGTGGTGAAGTCGGTGGCGGCCTCGCCGATCCGGCCGTCGTGGCTGAACAGCCCGGAGTTGATCAGCCAGGAGAGCGCCAGCGGCGCCAGCACGGTGAGCAGCGGCTGCCGGCGCAGGCAGCGCAGCATCAGCGGGGAGAGCAGCACGTACCAGAGGTAGGCGCGCAGGTACCAGAGCGGCACCGCGATGTTCTCGGCCCAGCTGTGTTCCATGATGCCGTGGAAGCCGGAGAGGTCGGCGCCGTAGGGCGGGTTGCTCAGCGGCAGCACCCAGAACGCCATATGGGCCCACCACCACTTCGGGTGGCCGTCCGCGTGCGGGCCCCAGCCGTCGAGCAGCATGAAGCCGATCAGCACCGCGCCGAACAGCCACATCGGCGGCAGCAGGCGCCGCAGCCGGCCGCGGATGACGCTGAGCGCCGGCCGCTTGAGCGAGCGGACCATCAGCGAGCCGGCCAGCGCGAACATCACGCCCATGGACGGGAACGCCAGCGGCAGCCAGCCCCAGCTGAAGTTGTGGTAGAGGATCACGCGGACCAGGGCCAGCGCGCGCAGCAGGTCGAGGTAGCGGTCGCGGCCGCTCTTGCGCGGCGCCGGGGCCTCGGCGGCCTCGGGACCGGCCTCGGCGTCCGGCTCGGCGTCCGGCTCGGCGGCGTGCTCCGTGGCGTGCCCGGCGGCGCGCTCCCGGGCCGGCTCGACGGTGGCGACCCGCCCGGGGTCGGCCGCCGGCGCGGCGGGGGTCCGCCGCGCGTCCCGGCCGGCGAAGGCCGCCTCGAACGCGGCGACCGACGCGGCCACCGAGGGGTCCTCGGCGGAGCGCTCCTGCTCGGCCTCGCCCGGCCGCAGCACCCGCAGCTGCATGGTCTCGTCCTGCGGCGGCGGCAGGCGCCGGAAGGCGTCGAAGCCGACCGGGCCGCGCGGCTCGGTGGGAGCGGGCATCGTCAGACCTCCACGATCGGGGCCGCGACCTCGCCGGTGCGCCGCAGCTTCTGCCAACGGAGCCGGCCGCCGGTGAGGGCGGTGATCGAGGACTGCAGCAGGACCAGGTACATCAGCTGGCGGTAGACCACCTGCTGGATCGGCAGGGTGACCAGGTGCCAGGGCTTCTCCTTGTCCAGCCGGAAGGCGTAGAAGGCGAGCGCGCCCTGCACGAGCAGCACCGCGACCCAGGCGGAGAGCGTGCGGGTGGCGTCCACGAACAGCACGCCGTACAGCAGGAAGAGGTCGATCAGCGGGGCCAGCAGCGGGGTGATCACGCCGAACAGGGTGACCACCGGCAGGCCGACCCGGCCGAAGCGGCCGGCCGGGCCGCGGTCGACCACCGCGTGCCGGTGCTTCCACATCGCCTGCATGGTGCCGTAGCTCCAGCGGTAGCGCTGCGACCAGAGCTGCTGCATGGAGGCCGGCGCCTCGGTCCAGGCGCGGGCGTTCTCCGCGTACACCACCCGCCAGCCCTGGCAGAGCAGGGCCATGGTGACGTCGGTGTCCTCGGCGAGCGTGTCGTCGCTCATGCCGTCGACCTCGAGCAGCGCCTCCCGGCGGAAGGCGCCGATCGCCCCGGGGATGGTCGGCATGATGTTGAGCGTGTCGTACATCCGGCGGTCGAGGTTGAAGCCCATCACGTACTCGATGTGCTGCCACGCCCCGATCAGGGTGTCCCGGTTGCCGACCTTGGCGTTGCCGGCGACCGCGCCGACGCCCGGGTCGGCGAACGGCTGGATCAGCTCGCGCACGGTGGAGGGCTCGAAGACGGTGTCGCCGTCCATCATCACGACGATGTCGTGGGTGGCGTTGGCGATGCCGTTGTTGAGCGCCGCGGGCTTGCCGCCGTTCGGCTGGCGCAGCAGCCGCACGTTGGGGAAGTTCATCTCCTCGACGATGTCGGCGGTGCCGTCGGTCGAGCCGTCGTCGATCACGATGATCTCGATCGGGTGCTCGCTGGCGGCCAGCGAGTTGAGCGTGTTGGCGATGCACTCGCGCTCGTTGTAGGCCGGTACCAGCACCGTGACCGGTTCGGTGACCGGCGGCCCCCAGCTGAAGTCGGCCCGCCGGGTGCGCCGGACGTGCCGGGTGGCCAGCACGATCATCAGTGCGAACCGGCCGAACACCAGCACGCCCACCACGGCCAGCAGGTCGATCAGGAAGGGCAGCACGTTGACCGCGAGCTGGGTACCGGCGATGAACGCCCGGCCGGCCCACAGCTGGTAGCCGTGCACCGGCACGGTGGTGTTGGAGGAGCCCAGCGCCTCGCCGATGCTGGCGAACTTGTAGTTCTGCGCCTCCAGCTTGTCGATGATCTGGGAGAGCGCCGCGACCGTCTGCGAGCGGTCGCCACCGGCGTCGTGCAGCAGGATCATCTCGCCCTTGCCGGGCTGCTTGGGCATCGCCGTCCGGACGATGGAGTCCACGCCCGGCCGCTGCCAGTCGTCGGTGTCGGCGTCGATGAAGGCGGTCAGGTAACCGCGCTTGCCGACCTCCTGCACCACCGGCCAGGTCCAGTCGTCCAGCGCGTCCGCGGTGGAGGAGTACGGCGGGCGGAACAGCGAGCTGTGCACGCCGGCGACGCCGGCCAGGGCCAGCTGGGTCTGGCCCAGCTCCCAGCTCAGCCGGGTCTGGGACTGCAGCGCCAGGTCCGGGTGGGTGAAGGTGTGCAGGCCGATCTCGTGGCCGCCGGCCACGATCTTGCGGATCAGGTCGGGGTGGCGGGCGGTCATCGCGCCGGTGACGAAGAAGCTGGCGTGGATGTGGTGCTGGGCCAGCAGGTCGAGGATCTTCGGGGTCCAGACCGGGTCCGGGCCGTCGTCGAAGCTCAGGACGACGGTCCGGTCGGGTATCGAGTAGCTGACCGGGGCGTCGTTGAGCTTGCCCCGGGCGTCGACGATCGGACCGCCGGTCAGCAGGTTCGGCGGCACGGTGGTCTTGTCCACCGACACCGCGATCTGGTTGTCGTGGAACACCTCGTTGGTCGCCATGCCGCGCAGCACGAGCAGCGCGAGCAGGAAGACCAGCACCGTCACCGGGAGGAAGAACCGGAGGGGCGGGGCGGCGAGGCGGCGCGACCGTCGGACGGACTGTCTGGGGCGCTGATGGCGGGACATGGCGGTTCCTGGTGCCGGGCGGTGACGCGGGTCAGTGGTTGCCGGTGCGGGTGGTCGCAGCCGAGTGGGAGGCTGCCGCGCCCGACGGGCCGGTCGTGGTCCTGCCGGTGACCGGCGTGGTGGCCCGGCTTCCGGAGGCGGTCGCGGTGGCGGGCGCGGTGGCGGAGCCGGTCGCGGAGGCGGAGCTCCGGCCGGTGGCCTTGCCGGAGGGGGAGGTGGAGGTCCGGGCGGACGCCGATCCGGAGGCCGGGGCGGACGGGGAGGCCGAGCCGCCGGGCACGGTCACCGGCAGCGCCGAGGCGCCGGGTGCCACCCCGCCCGGGGCCGGCTGGACCGGGATCCGCAGCGCCGGAGCCTGCGACTGCAGGCCGACCAGACCGCTGGTCATGGTGGCCGCCAGCACCGCGGTGAGGACGCCGATCAGCCAGCCGACGCCGCGCATGCGGCGGCCGCGGGTGCCCGACTGGTCGACGAAGACCGGCGCCGGACCGGCGGTGCGGGCCGCGGCCACGCGCTCTCGGCGGCCGGACCGCAGGAGTGAAGGTGCCACTGAAGTGATCGGGCCTTTCCGGGACCAGCGGAGACGGCGGGGATGTCATAGGGACCGTAGTGCACCAGCGCTCCCTGAATTGGCATCAATGTTCGGTTTGGGTGGTTCTGACCGTCTCCTGTGACCTGATCGAAATCGTCGGTTCACGTCCTGCCCCCCTCTGCACGGTTCCCCCACGCGACCTCGTAGGATGCCCGAACACTCGGCCGCAGCCGGCCGGGGAAACCGTTCAGGAACGGCCGCCCGTGATCAGACGTCCCACCGCAGCCCGCGCCGCCCGCCTGCCCCGGCCGGCTCTCGTCCTGGCCGCCGCCGCGCTGCTGCTCACCGCCTGCACCACCGCCGGCTCCCCCGCCGGCGACGACGCCGCCGCGCCCTCGGGCGGGTCGGCCTCCCCCTCCCCGGCGCAGCCGTACGACGCATCGGCGCTGCGCACGCCCGGCGGCAAGCTGCTCGGACTGGCCTCGGCGGGCTCGCCCGACGACCTGGACCCGGTGAACGCGTTCGCCGCCAAGGCCGGCCACCAGCCGGACGTCCGGGAGTACTACCAGGAGTGGGGCGACGACTTCGACCCGGACGAGAACGCCAAGCTCTGGGGCCACGGGCAGCTGCCGATGCTCTCCTGGGACCCGACCGGCACGGCGCTGTCCGCGATCGGCTCCGGCTCCCAGGACGACTACCTCGGCCGGTTCGCCGAGCAGGTCCGCTCGTTCCGCGGGCCGCTGGCGATCAGCTTCGCCCAGGAGATGAACGGACCGTGGAACCCGTGGGGCCCGGGCCACGCCGGCGCCGACGACTACGTCAAGGCCTGGCAGCACGTGCACGACGTGTTCCGCGACCGCGGGGCGACCAACGTGATCTGGGTCTGGGCCCCGCACGTGACCGACTCCGGGGCCCCGGCCGCGCTGCCGCCGTACTTCCCCGGCGAGGACTACGTCGACTGGCTGGGCCTGGTCGGCTACTACGGTCCGCAGGACGGCGCCGACTACCGCCACCTGTTCGCGCCGACCGTCAAGGTGCTGCGCACGCTCTCCCGCAAGCCGCTGCTGATCACCGAGACCGGGGTGGCGGAGGGCCCGCGCAAGACGGCCCAGATCGCCGACCTGTTCGCGGGCGCCGCCGGCACGGACGGGCTGATCGGGCTGGTCTGGTACGACCTGCAGAAGAAGTGGCCGGGCAGCTCGCAGCTGACCGACTGGCGGGTCGACAGCTCCGCCGCGGCGGCGGCGGCCTTCGCCAAGGCCACCGCCGACCGGGGCTTCGGCCACCCGCTGAGCAGCCCTCAGCCGGGATCGGGCACCGCCACCCCGCCGGCCGGGTCGGGCGCCGGCCCTCAGGCCAGTTCGAGCGCCAGGTAGAAGTCGACCCGGTCCTCCAGCCGGGACAGGTCACGCCCGGTCAGCTCCTCGATCCGGCCGATCCGGTAGCGCAGCGTGTTGACGTGCACGTGCAGCTGGGCGGCGCAGCGGGTCCAGGAGCCGTCCGAGCGCAGGAACGCCTCCAGGGTCCGGACCAGGTCCGCCTGGTGCTCGATGTCGTACGCGATCACCCGGTCCAGCAGCCGGCTGCGGAAGGCCCGCCGGACCTCGTCCGGGACGGCGGCCAGCAGCAGCACGTGCGAGGCGAGTTCCTCGGGGCCGGCCACGCAGACCCGGCCGACCCGGGCGGCGGCGATCCGGCGGGCGTGCCGGGACTCCTCCAGCGCGCCGCGCAGGCCGCCGGCCTCGGCGGCCGGGGCGCAGACCCCGACGGTGATCCGGCCCTCGGAGCCGAGGCCCGCCTCCAGCGGGGCGAGCAGCTCGCGCAGCGCCTCGGCGGGCACCTGCGCGTCCGGCGCGGGCAGCACGCCGACCGCGGTGCTGCCGGAGCCGGCCACCAGGGCGCGGTCGGAGGTGTCGGCCAGTGCCTCCTCCATGATCGAGCGCAGCGCGCCGTCCGGCAGGCCGGTGCTCTCCGCGCTGAGCACCAGCCAGGTGCCCTCGCCGGCCGGCGCGGGGCTGGCGCCCTCGTAGCGCACGGCCATCGCGGAGGAGGCGTGCAGCGCGCGGCTGATCTCGGCCGGGTCGGCGTCCCGCTGGAGCAGGGTCAGCACCTCGTCGGCGAGCCGGCGGCGCAGCCGGCGGCCCTCGTCCCGGCGGACCCGCTCGGCGGCCACCAGCCGGGCCAGGTTCTCGGCCAGCTGCTGCCGTTTGGCGGTCCACTCGGTGACGTCGCCGGCCACCGCCAGCACCCAGTCGGCCAGCGGGCTGTCCGCGGCGGGGTCGGCGGCGGCGGGGAGCAGCGAGTACGAGCCGGAGATCAGCCGGGCCCGGTGCGGCGGGCGGCGGCGCTGGCGCTGGGCGGCCAGGTGGGTGCGGGCCAGCTGGTCGCGGTCCTCGGCGGAGAGCCGGTCGGCCGGGCCGGCGATCACCCGGCCGGTGGGCGTGAGCACCCAGCAGTCCAGGTCGAGGTCGCCGCCGAGCAGGTCGAGCACGGCGTCCAGGCCGCCGCCGCCGGCGGCCGAGACCAGCATCCGGTGCCGGTCCACCAGGGCGGCCAGGTCGGCGGCCCGGTCGGCCGAGACCTGGCGGCCGACGAACTCGGTGACGGCGCCGAAGGCGGTGTGGTCGGGCACCGCGAGCAGCGGCATCCGGTGCCGCCGGCAGGCGTCGATCAGGTCGGCCGGCACCGGGCCGACCTCGGCCTCACCGGCTGCCAGCGCGACCGCCCCACCGGCCACGATGGTGCGCACGAAGCGCTCGGAGTCCTCCGGCGCGGTGCGCCAGAGCATGCCGGTGAGCACCAGTTCACCACCGTGCAGGTAGCGCCCCGGATCGTGCAGGTCCGTGGTCATGACGCCGCCGACCTGCCGGTCGAGCTCGTCCTCGGCGGCGAGCAGCCGCAGCCCCAAGGCACTGGGGGCGAGCAGGTCACGGACACGCATCCGCAGACTCCTTCGTCTGGAGGGTGGGGGTCGGGTGGGATGTGGGGGCTCACAGTGTGCCCCAGCCGGAGGGGTCGGCGTTACGTCTCAACGGGTGCTCGGGTCACGGGGTCGTAGCTTCGCCGTCACGGCCGGATTACGGTCGTACCGAGCGGTCCGCAACCGCTTGGGCTGGGCGATTGCCCTCGTTAGAGGAACGTACAGGATGCCGGGCGGCACCACCGCCGGGGCTTCATGCCATCGGTGACTGCCTCCGGGTGGGCCGACAGCGGTTCACTGGCCACACGCCGCCGGACACACCCCGGTGACCAGGACTCGACGCGACGGCAACGGAGCGGTGGCAGAGTCCGAAATCCGAGGGTAGGAACTCGGGGTGGCCGCCTCCGAACGGGCGAGCGCCGAGTTCGGGGCACTGTGCCCGACCGTTCCGGTAGGCGACGACTTGAGGAGACACCCGCATGGAGTTCCTTCGGCCCGCTACGTGGGACGAGGCACTCGCGGCGAAGGCTGAGTACCCGACCGCGCTGCCGATCTCGGGTGGCACGGACGTCATGGTCGAGATGAATTTCGACGTGCACCGGCCATCCGCGATTCTCGACCTGAACCGCATCACCGAGCTCACCGAATGGTCGAACGACGGCGAGGTGGTGCGACTCGGCGCCGCCGTGCCGTACACCCGGATCATCGACGAGCTGTCCGGCCCGCTGCCGGGTCTGGCACTCGCCGCCCACACCGTGGGCTCCCCGCAGATCCGCAACCGCGGCGGGGTCGGCGGCAACCTCGGTGGCGCCTCCCCGGCCGGTGACGCGCACCCCGCGCTGCTGGCGGCCGGCCGCGACGTGTTCGTCGAGGCGGCCTCCGTCCGCGGCACCCGGCTGATCCCGATCGACGAGTTCTACGTCGGGGTGAAGCGCAACTCGCTGGAGCAGGACGAGCTGATCCGCGCCGTCCGCATCCCGGTGGCCGACGGGCCGCAGCAGTTCTCGAAGATCGGCACCCGGAACGCGATGGTCATCGCGGTCTGCGCGTTCGGCTTCGCGCTGCACCCCAAGAACGGCACCGTCGGCACCGGGATCGGCTCCGCCGCCCCGACGCCGCGGCGCGCCGTGGCGGCCGAGGAGTTCCTGCAGGGCGTGCTCGCCGAGCGCGGCCTGTGGGAGTCCGGCGAGCTGCTGGGCGCCGAGGTGATCCAGCAGTTCGGCGAGCTGGTGAAGGCCGCCGCGTCCCCGATCGACGACGTCCGCGGCACCGCCGAGTACCGCCGGCACTCGCTGGCCGTGATGGCCCGCCGCACGCTCACCTGGACGTGGAACGACTACAGCAAGCAGATCAGGAGCGCGGCATGAGGGTCACTTTCACCGCCAACGGCAAGCCGGTCGAGGCCGACGACGTCTGGGAGGGCGAGAGCCTGCTGTACGTGCTGCGCGAGCGGGTCGGCCTGCCGGGCTCGAAGAACGCCTGCGAGCAGGGCGAGTGCGGCTCCTGCACGGTCTACCTGGACGGCACCCCGGTCTGTTCCTGTCTGGTCGCGGCCGGTCAGGTGCAGGACCGCGAGGTCCGCACCGTCGAGGGCCTCGCCGACGAGAACGGCGAGCTGGGCCTGGTCCAGCAGGCGTTCATCGACGCCGGCGCCGTCCAGTGCGGCTTCTGCACCCCCGGCCTGCTGGTGCAGACCGACGCGCTGCTGGAGAACGAGGCGCAGCCCAGCGACAACGACATCCGCGAGGCGCTGTCGGGCAACCTGTGCCGCTGCACGGGCTACGAGAAGATCATGGACGCGGTGCGGCTGGCGTCCGCCCGCAAGTGCGCGAAGGCGGTCTCGGAATGAGCACTCGCACCATCCAGGGTCAGAAGAACCTGCAGGACATCCGCCAGGCCAGCAAGGACGGGATCGGCGGCTCGCCGCTGCGCCCCGACGGCAACCTCAAGGTCAAGGGCGAGTTCGCGTACTCCTCCGACATGTGGCACGAGGACATGCTCTGGGGCATGGCGCTGCGCTCGCCGCACCCCCGCGCCAACATCCTGTCGGTCGACATCTCGGACGCGCTCAAGGTGCCCGGTGTCTACGCGGTGCTCACCCACGAGGACATCCCCGGCTCCAAGTTCTACGGCCTGGAGATCCAGGACCAGCCGGCGCTGGCCATCGACAAGGTGCGCTACCACGGCGAGGCGATCGCGCTGGTCGCGGCCGACCACCCGGAGACCGCCCGCCGCGCGGTGAAGAAGATCAAGGTCGAGTACGAGGTGCTCACCCCGATCGTCACCGAGGAACAGTGCCTGGCCCCCGAGGTGCACGGCTACGTGCACGAGCCGCACGAGTTCAAGTCGCACGGCTACGGCAACATCTGCCACGAGCAGAAGCTGGTCTCCGGCCTCGGCGTGACCGACGAGGTCCGGGCGCTGGCCGACGTGATCGTCAGCGGCACGTACGAGGTCGGCATGCAGGACCAGGCCTTCCTCGGCCCGGAGTCCGGCCTGGCGGTGCCCGCCGAGGACGGCGGCATCGACCTCTACGTGGCGACCCAGTGGCTGCACGTGGACCGCCAGCAGATGGCCCCGGTGCTCGCCCTGCCCGAGGAGAAGGTCCGCCTCACGCTGGCGGGCGTCGGCGGCGCGTTCGGTGGCCGCGAGGACCTGTCGATGCAGATCCACGCCTCGCTGCTGGCCCAGCGCACCGGCAAGCCGGTCAAGATCGTCTACGCCCGCGACGAGTCCTTCTTCGGCCACGTGCACCGTCACCCGGCCCGGATGTTCTACGAGCACGGCGCCACCCGGGACGGCAAGCTGGTCTTCGCCGACTGCCGGATCGTGCTGGACGGCGGCGCCTACGCCTCCGCCTCGCCCGCCGTCGTCGGCAACGCCGCCTCGCTCGGCCACGGCCCGTACGTGATCCCGAACGTGAAGATGCACGCCATCGCGCTCTACAGCAACAACCCGAGCTGCGGCGCGATGCGCGGGTTCGGCGCGGTGCAGGCGGCCTTCGGCTACGAGAGCCAGATGGACAAGCTCGCGGCCGAGCTGGGCATGGACCCGGTCGAGCTGCGCCAGCTGAACGCGATGTCGGAGGGCGACCTGATGCCCACCGGCCAGCCGATCGACTCGCCGGCCCCGGTCGCCGAGCTGCTCCGGCGGGTCAAGGACATGCCGCTGCCGCCGCCGCTGGACCTCGACGACCTCGACGTCCGCACCCTGCCCGGCGCGCTGTCCAACACCTCGCACGGCGAGGGCATCGTCCGCGGCGTCGGCTACTCGGTGGGCATCAAGAACGTCGGCTTCTCCGAGGGCTTCGACGACTACTCGACCGCCCGGGTCCGCCTGGAGGTGATCGGTGGCGAGCCGGTCGCCATGGTGCACACCGCGATGGCCGAGGTCGGCCAGGGCGGCGTCACCGTGCACGCCCAGATCGCCCGCACCGAGCTCGGCGTCGAGCAGGTCACCATCCACCCGGCCAACACCGAGGTCGGGTCGGCGGGCTCCACCTCCGCCTCCCGGCAGACCTACATGACCGGCGGCGCGGTGAAGCTGGCCGCCGAGGCGGTCAAGCAGGCGCTGATCGACAAGGGCCGGCGCCGCTACGGCTGGACCCAGCGCGACATCACCCTGGCCGGCGGCAAGGTGGTCTCCGAGACCGCCGGGGCGCTGATCTCGATGGTCGACCTGCTGGGCGACGAGGCGATCGACCTGACCCGCGAGCACCACCACCGGCCGACCGTCCCCTTCGACAAGGAGACCGGGCAGGGCTTCGGCCACGTCCAGTACACCTTCTGCGCCAACCGCGCGGTGGTCGACGTGGACGTCGAGCTGGGCCTGGTGAAGGTGGTCGAGCTGACCGCCGTCCAGGACGTCGGCAAGGCGCTCAACCCGCTGTCGGTGGTCGGCCAGATCCAGGGCGGCTGCACCCAGGCGCTCGGCCTGGCCGTGATGGAGGAGATCATCGTCCGGGACGGGAAGGTGCGCAACGCCTCCTTCACCGACTACCTGATCCCCACCATCCTGGACACCCCGCCGATCCCGGTCGAGGTGCTGGAGCTGCCGGACCCGCACGCGCCGTACGGGCTGCGCGGGGTCGGCGAGGCCCCCACCGTCTCCGCCACCCCGTCGATCGTCGCCGCGATCCGACAGGCCACCGGCATCGCCCTGACCCGCATCCCGGTCCGACCGGAGCACCTCACCGGAACGCTCTAGTCCCCCACCAGAACCTCCCCGGGGCGGCGACCGTCTTCCCCGCCGCCCCGGGGCAGCTCCACAAGAGCACCCGCACCACCTGTACGCACCCCACCGTGCACCATCCCGCTGCCTCCCACGCCGGGGCTCTGCAGCGGTGCGCTCCACCCCTCCTGCGGCCGCGGCCGCAGGTGACCAGCACCGCAGCCAACGTACGTGCACATCGTGAGTCGAACAGTCCCCCTGCGCCTGCTCCTATGCCCGGCACACAGGTCGGCTCGCCCACCCCAACCCCCTTTGAACCTTGGGAGTGGACATGACCCGGATCCCCACGGAGCCCGGCACCACTGAAGAAGCACCCGCCACCGACGAGCCCCTCACCTCGTCACCGGCACCGGCCCCGCCGAGACACGTCCTGGACGCCTACTTCAAGATCTCCGCCCGGGGTTCCACCCTCGGCAACGAGCTCCGCGGCGGCCTGACCACCTTCATGGCGATGGCCTACATCGTCCTGCTCAACCCGATCATCCTGAGCGGCGCCGACGTCAACGGCCTCAAGCTGGACCACGCGCAGCTCACCACCGCGACGGCGCTGGCCGCCGCCGTGACCACGATCCTGATGGGCGTGATCGGCAACGTCCCGCTGGCGGTGGCCGCCGGCCTGTCGGTCTCCGGCGCGATATCCGCGCTGGTGGTACCGCACACCACCTGGCCACAGGCGATGGGCCTGTGCGTGATCTACGGTCTGCTGATCGTGCTGCTGGTCGTCTCCGGCCTGCGCGAGAAGATCATGAACGGCATCCCGCTGCCGCTCAAGCACGCCATCACCATCGGCATCGGCCTGTTCGTCGCGCTGATCGGCCTGGTCAAGGCCGGCTTCGTGCACACCGGCGGCCCGACCCCGGTCTCGCTCGGCGCCTTCGGCGAGCTGTCCGGCTGGCCCGTCCTGGTCTTCTGCCTCACGCTGCTGACGATCTTCGTCCTGCTGGCCCGCAACGTCCGCGGCGCGATCCTGATCGGCATCGCCGGCGGCACCGTGGTGGCGTTCGTGGTCAACGCGGTCGCCGACCTGCCCGCCAAGACCTGGAGCAGCTCCGCGCCGGTGTGGCCGGGCAGCCCGGTCTCGGCGCCCGACTTCGGCCTGTTCGGCCACGTCGACCTGTTCGGCGCCTTCGGCGGCCAGGGCCTCGGTGCGATCAGCGCCACGGTCGCGGTCTTCACGCTGGTGCTGGCCGGCTTCTTCGACGCGATGGCGACCATCATCGGGGTCGGCACCGAGGCCGGGCTGGCCGACAAGCAGGGCCGGATGCCGGGCCTGTCGAAGGCGCTGTTCATCGACGGCGCCGGCGGCGCCATCGGCGGGATCGCCGGTGCCTCCGGCCAGACGGTGTTCGTCGAGTCGGCCACCGGGGTCGGCGACGGCGCCCGCACCGGTCTCGCCTCCACCATCACCGGCGCGATGTTCGCCCTGATGCTGTTCTTCTCGCCGCTCGCCGCGATCGTGCCGGTCGAGGTCGCCTCGGCCGCCCTGGTGGTGATCGGCTCGATGATGATGAGCCAGGCCCGGCACATCGACTGGTCCGACCGCGAGGTCGCCATCCCGGCCTTCCTCACCTGCGTGCTGATGCCCTTCACCTACAGCATCACCGCCGGTGTCGCCGCGGGCGTCATCTCGTACACCGTGATCAAGGCCGGCAACGGGAAGTGGCGCGAGCCCGGCCCGCTGATGTGGATCCTGACCGGGGTGTTCGTGATCTACTTCGCGCTCGTCCCGATCAAGGACTGGCTGGGCGTGCACTAGGCACCGCCCGACCGACCCGCCGCGGTACGGGCCACCGGCTCCCGTACCGCGGCACCTCCCGTACACCGTGCACACTGGACTGGTAAGGAGCACCGGACATGCAGGACATCGCCGAGCAGCTGCACGCCTGGCACGCCGCCGGGCGGTCCTTCGCCGTGGCGACCGTGGTCGGCGTCTCCGGCAGCGCGCCGCGCGACCCGGGGGCGGCGCTGGCCGTCGACGCCGCGGGCGAGGCGATCGGCTCGGTCTCCGGCGGCTGCGTCGAGGGTGCGGTGTACGAGCTGTGCCGGGAGGCGCTGGCCGGCGGCGAGCCGGTGCTGGAGCGGTTCGGCTACAGCGACGAGGACGCCTTCGCGGTCGGTCTGACCTGCGGCGGGGTCCTGGACGTGTTCGTGCAGCCGGTGGTCCCCGGCGCGGATCCGGCGCTCGACGCCGGCATCGCCTTCATCGCCTCCGGGACCCCGGTCGCGCTCGCCCGGGTGATCGCCGGACCGGCCGGGCTGCTCGGCGCCACGGTCGCCGTCACCGCCGACTCCCACCACGGCTCGCTGTCCCGCACGCCCGCCGCCGTGCGCCCCGCGCAGCCCCTGCACGAGCTGGAGCGGTCCGCGGTCGCCGAGGCCCGCGCGATGCTGGACGCCGGCCGCACCGGCCGCCTCGAACTGGGCCTGGACGGGCGCCCCTGCGACGAGGGCCAGGGCACCGTGACGCTGTTCGTCGAGTCCTACGTCCCGGCCCCGCGGATGCTGGTCTTCGGCGCCATCGACTTCGCCGCCGCCGTGGTGCGGATCGGCAAGTTCCTCGGCTACCGGGTGACCGTCTGCGACGCCCGTCCGGTCTTCGCCACCGAGCGGCGCTTCCCCGAGGCGGACGAGGTGGTGGTCGACTGGCCGCACCGCTACCTGGACTCCCAGCTCGACCGGGTCGACGGCCGCACGGTGCTGTGCGTGCTCACCCACGACGCCAAGTTCGACATCCCGCTGCTGGAGCGCGCGCTGCGGCTGCCGGTCGGCTACGTCGGCGCGATGGGCTCCCGCCGGACCCACCGCGAGCGCAACGCCCGGCTGCGCGAGGTCGGCCTGACCGAGGCCGAGATCGGCCGGCTGCGCTCGCCGATCGGCCTGGACCTGGGCGCCCGCACGCCGGAGGAGACGGCCGTCTCGGTCGCCGCCGAGATCGTCGCCCACCGCCGCGGCGGCAGCTGCCTGCCGCTGTCGGCCGGCCACGGTCCGATCCACCACGACCTGGCCCGGGCCACCGCCGAACGGGCGGCCCCGCACCCGCACGCGGCCTGACCGACCCGGCCACTGCCCGCCCCCTGCCTGGTACTTGACGATCCATCACCAGCCCGGCGCTCCACGAGCGCCGGGCTCTCGCATGCCCTCCCGATCATCTCCTCCATGATCGGAGATGAAACCTGGCGACATCTCCATTCACATCCGTTGACACGCTTGAGCAGCCACCGCCATGCTGAGCCAGCTGAAATGACGACCCGTCAAACGGATGTTCATCTCAGCGATCCTTCGTTGCTGCTCCGTCCTTGTTCGAGGGGGTGTATTCGCATGAAGAAGATCGCCATCCGCAAGTCCGGCCCGGTCCGGATGACCAGCGCCGCCAAGGCCCTGTACGCGCCTTGGGACTGCATCGTCGTCGCGGTCTGATCCGACCCGGCAGATCGCCGCTTCCACCCGTGAAGGGGGTGCTCCCGCATGAAGAAGATCGCCGTCCGCAAGTCCGGCCCGGTCCGGATGACCAGCGCCGCCAAGGCCCTGTACGCGCCGTGGTCCTGCATCATCGTCGCCCAGGTCTGATCCGGTACCGCTCCGGGCCGTCCGCGGATGCGCGGACGGCCCGGAGCGGCCCGCCCCCGCGCGCAGGAGGTTCCCCTTGCCACCCCGTCCGGACAGCGACACCGCCCGGAGCCCGCTGGACCGGCCGCAGCCGATGCACCCGCTGGTGTTCCACCCCGAGGGGGAGGACGTGGTGGTCGGCCGCGCCGACACCGACACCTACGTGGTGCTGCCCGAGGACGGTGCCCAGCTGGTCCGGTGGCTGGCCGACGGCACCCCGCCCGCCCTGGCCGCGACCCGCTACCGGGAGCGCTGGGGCGAAGAGGTCGACATCCAGGACCTGCTCGACTCGCTGGCCGAACTCGGCTTCCTGCTCGCCGACGGCGAGCGCCCCGCCGAGACCCGCCCGGTGCGCCACCAGCGGCTGGGCCGCGCCCTGTTCGGCCCCGCGGCCTGGGTCTGCTACGCCCTGCTGATCGGCCTCTGGCTGGTCGAGAGCGTGCGCTCCCCGGACCTGCTGCCCGACTACCACCACATCTTCTTCACCCGGTACTACAGCCTGATCGTGCTGTTCCTGCTGGTCGGACAGACCCCGCTGATCGCGCTGCACGAGATCTTCCACGCCCTGGCCGGGCGCCGGATCGGCCTGCACTCGCGGTTCAGCCTCGGCCGCCGGCTGTACTACGTGGTCGCCGAGACCTCGATGGACGGGCTGGTCGCCGTCCCGCGCCGACAGCGCTACCTGCCGATCCTGGCCGGCATCCTGCTGGACGTGCTGGCGCTGGCCACCCTGACCCTGGCCGCCGACCTGCTGCGCGGGCCCGACGGCGGCTTCCCGCTCGCGGCCGGCCTCTGCCTCGCCCTCGCCTACGCCACCGTGCTCCGCCTCGCCTGGCAGCTGCTGTTCTACCTGCGCACCGACCTCTACCTGCTGATGACCACCCTGCTCGGCTGCGTGGACCTGCACACCGCCGCCACGTACGTGCTGCGCGCCCGGCTGCGCCGCCTGATCGGCCGGCCCGCCGGGGACGACGCCCACCTGCACCCCACCGACCTGCGGGTGGCCCGCTGGTACAGCTGGCTGATGGTGCTCGGCTACGCCTTCACCCTGCTGCTCGGCGTGACCGCCGCCGTGCCGATGGCCTACCACGTCGTGGTCGGGGTGCTCGGCCGCTTCACCGGCGAGACCTCGGCCGTCGAGCTGATCGACTCGGCCACCGTGCTCGGCCTGAGCGCCGCCCAGCTGGCCGTCGCGGGCGCGATCGCCGTACGCGACCGGCGCGCCGCACGGGCCGCCTGACCGAGCGCCACCCACCCCAGCCAGCATCCCCAGCCCCATCCCGAAAGGCGGCACCCGTCATGGCCGAGCACCGGCACCACTGGATCCGGGCGACCCACCGCGGCGCCGCCGTCGAGGCCCGCACCGGACCGGACCTGCCGCCGGCGCTGGCCACCGTGAGCGCCCACCGGCGGCTGCGCGGCCCGTACACGGCCGCCGGATCGGTGCTGCGGGCCGTGGTGCCGGACGCGCTGACCCGCTGCCCGGAGGCGGTCCGGCAGCACGACGTGGAGATCCTCTCGGTCGCCCCCGAACTGCGCCGCGCCGTCCAGGCCACCCGGGAGACGCTCACCTCGCTGGCCATCCCCAAGGAGCGGACCCGCTTCTACTCCCGGCTGCGCACCCTGCGGATCACCCACGGCCTGGTGGAGTTCCTCACCGCCTACGCGAAGGCGCTCGGCGACGGCCCGCGCACCCTGGTGGTCACCGACGTCCAGCACGCCGACCCGACCGACCAGGAGTTCCTCGCCGTCCTGCTGCGCCGGGCCGACCCGGCGCTGCTCACCGTCGTGCTGACCACCGGCCCCACCGCGCCGACCCCGCCCGACGGCCCGGTGGAGACCCCGCTGCCTGCCGCCCTCGCCGCCCACTGCACCGTGCTGGACGTGGACACCGCCCCGCAGCCGCTGCCCGCCGACCCGGCCCGCGCCTGGGTGGAGGGCGACGGCACCGCGGACGACCCCCGGCTGGAGCAGGCGTACCTGGCGCTCCCCGCCGAGCGGCGCGCCGCCCTGCACGACGAGCGCTACCGCCGGCTCGGCGAGATCGGCGAGGAGTCGCTCGCGCTCGGCGCCCTCACCTGGCACGCGCAGCACGGCGGCGACCCGCTCGGCACCGGCGTCCCCGCACTGCGCCGGGCCCTGGACACCTGCATCGACCTCGGCTTCTACCACGCCACCGTCGAACTCGGGGAGCGCGGGCGCACCCTGGTCGGGCCCGCGCAGGACCTCGACGCCTGGTGGGCCTTCACCACCAAGATGACCACGTCGCTGGCCGCCCTGGGCCTGCCCGAGCGCTCGCTCCCCTTCTACACCGAGGCCCGCGCGGTCACCACCCACCCGGTGGTCCACATGCAGGCCGCCTACGCGACCTCGATGCTCTACACCCGCCACTTCGACGCCGGGCAGCGCGACCACCTGCTCGCCCGGGGGTGGATCAACCAGGCGATCGCGATCGCCGAGCAGTTGCCCGACCGCAAGGAGGCGACCGCCCGCGCGGTCTTCAACCGCAACGGGCTGGCGCTGATCGAGATGCACCAGGGCGACCTGCCCGCCGCGCTCACCCTGCTGGACCAGTGCCTGGCCACCCTGGAGCAGACCCTCGCCCCGGACGAGCACGCGCTGCACCGCTCCGTCCTGCGGCACAACCGGGCCCAGGTCACCGCCCAGTTGGGGATGCACGCCGAGTCGATCGCCGACTTCGACCGGGTGATCGCACTCGACCCCAACTACGCCGAGTACCACTTCGACCGCGGCCTGGCCCACCGCGGCCTCGGCCACCCCGAGCAGGCGCTCGACGACTTCGAGCAGGCCGTCCGGCTCTCCCCGCCGTTCCCCGAGGCTTACTACAACCGGGCCGACGTCCGGGCCGAACTCGGCGACCTGGACGGGGCGGTGGCCGACTTCGGGTACGTCCTGGAGCTCGACCCGGCGTTCCCCGACGCGCACCTGAACCGGGCCGGGCTGCTGCTCGCGCTCGGCGAGCTCGCGGCCGCCTGGCAGGACGTCGACGCCGGGCTCGCGCTGACCCCCGACAGCCCCGAACTGTGGAGCCTCAAGGCCCAGTTGCACATCGAGGCGGAGGACCAGGAGCAGGCCCTGGCCGCGCTCGGACGGGCCCTGGAGGCGGAGCCCGGGTACGCGCCCGGCTGGGCGCTGCGCGGCACCCTGGCGTACGAGCGCGGCGAACTGCCCGCCGCGCTGGCCGACCTGGAGCGGGCGGCCGCGCTCTCCCCCGACCCGGAGATCCGCTTCAACCTGGCCGTGGTGCTGCGCGAGAGCGGGCGCACCGGGGACGCGGTCGGCGTGCTGGACGCCCTGCTGGTCGAGGAGGAGGATCCTGAGGTGCGGGCCGAGCGGGAGCGCTGCCTGAGCGCCGGCTGAACTCCTGCCGGCCATTGCCCGACGGCCGGTTGACGGCCGGACAGCCCGGCGGGGCGTACCCGCCGGGCACCGGGCGCTGCCCCCCGATCGCCACCAACTCCGCACCGAGCCCGCACCACCCCGCGGTATCCTCGCCCGGCCGGCGCCAACTACGATGTCCCGGGAACAATCCCGACTCCAGCTGTGCTCACCCGGCCGGCGTGGGACCCGTGAGGGAGGCGCTTTGACTGGTCCGGAGCTTGATCCGCCCACACTCAGTGACCGGATCGACCGGCTGTTCCAGGTCGTCCGCAGGCCCAGTGGCGAGCCCTACAGCCACGAAGAGGTCGCCCGCGCCTGTCGCGAGGCCAGTGGGGAGACGTTTTCGGCCACCTACCTGTGGCAGCTGCGCACCGGCCGGCGGGACAACCCGACCAAGCGTCACCTGGAGGCGCTGGCCCAGTTCTTCCAGGTCCCGCCCTCGTACTTCTTCGACGACGAGCAGAGCGACCGGATCACCGAGGAGCTGGCGCTGCTCGGTGCGATGCGCAACGCCGGCGTCCGGGAGGTCGCCCTGCGGGCCGTCACCCTGTCCCCGGAAGGGCTCGGCACGATCAGCGACATGATCGAGGCGATCGCGCGCAGAGAGGCCAGATCACAGCGGTCCTGGTGATATCTCCCGTCCGGCGCCCGCGCCTAGGATCGTGCCCGGTCGACCGAACGGCAGGGGTGGGAGTGTGGCGATGGCAGCGGCGGACCGCGACGGCAGACGCCTCTGGCGACGGTGTCAGCAGCTGGTCGCGGACACCCCGCTGCCGGTGCCGTTCGAGATCGGCGGCTTCCTCGCCGCGCTCTCCGTGCGGCTGGGCCGGCCGATCGAGCTGATCCCGCTGCCGACCGGGGTCCGGGCGCCGTGCGGCCTGCTGGTCAGCACCGACCGGGCCGACTACATCGGCTTCCCGACCGACACCACGCCGCTGCACCAGCAGCACATCGTGCTGCACGAGGCCGGCCACCTGCTCTGCGGGCACCGCGGCGGCCTGGGCGGCGGGCTCGGCGCCACCGAGGACGGCACGGCGGGCCCGCTCTTCCCGCACCTGTCCGGCGAGTTGATCCGCCGGGTGCTCGGCCGGACGGTCTACACCGAGCGGCAGGAGCAGGAGGCCGAGCTGTTCGCCTCGCTCGCCCTGCACCGCACCAGCCGCTCGCGCCCGAGCGCGCCACCGGGACCGCCCGGCGAGCAGGGCCCCGCCGGCCGGCTCGGCTCGATCTTCGACCGGCCGGCCCGCTGGGGATCCTGCCCGTGATCGACCTCGCGGCGGTGGCAGCCTGCCTGGCCGCGCTGGGCGGCATCGGCTTCCGGCTCCACCAGGTCCGCGGCAGCCGGCTCCGCTCCGGGACCTGGTACCTGCTCGCCTTCGCGCTGTGCATGGCACTGGCCACCGCGGCGCTCGCCCCGGCGGTGGCCGGGGTGGCCCGCTCCAGCCGGTCCTGGGCGCTGGCGCTCGCCCTCGCGGGCGGCGAACTCAAGCTCGCCGGCGGCGGTTTCCTCGCACTGCTGGCACTGTCCGTCGAACCGCCCGGACGCAGCCGCCGGCTGATCGCCCGGCAGAGCGCGGGCACGCTGGCGGTGATCGCGGTCAGCAGCGGGTGCTTCCTCGCCTCGGGCGCCGTCCCGGACACCGGCGAGCTGTACGTGCCCGGGTCCGGGCGGGCGCCGATCACCGCGTACAACGGGCTGTTCACCGCGCACTCGACCTGGTGCCTGACGGTCTTCCTGGTGCTGGTCGGCCGGGCCTCGCGCCAGGTGGAGGACCGGTTGCTGCTGGCGGGGCTGCGGCTGGTGCTGGCCGGTGCGGTGGTCGGCCTGATCTGGTCGGTGCTCAGCATCGGGCCGCTGCTGGACGCGCTGACCACCGGCCACCAGCTCACCCGCGAGGACCACGTCTCGGCCACCGCCAGCGTGCTCGCGCTCGGCCTCGGCCTCGGCGGCGCCACCCTGACCTCCTGGGCCGGGCCGACCGGCCGGCCACTGCGCTGGCTGCGGGCCTGGTACCGCTACCGCAAGCTGGCCCCGCTCTGGGCGGCACTGCGCTCGGCGGTGCCCGGCATCGCGTTCGACGCGGCCGGGCCGGCGCAGGGCGGACGGCTGCCCAGGGACGCGGAGTTCGCGCTCTACCGGCGGGTGATCGAGATCCGGGACGGGCAGCTCGCGCTGCGGCCCTACCTGCACCCCGAGGCCGCCGGATGGGCCGCCGCCGAGGCCGCCCGGCGGGAGCGGGCCGACCCGCGGCGGCTGGCGGCGACCGTGGAGGCGGCCGTCCTCGCCCTGGCGATCGAGGCCGCGACCGCCGGCCGCCCGAGGTCCGCCGCCCCCGCCGGGTACGTACCGCCGCAGATGCCCGCCGACCCGGACGTGGAGGCCGCCTGGCTGTGCCGGGTCGCCACCGCGTTCACCTGTTCCGGCACCGTCCGCCGGCTGCGCGAGCGCGCCCGCACCGAACCGGGCCCGTGACGCGGCCGCCACCGACGTCCCCGCAGGTCGGAACGGTCGTCCGGGTGGACGGACCGGTCGCGTCGCCGCTATGGTCCCGCCCATGATCCTCAGTGAACCCGCCGCGGCCGCCACCGGCGTCCCGGTCGAGGGGTACGTGTTCGTGCTGCTGCTTGCCCTGGCCACGCTGGGCTACGGCGCGGCGGTCCGGTTCGACCTGCGGGGCGTCGGCAGCCGGCTGGCGGCCACCCACCACCGGCAGGTGGAGCACCGGAAGCTGTACGGGCAGCCCCCGACGCTGATGTCCCAACTGTTCCTCAACCACCGGGTCTACGGGACGCTGCTGCTGGCCGCCGGCCTGGTGCTGGTCGCGATGGACGCCTTCCTGTTCGTGGTCCAGGGCTGACGGCTTCGCGGCCCGGGGCTGACGGCTTCGTGGCCCAGGGCCGACGGCTTCATGGCCCAGGGCCGACGGCTTCATGGCCCAGGGCCGACGGCCCGCCGTTCCCGCGGTGCCGCCCGCCCGGGGCGGCGGTCAGCCGATGTCGAGGCGGGCGGCCAGGCGCAGCAGGCCCGGGGAGATCCGGCCGAGCAGGCGGGTGGCCTTGGCCTCGACGGTGACCGGGACGACCGGCTTGCCGGTGCGCACGGCGCGCAGGATCTCGGCGGCCACCTTCTCCGGCGGGAAGCCGCGGCGGGCGTAGAGCCGGGCGGCCCGCTCCTGCTTGGCGCTCTGCTCGGCCGCGCCGACGCCGGAGAAGGTGGAGGTCCGGGTGATGTTGGTGTTGACGATGCCGGGGCAGATCGCCGAGACGCCGATCCGGTGCGCGGCGAGCTCGGCCCGCAGGCAGTCGGAGAGCATCAGCACCGCGGCCTTGCTGGTGGCGTACGCGGCCAGTTGCTTGGCGGGCAGGTAGGCCGCGGCGGAGGCCAGGTTGACGATGTGGCCGCCCTCGCCGCGCTCGACCATCAGCGCGCCGAACGCCCGGCAGCCGTGGATGACGCCCCAGAGGTTGACGTCCAGGACCCGCTGCCACTCCTTCTCGGTGGTCTGCAGGAAGCTGCCGGCGTGGCCGATCCCGGCGTTGTTGACCACCACGTCGGGCACGCCGTGCTCGGCGGCCACCCGCAGCGCGAAGGCGTCCACGGCCGCGCCGTCGGAGACGTCGAGCCGGTAGGCGTGGCCCGGGGTGCCGAGCAGGGTGCACAGGTCGGCGGTGCGGCGGGCGGCGTCCTGGTCGAGGTCGGCGACCACCACGCGGGTGCCCTCCTCGGCGAAGGCCAGCGCGGTGGCCCGGCCGATGCCGCTGCCGCCACCGGTGACCACCGCCAGCCGGCCGGCGTCCGGCGGCCCGTCGGTGTGACCGGCGGCGATCCGGGCGACGAAGGTCCGGATCAGGCCGGCCAGGACCGGCCCCTTCTCCAGCAGCGCCGACCAGTGGGTGGCGTCCAGGGTCCGCCGGGTCAGCTTCGGGGCCCAGCGCTCCAGGCCCTCGGAGAGGAAGTCGGAGACGTAGTGGTCCTGCTTCAGGGTGATCAGCTGGACGGGCACCTCGGTCGACCGTTCGCGCGGGCGCCGCAGGGTGGGGCGCATGTTGGCCCGGTACAGCTCGATGCCGCGCACCGCGTCCTGCCGCAGGGTCGGCTGCGGGTGGCCGGCCCGCGGGGTGACGGCCTCCAGGTCGCGCAGCACCCGGGGCCAGGCGCGGGCCAGCCACAGCCGCCAGGCGGCGGGGGCGAGCACCGGCAGGTGGAAGGCGGTGATGTACCAGGAGTGCGCGCCCTGGACCAGGAGTTGGCGCAGGTGGCGCGGGGTGGGGCGGCGCAGCCGGTGCCGGATCCAGTGGCCGGTGTGGTCCAGCGAGGGGCCGGACATGGTGGTGTACGAGGCGATCCGCTGCTCGGCGCCGGGCTCGGTGACGGCCTCCCAGGACTGCACCGAGCCCCAGTCGTGGGCCACCACGTGCACGGGTGCGTCGGGGCTGACGGCGTCGGCGACGGCGATCAGGTCGGCGCCCAGCAGCTCCAGCCGGTAGCCGTCCCGGGTGGCCGGGGCGCCGGAGCCGCCGGCCCCGCGCACGTCGTAGCGGACCACGTGGTGGTCGGCCGCGAGGTCGGCGGCGACGTCGTCCCAGACGGCGTGGGTGTCGGGGTAGCCGTGCACCAGCAGGACGGTGGGGCGGGCCGGGTCGCCCTGTTCGAAGACGGCCAGCGGCAGGCCGCCGGAGTGCACGGTGCGGCGGCGGGTGGTCATGCTGCGTCCTCCAGGGTGGTCCAGCGCCGCACGTGCGGCAGGTCGTCGTCCAGCCAGTAGGCATCGTCCTCGGTGACCACCAGCAGTTCCTCGAACTTGATGCCCACGTCGCGGAATCCGATGTGCGGTTCGACCGCCCAGAGTCCCGGGGTCGGGGCGTGCCGGGAGGCCCGGCCGTCCGCCCAGAGCGGGGAGCGGCCGTGCAGCCGTTCGCTGATCAGCTCCCGGCCGAGGGTCTGCAGGGTGCGCACGCCGAAGCCGAACAGGTTGACCCCGGCCGGGCCGCGCGAGGTGGTCCGGGTGACCTGGTGGCCGATCACCCGGCCGGGGTAGACCCGGTGCCGGTTGTCGTAGCCGTGCGCGGTGATCTGGGCGTCGACCGCGGCGTACACCTCGTCGAGCGGCTTGCGGGCCCGGACCTCGCGCAGGATCAGCTCGCGGTAGACCTGCAGGTCGCGGGCGAGTTGGTCCCAGACCGGGTTGTCGCCGACCTTGCCGCCGTAGCCGATGTCGGCGGTGTAGCCGTCCACCACCGGGGCGCAGTCGAGCACGTACGGCATGCCCTCCTCCAGGCGGCGGCCACCGGCGAAGAACTGCAGCGGGGTGCGGAAGTGCCGGAAGGCGGTGCGGTCGCCGAACCAGGCGAACGGCACGTGGAAGAAGTCCTCCACCCCGGCCGCGACCAGGCAGCGGCGCAGCTTGCCGGTGGCCTGGCGTTCGGTGACGCCGGGTTCGATCCAGGCGGCGACCTGCTCGGCGCAGTGGTAGGCGAGTTGCTGGGTCTCCCGGAATCGGGCGAGGTCGCGCTCGCTGTACGGGAAGGCGGGCATGGGCATCCGGTTCTCCTCTCGGCACGGTCTCGGTGCGGGCGCCGCTGCGGGCGGGGGTGGGCGCTGCGGGGGCCGGCGCTGCGGCTGCTACAGGTCGAGGACCAGGGTCTCGCCCTCGGCGGCCCGGGAGACGCACGGCAGCATCGCGCCGGCGGCCCGCCGCTCGGTGGTGAGGCGGCGGTCCCGGTGCTCGGGGGTGCCGGAGAGCACCCTGACCTCGCAGGTGCCGCAGAAGCCCTGGTGGCAGGAGTACGGCAGGTCGGGCCGCAGCGCGCGGGCGGCGTCCAGGGCGGAACGGTCGGCGGGGACGGGCAGTTCGGGGCCGTCGACGCCGAGCCGCAGGGTGAACGGGCGCCCGTCCAGGACCGGTGCCGCGCCGAACCGCTCGAAGTGCAGGGCCCGGGCCGGCGAGGCGTCCAGGGCGCGCTGGACGGCGGCGAGCATCGGGGCCGGCCCGCAGCAGTACACGGCGGCGCCCCCGGGGGCGCGGGCGAGCAGGTCGGCGGCGTCCGGCGGCCCGTCCCGGTCGTCGCAGCGCACCTCGACCCGGTCGGCGGCGAGCGAGCGCAGCTCCGCGGTGTACGGGAGGGTGTCGGCGGTGCGGCCGGTGTGCACCAACCGCCAGTCCAGGCCGAGGCGTTCGGCCTCCCGGACCATCGGGAGCAGCGGGGTGACCCCGATGCCGCCGGCCAGGAACAGCACGGCGGGCTCGGCACAGAAGGCGAAGCCGTTGCGGGGGCGGCGGGCGGTCAGCCGGGCGCCGGGGTGCAGGTGGTCGTGGATCTCGACCGAGCCGCCGCCACCGCCGGGGATCCGGCGGACCGCGATCCGGTAGCCGTACCGGTCGGCCGGGTCGCCGCAGAGCGAGTAGTGCCGCTCGCGGCCGGAGGGGAGGGTGAGCAGCAGTCGGGCGCCGGGCTGCCAGGGCGGCAGCTGGCCGCCGGCCGGGTCGGCGAGGCGCAGTTCGACCACGTCGGCGGCGATCAGGGTGTGCGCGGTGACGGTGAGGGTGAGCGGGGCGGCCGGGCGGGGCGGGCGGCGGCGGGTGCTGCGGCGCAGGCCGGGGGCGCCGAGCTTGGGGGTGTACCAGTCGCTGAAGGCGGTGAGCCGGCGGAGGAACCGGTCCGGCCGGGAGCGGCCGTAGAGGTCGGGCGGCGGGGTGTCGAGGTCCATCGGGGCGGCTCCGGGCGGGGTTCGGCGGGACGGGACGGCGGGCGCGGAAGGACCGGCCGGAACTAGGGCGTGTTTGCAGAGTCGCGTCGGACCAGGCCGCGGCGGTGGGCGCCCGGCTGGGCGTGCGCCCGGATCGCCCTCGTACTGGGTCGTACTTGGGTGATTCGGGCGTGCGTCCAGGCGGGATGCCCGGCGTCGCGGACCCGGCGGGACTCTGCAAACACGCCCTACTGGAGCGCCGCCGCGCGGGCCGCCGGGGAGGTGGCGAGGTAGCCGAGGGCCTGGCTGGAGGAGCCCTCCTGAGTGGGGTGGTAGCCGGGCCGCAGGTAGCGCAGCGCGGAGCGGACCATCCGGGCCGGCTCGGGGAGCATGCCGCGGCGGGCGATCTGCTGGGCCTGGCGCCAGGTGGGCCGCAGGCTGCCGTCCAGGGTGGGGTCGGCGGCGAGCAGGAAGCGGACGCCCCGCACCCACAGGTGGGTGAGCAGCGGTCCGGAGAGCGCCATGCCGCGGATCCGCCGCCAGTAGCCGGGGTCGAGGTGGACCATCAGGTCGTAGGCGACGCTGCGGTGCTCGACCTCCTCGGCGCCGTGCCAGCGCAGCAGGTCGAGCATGGTGGGGTCGGCCTCGGCCCGGTCCAGGCCCGGGGAGTTGAGCGCCCAGTCGCCGAGGAAGGCGGTGAAGTGCTCGATCGCGGCGACGTAGGCGACCCGCTCGGTGATGCTCTCGCGGCGCCGCGCGGCGGTCAGGTTCGGCCGCTCGCCGAGCACCCGCTGGAACAGCCAGCCGATCTGCCGGACGTACGGCCGGGGGTCCAGGCCCTGGCCGACCAGGTGGTCGAGCACCTCCTGGTGGGCCTCGGCGTGGATGGCCTCCTGGCCGATGAAGCCGAGCACCTCCTCGCGCAGCTGCTCGTCGGTGATGTAGGGGAGGGCGTCCTTGAAGACCTTGACGAACCAGCGCTCGCCCTCGGGCAGCAGCAGGTGCAGCACGTTGATGGTGTGGGTGGCCATCGGCTCGTCCGGGATCCAGTGCAGCGGGAGCCGCGACCAGTCGAAGCGGACGTCCCGGGGCTCCAGGACCAGGCTGTCGTGCACGGCGGTGGGGCGGGGCATGGGGTGCCTCCTGACCTGCTGGGGAGCGGCGACCAGCAGCAACCTACTCGCGGGTAGGTCGGCGGACAAGGGTTTCTGCCGGTCTTATCGACATCCAGTCTAATAAGCTCGCGGGACGCCGGGAAGGGCCCTGCCGCAGGCCGGTACGCTGGGGCCTCGGATCGATGGGGCAATCGGTGGGGCAGGAGGAGCGGCGACATGGTGCAGCACCCGGACGGGCTCGGTACGGGGACGGTCGCCGGGGTGCTCAGGGAGCGTCCCCCGATGGACCGCGAGCTGCCCGCCTTCGACCCGGCCGGCGCCCCGGCCGCCCCCGGCCCGCTGTTCGTCGACTGGCTGCTCGGCGCACTCGCCGCCCGGGTGCCCGACCCCCAGGTCGGCACGGTCTCCACGGTGGACGCCGACGGGCTGCCGGACGCCCGGATGCTGGTGCTGCGGGACGTGGACGCCGAGGGCGCGGGCTGGCTGTTCGCCGCGGACGCCGACAGCCCCAAGGGCCGCCAGCTGGCCGCCCGTCCGGCGGCCGCCTGGACGTTCTACTGGCCGCAGCTCGGCCGCCAGGTCCGGATCCGCGGCAGGGTCGAGACCGCCGCCCCCGAGGTCTGCGCCGCCGAGTTCCTGACCCGCTCCCCCGCCGCCCGGGCGGCCGCCCTCAGCGGCCCGCAGAGCGCGCCGATCGACTCCCTGGCCGGGTACGACGCCGAACTCGCCGCTGCACTGGCCCGGCTCGCCGAGGATCCGTCGCTGGTCGCCCCCGGCCACACCGTCTACACCCTGCGGGCCACCGCGGTGGAGTTCTGGCAGGGCGACCGCGCCCGCCGGCACGTCCGGCTGCGCTACGACCGCCCCGGACCGGACGCCGGCTGGACCGCCGCCCTGCTGCGGCCCTGAGCCCCCGTCACCGGGCGGCCCGCCGGGGCCGCGGTCAGACCGCCATCGCCAGCATCAGCGGCGCGGCCTGCGCGGCCAGCAACTCGGCGGCCTGCTTGAGCTGGTGGACCCGCTCCACCGGCATCGAGGTGGCCAGGCAGCCGACCGTCGCCCCGGCGGTCACCGGGACGGCCGCGCAGACCGTGCCCAGCGCGTACTCCTGGAGGTCGAGCACCGGGACGGTGGCCGGCTGGCGCTCCAGCCGGTGCATCAGCTGCTCCTGGTCGGTGATGGTGCGGGCGGTCAGCCGGGCGATCGGGTGCCGGGAGAGGTGGTCGCGGCGGCCGTCGTGGTCGAGCTGGCCGAGCAGGCACTTGCCGATCGCGCTGGCGTGCGCGGTGGCCCGGAAGTCCACCCACTCCTCGACCGCCGGGGCGTGGTCGGCGGCGGAGACCGCCTCGACGCACAGCTCGCCGTCCTGGTAGCGGCCGAAGTAGACGGCCGCGCCCAACTGGTCGCGCAGCTCGGCCAGTCTGTGGTGCAGCCGGATCCTGATCAGCTCCTCCCGGTTCTGCCGGCCCAGCAGCGCGAGGGTGCCGCCGAGCACCCAGCGGCCGTCCAGCCGGCACAGGTAGCCCTCGGTCTCCAGCTCGCCGGCCAGCGCCTCCACGGCGGCGCCCGGCAGCGAGAGGTCGCGGCCGAGCTCGGCGGTGGTGGCCCCGTGCGGGTGGCGGTCGACCGCCTCCAGCAGGCGCAGCGCCCGGCGGAGCACCCCGTACGGACCTGGTCCGCCCTGGCCGAGCGTGGGCCGGTGTCCCCGGGTCGGTGCGGACATGGCGTCCCCTCTCCGTCACGGCGGCGCGGGACCGGCCGCCGTTCCCAGACTAGCCATCGCAGGGGCCGCTCAGGGGCGGGTCCGCGGGATATCCGCGCAGGTGGTTCCGGCACGTTCGATCGGCATATGCCAAAGGGTCCCGGCGGGCGGGCGGGCGGGTCGGCCGGACGCGCGACGGACCCCTCCCCACTGCCCTGGGGGAGGGGTCCGCCGGCCGTCCGCCCGGGCTCGGGAGCCGGGCGGACGGTGAGGGTTGGTCAGGTGGGCCGGGCCACCGCTCGGTGGAGCGGGGCACCGGCCCGGTGGAGCGGTGGTCAGGCGTCGTCGCCGGACCGGAGCTTGGCCACGGCCGCCTCCAGGCGGGCGCCGTACTCCTCGTCGGCCGCGTGGAAGTGGGCCAGGTTCTTCTCCACGATGTCGTCCCGGCCGACCTGCGCCAGGAAGCCCGCGATGTTGTCGATCAGGCGGCTCTTCTCGCCGGCCGACATCAGCCGGTACAGCTCGCCGGCCTGGAAGAAGTCGTCGTCCTTGGTGTGCGCCGGCGTGGTGTAGGTGCCGGTGTGGCCGTCCAGGCGGACCGGCGCGGCCAGCGCGCTGTCGGTCTGGGCCGGGCCGTCGAAGGAGTTCGGCTCGTAGTTCTTGGCGCGGCCGGCGGTGTTGAGCGCCGAGTAGCCGTCGCGGCCGTAGTTGGCGGCCTCGGTCGCCTTCGGGGCGTTGACCGGCAGCAGGGTGTGGTTGACCCCGAGGCGGTAGCGCTGGGCGTCCGCGTAGGCGAACAGCCGGCCCTGGAGCATCTTGTCCGGGGACGGGCCGATGCCGGGCACGAAGTTGTTCGGCGAGAACGCGGACTGCTCGACCTCGGCGAAGACGTTGTCGGGGTTGCGGTTCAGCACCAGGCGGCCGACCTTGACCAGCGGGTAGTCCGCGTGCGGCCACACCTTGGTCAGGTCGAACGGGTTGAAGCGGTAGTCCGCGGCCTCGGCGACCGGCATCAGCTGCACGTACAGGGTCCAGGACGGGAAGACGCCCCGCTCGATGGCCTGGTGCAGGTCGCGCTGGTGGCTGTCGGCGTCGGCGCCGAGCACCTCGGCCGACTGGGCGCCGTCCAGCGATCGGACGCCCTGGTTGGTCTTGAAGTGGTACTTCACCCAGAAGGCCTCGCCCTGGGCGTTGACCCACTGGTAGGTGTGCGAGCCGTAGCCGTTCATGTGGCGGTAGGAGGCCGGGATGCCGCGGTCGCCGAACAGCCAGGTGATCTGGTGGGTGGAGGCCGGCGAGTGCGCCCAGAAGTCCCAGACGTTGTCCGCCTCCTGCACGCCGGTGTACGGGTCGCGCTTCTGGGAGTGGATGAAGTCGGGGAACTTGATCGGGTCCTTGATGAAGAACACCGGGGTGTTGTTGCCGACCAGGTCGTAGTTGCCCTCGGCGGTGTAGAACTTCAGCGCGAAGCCGCGCGGGTCGCGCACCGCGTCGCTGGCGCCGAGGTTGCCGGCCACGGTCGAGAACCGCAGGAACACCTCGGTGCGCTGCCCGACCGCGGACAGGAAGTCGGCCCGGGTGTACTGCGAGACCTCGTCGGTGACCTCGAAGTAGCCGTAGGCGCCGGAGCCGCGGGCGTGCACCACGCGCTCCGGGATGCGCTCGCGGTTGAAGCGGGCCAGCTTCTCCAGCAGCTGCTGGTCCTGGATCAGCAGCGGGCCGTACTCGCCGGCCGAGGCGGAGTTCTGGTTGTCGGCGACCGGTGCGCCGGACTCGGTGGTCAGGATCTTCGACATGGGGGTCCTTCAGTTACGGCGGTGCGGGTGAGGTGGAGCGCGTCAGACGCCGAGCAGGCGCCAAACGGCCGAGCGGCGGCGGGAGGACTGCTCGCCGTCGGGGCCGTCGGCCGGCTGCAGGGCAGCCACCGCGGCCGTGGTCGCGGCGGCGTCCGCGAGCGGGCGGGAGGCGGTGAGCGCGGCGGCCTCGGCCCCGCTCAGTCCGGCCTCGGTGAGGGCGGCCTCGGCCTCGCCGGCCGGCAGCGCGTCGAACCAGCGCAGCGCCAGCGCGGCGCGGCCGTCCTCGGTGAGCCGGCCGGTCAGGCGCAGCCGGGCGAGGCCGCCGTCGGGGTAGACGTTGATCCGTACGTGGGTCACGGGCCGGCCCGCGGGGAGCCGGAAGCGGTGCCGGGTGTCGGGCTGGAGCCGGGTCCGGGGCAGGATCTCGAACCAGCCGTCCGGGTCGGTGGACGGGTCGCCGCCCCGGGAGGCGTCGTAGCCCACCAGGTCGGCCCAGCCGGGGGCGTTGGCGACGAAGTGGGTGGTGTCCACCTCGGCGGCCAGGACCTCGCCGCCCCCGGCCAGGGCGATCTGCACCCAGTCGTTGGCCTTGTCGCGCCGACGCCGGGTCTCCCAGCCCTCGCCCATGACGGAGGCGCGGCCGGGAGCGTTCAGGTTGTGCGGGGAGGAGAAGTAGCGGTCGGAGGCGGCCTCGGCCACGCCGCCGTACTCCTGGGCGGCCAGGTCGAAGGTGAGGCCGTCCAGCTCGCGCGGGTCGGGCCGCACCTCGCCGTGCACCCGCAGCCGGGCCACCCCGCCGTCCGGCCAGATGTTCAGCCGGACATGGGTGTACCGGGTCTCGTCGCGCACCTCGAACTCGTGCGCGGTGTCGCCCCGCAGCGCGGTGCGCGGCACCAGGTCGACCCACTCGGCGGCCTGCACCTCCTCGGGCGAGGGCTGCCCGGGGATCGAGGCGCCCTGCACCGAGCCGGACTCCGGGTAGTTGCCGGTGAAGTGCGCGGTGTCCACGATCACCCCGCGGATCACCCCGGCCACGCCGAGCCGCACGACCGCCCAGTCGTGGTCCTCGTCGGTGGGGTGCGGCTGCTCGGCGGAGACGCCGCGGCGGCGCTTGCTCTCCCAGCCGTCCATGATCTGGCCCTTGTGGCCGAAGGTGTGCGGGCGGAACTCGGCCGCCTTGGCGACCAGCAGGTTCTCCGCGTCGGCGAAGGTGTCCTCGTTGGTGGCCACGACGCCGGCGCCGAGCAGCCGGGAGGCCAGGTCGACCAACTCGGTGAACGGAGCGCTCGGGGTCCGACTGGTGCTCAACTGAGTCTCCTTCTATCGACGGGTGATCTGGCGGCCGAACGGCTCGGCGGCGGTGTCCACGACCCGGCCGCGCAGCCAGGTGGTGCGCACCACCCCGGTCAGGGTCCGGCCGGCGTACGGGGTGACGGGGTTGCGGTGGTGCAGCTCCTCGGCGTGCACGGCGAACTCGGCGTCCGGGTCGAAGGCGACCAGGTCGGCGTCGTTCCCGACGGCGACGGCGCCCTTGGTCCCGGTCAGCCCGACCAGCTCGGCCGGGCCGCTCGCCATCCAGCGCACCACGTCGCCGAGCCCGTGGCCGCGGCGCCGGGCCTCGGTCCAGATCGCCGGCAGGCCGACCTGCAGCGAGGCGATGCCGCCCCAGGCGGCGGCGAAGTCCCCGCTGCCGCCGTCGCGGCGGAGCAGCTTGAGGTCCGGCGTCGAGGGCGAGTGGTCGGAGACCACGGCGATGAACTCGCCGGCCGCCAGCGCCGCCCAGAGCAGGTCGCGGTTGGACTCGTCCCGGATCGGCGGGCAGCACTTGAAGGCGGTGTCGCCGTCCGGCACCTCCTCGGCCGACAGGGTGAGGTAGTGCGGGCAGGTCTCGGCCGTGACCCGGACGCCGTCCGCGCGGGCCTGCCGCAGCAGCGGCAGCACGGCGGCGGAGGAGACGTGCAGGATGTGCACCCGGGCGCCGGTGCGGCGCGCGGTGTCCAGCAGCCGGGCGACGGCGGCCGCCTCGGCGTCGTCGGGGCGGGAGGCCAGGAAGTCGCGGTAGTGCACGCCGGGCTGCTGGGGGGCGGCGGCCAGCACGGCCGGGTCCTCGGCGTGGATGATGGCGAGCGCGCCGATCCGGGCCTGCTCGGCCAGGGCGGTCTCCAGGTCGGCCTGCTCGACGTGCGGGAACTCGTCCACCCCGGAGGGGGCGAGGAAGCTCTTGAAGCCGAACACCCCGGCCTCGTGCAGCGGCGCCAGGTCGGCCGCGTTGCCGGGGATCGCCCCGCCCCAGAACCCGAGGTCGACCCAGGCCTGGCCCTCGGCGGTCTTCCGCTTGGCGTCCAGGCCGGCCACCGTGGTGGTGGGCGGCACCGAGTTGAGCGGCATGTCGATGATCGTGGTGACCCCGCCGGCCGCGGCGGCCCGGGTCGCGGTGGCGAAGCCCTCCCACTCGGTGCGGCCGGGCTCGTTCACGTGCACGTGGGTGTCGACCAGGCCGGGCAGCAGCGCGGTGTCGCCGAGGTCGGTCAGCTGCCGGTCGCCGGCGATCAGCGAGCCGTGCGCGGCGATCTGCTCGATCCGGCCGTCCCGGATCAGCACGTCGGCGGGACGCTCGCCCTCCGGCAGGACGACGCGGCGGGAGCGGATCACCGCTGTGCTGGGCGTCTCGCTGAGGGGCATCTGGACCTCCGGGCCGGGTGTGTCTGGTGGAGCCGCTGATGGCGGGCAGGCCGTGCCACGAGGGGCAGTTGAGGTCTGACGATCAGACCTTCGACCCCGAGTGCTCGGAGCCTAGGCCCGCCTTCAACAAATCGTCAATGTAGGAAGCTACGAGTGGCCGAACGGCCTGGGACGCGCCGCGCGGACGGCCGGAAACATGGCCCGGGGCGGGGCCGGGGCGGGGCTCGGAGCCCAGCCGCTCAGGCGCCGAGCAGGTCGGCGGCCAGCTGCGCGCCGGCGACCTCCGCGAGCTCGGCGGCGCGGGTCATGCTGTCGCCGGGCTGCTCGGCCAGGTCGGTGAGCGCGACCGCGGCGGCGAAGCCGGCCGCCCGCCACTGGTCCTCCGACAGTTCGAGCCGCCCTGCCACGGCAGCCACCCGAACCCCCGCCCGGGTGGCCGCCGCGGCAACGCCGGCGGGAGCCTTGCCGTGGAGCGTCTGTGCGTCCAGGCAGCCCTCGCCGGTCACGACGAGGCGCGCCCCACGCACAGCCTCGTCGAAACCCAGCAGTTCGAGCAGCAGCTCGATGCCGGGTCGCATGGTGGCGCCGAGCAGCGCCAGGGCGGCGAAGCCGACCCCGCCCGCGGCTCCGGCGCCGGGGGCGTCCCGGAAGTCCCGGCCGGTCGCCGTGCGGACCACGTCCGCCCAGCGGGTCAGGCCCTCCTCCAGGACGACCAGGTCGTCCCCGTCCGCGCCCTTCTGCGGCCCGTACACGGCGGTCGCGCCGCGGGCCCCGAGCAGCGGGTTGTCCACGTCGCAGGCGACCACCACGTCCACCCCGGACAGGCCGTCGGCCAGCGAGCCGAGGTCGATCCGGTCCAGCCGGCGCAGCGCCGCGCCGCCGGGCGGCAGCTCGGTGCCGTCGGCGTCCAGCAGCCCGACGCCGAGCGCCTGGACCATGCCGGCGCCGCCGTCCGTGCAGGCGCTGCCGCCGAGGCCGAGCACCACCCGCTTGGCGCCCAGCCCGACCGCCCGGCCGATCAGCTGGCCGACCCCGAAGGAGCCGGCGGCCAGCGGCGCGGTGCGACCGCCGGGGAGCCGGGCGAGGCCGGAGGACTGGGCGAGTTCGACCACGGCGGTGTCGCCGCGGACCGCGATCGCCGCGTCCACCGGCAGGCCGGTGGGGCCGGCGACCTTGACCGGGACCCGGGTGAAGCCTGCCGCCAGCGCGGCGGCCAGGGTGCCTTCGCCGCCGTCGGCGACCGGGAGCTCGCGGACCTCGACGCCGGGCGCGGTGCGGCGGATGCCGGCGGCGATCCGGGCCGCGACCTCGGCGCCCTCCAGCGTGCCCTTGAACTTGTCGGGGGCGACGACGACATGGCCCTGGGTGGGGGTGGCGGGCATGGCGTGGGCCTCACTTCCGGGTCGGGCTGTCGAGCCGTGAACGATGCGGTCGGGAGCGGCCGCAGGTGGAGCGCTCCCGACCATGTGCTTACCCGGTTTCCGGTGCCGGTGGGGTGCGACCCCCTCCCCGCCGTTCCCCGTTCGTCCCGCTTCCGACGTACGAACGGGGCTCCCCTCGGCGAGGGAGGGGGCCGGGCAGCGCGCTGGCACGACCGAAGTGCCCCCGGGTGGGTGGCGCGCCGCCGGTCTGGCCTCCTGGTGGCGCGGGCACGACCGGACAGGTACACGCCACCAGGAGGAGCTTCTCTACGGTCTCGCCCAGGGACGGGGTCAGGGCACGTCCCTGGGCGAGGGGTCGGGGAGGGCGCGGGTCAGGAGACCGTGCGCCCGGACAGCCGCTCGACGCCGCGCAGCAGCGCCGAGTGGTCCAGCGAGCCGTCGCCGTTGGCGCGGGCCGAGGCGACCAGCTGGGCCACCACGGCGCCGACCGGCAGCGCGGCACCGACGGCGCGGGCGGCGTCGGTGACGATGCCCATGTCCTTGTGGTGCAGGTCGATCCGGAAGCCCGGGGCGAACTGGCGGTCGATCATGTTGGCCTTCTTGCGGTTCAGCACCGTGGAGCCGGCCAGGCCGCCGCCGAGCACGTCGAGCGCGGCCGGCAGGTCGACGCCCGCGTTCTCCAGGAACACCACGGCCTCGGCCAGCACCTGGATGTTGACGGCCACGATCAGCTGGTTGGCGGCCTTCACGGTCTGGCCGGCGCCGGCCGGGCCGACGTGGACGACCGTGGTGCCGAGCACGTCGAACAGCGGCTTCGCCTCGGCGAAGTCGGCCGCGTCGCCACCGACCATGATCGACAGGACGGCCTCGATCGCACCGGCCTCGCCGCCGGAGACCGGGGCGTCCAGGGTGCGGATGCCCTTCTCCTTGGCGGCGGCCTCGACCTTGATCGAGGTCTGCGGGGTGATCGAGGACATGTCGATCACCAGGGTCCCGGGCGCGACGCTCTCCAGCACACCGCCCTCCGCCAGGACGACCTGCTCGACCTGCGGGTCGGCGGGGACCATGGTGATGACGACCTCGGCGTCGGCCACGGCCTCCGCGATGCTGCCGGCACCCTTGCCGCCGGCCGCCACCAGGGCGTCGATCGGGGGCTGGGTCAGGTTGAAACCGGTGACGGTGTGGCCGGCCTTGACCAGGTTGGCGGCCATCGGGCTGCCCATGATGCCGAGGCCGATAAAGGCGATCCTGCGGGAGGCGCTCATCGCGTGGGGTTCCTTCGTACGTGGTGGTCTGGGGGTGTGGCTCAGTTGGCGGCGCGCAGCTCGCGCGGGAGCCACTCGAAGCTGTCGGCGCTGACGCCGTTCGCCGGGCGGTACTCCAGGCCGATCCGGCCGGTGTAGCCGGCGGCGGTGAGCCGGGCGAAGAGGTCCTCGAAGTCGAGCTTGCCGGTGCCGGGCTCGTTGCGGGCCGGGGTGTCGGCGATCTGCACGTGGCCGAAGCGGTCGGCGTAGGTGTCGATCACCGCCGCCAGGTCCTCGCCGTTGCGGGCCAGGTGGTAGAGGTCGCAGAGGAACTTGGCGTTGCCGAGGCCGGTGGCCGCGTTCACCTTGTCCACGACCTCGACCGCGGCGGCGGCGGAGACCAGCGGGTAGTCCGGGGACTCGGGCCGGTTGAGCGCCTCGATCAGCAGGACGGCGCCGATCGAGTGCGCGGCCCGGGCGGCGAGCGCGAGGTTCTCCAGCGCCAGCTCGTCCTGCTCGGCGGCGGTGGCGCCCTCGACCCGGTTGCCGTAGAGCGCGTTGAGCGCCTTGGTGCCGAGCGACTCGGCGAGCGCGACGGTCACCGGGATGTTCTCCCGGAAGCGCTCCTTCTCGGCGGGCACCGAGACGGTGCCGCGGGCGCCCTTGGTCAGGTCGTCGAGGAAGTTGAGGCCGGTGAGCTGCACGCCGGCGTCGGTGAAGGCCTTGCGCAGCTCGTCCAGCTCGGCCTGCGCGGGGGTGTGCTCCGCGCCGAAGGGCCACCAGAGCTCGGCGGCGGTGAAGCCGGCGGCCGCGGCGGCGGCCGGGCGCTCCAGCAGCGGGAGCTCGCTGAACAGGATGGACAGGTTGACCGTGTAGCTGTGCTTCGCAGCGGCAGTCACGTCGTTCACCTCTCACTCTCTCTTCCGTCTTCCGCAACTTCCACGATCCGGAAGAGCGATTCTGTCTGGTGGAAGCTTGTCCCGCCGCCGGAGGAGTGTCAAGGCCGTCACAACAATTTGTTGAAGTGGTCGAAAGGTCCCGGCCACGCCGGTGCCGTACGGTCCGATCGACCAGCCCCTCCCCCATGGCCACCCGCTCGCTACAGTGAGCGGGTGCGATTGATGGTGGAGTTCACGACAGAACCGTTCGAGCTGGACAGCTTCCCGGACCACGCCAAGGCCGCCCGCCGCGCGGTGGACGAGGCCGGCCTGGCCGTCTCGGTGGGCCCCTTCGGCACCAGCGCCGAGGGGGACGCCGAGCCCGCCCTCGCAGCCGTCACCCGGCTGCTGCGCGACACCCTGGAGGCCGGGGCGACCCGGATCTCGGTCCAGGTCAGCGTGCTCGACGACGACAACCAGACCCCGGAAGGAGTGGGTACGCAGTGAGCAACTCCCTGGAACACCCGCTCACCGCGGCGATAAAGCCGCTGCTGGACGCGGTCGGGGCGACCGCGGTCGAGGTCCGCGAGGCCCGGCCGGAGGACGTCCTGCTGGAGTGGGACGGCGCCCCGGCGCTGGCCGTACGGCTGCCGCACCTGTCCAGCGCGCTGGACCGGCTGCTGGCGGAGATCACCCGGCAGTTCGGCGGGCGTCCGCTCGCCGAGCTGGACCGCGCGGAGAAGCAGCGGGCGGTCGCCCTGCTGGAGGAGCGCGGCGCCTTCACCGTCCGACACGGCGTGGAGACGGTCGCCTCCGCGCTGGGTGTCAGCCGGTTCACGGTGTACAACTACCTGAACCGGCAGGACGGCAGGTAACGGGCCACCCCGGCCGGTTTCGCCCCAGTCTGTCCCGGGCACCGCGCGGGCACACTTGGCGGATCGCACACGACACTCGGCGGTAACGGGCCCCGGCTCGAAACGTAACCACCAACCGTTCAACAAAGTGTTGACGGGCACGGGTGGTGGATCTAGCTTTTGCGGGTGGCACCACTCTTCAGGAGGTCCACCCGTGACCAACCACCCCCATCCGTCCCCCGCAGCGCTCGACGAGCTCTCGGCGGCCCCGGCCGCCGAACTGCGTGAGACCCTGCTGGAGATCTGCTCCAGCCCCGGCTGGGCCGCCTCGGTGGCGGCCTCCCGGCCGTGGTCCGACCGGGAAGCGCTGCTCGCCGCCAACACCGCGGCGATGGCGGCGCTCACGGCCGAGGACCTGTCCGACGCCATGGCCGGCCACGCCCGGATCGGCCGGCCCAAGGCCGGCGACGCCACCTCCGAGCGCGAGCAGGCCGGCATCCGGGGAGTGGACCAAGCACTCCTCGACGAGCTGCACGAGGCGAACGCCGCCTACGAGGCGAAGTTCGGCCACGTGTTCCTGATCTGCGCGACCGGCCGGACCGCGGCCACCATGCTCGCCGCGCTCCGCGAGCGGTTCCCGAACGACGCCGCCGCCGAGGCGGAGATCGTCCGGGGCGAGCTGCGCAAGATCAACGACATTCGCATCAACCGCCTGCTGGACGGAACCTCCGCCTGACAGTGCGTCAATCCTGCCATCAGTAAGGTCACTTCACCATGACTGGCATCTCCACGCACGTGCTCGACACCAGCCTCGGCCGGCCGGCCGAGGGTGTCCCGGTCGAGCTCGCACTGCACACCGAGGGTGGCTGGAAGGTGCTCGGCACCTCCGCCACGGACTCCGACGGCCGGGCCAAGGACCTGCCGGCCGTGGAGGCGGGCTCGGTCGTCCGGCTCCTGTTCGACACCGCGGCGTACTACGCCGCCCACGCGGACCAGGCGCCGTTCTTCCCCGAGGTCTCGATCGTCTTCACGGTCGCGCCCGCGCAGCACCACTACCACGTGCCCCTGCTGCTCAACCCGTTCGGATACTCGGTCTACCGCGGAAGCTAGACCGCTTCAGAGCTTAGGAGCCAGCCATGGCCCACGTACTCGGACAGAACCAGTACGGCAAGGCGGAGAACCGCATCGTCCGGGTCTACCGTGACTCCACCCGTCACGAGATCAAGGACCTGAACGTCTCGGTCTCCCTCCAGGGTGAGTTCGAGGATGTCCACCTCACCGGCTCGAACGCCAACTGCCTGCCCACCGACACCACCAAGAACACCGTGTACGCCTTCGCCAAGGAGTACGGGATCGAGTCGGCCGAGGCCTTCGGCATCACGCTGGCCCGCCACTTCGTCGACGACACGGAGCGGGGCGTGGTCCACAGCGCCCGGATCCGGATCGAGGAGTACACCTGGGACCGGATCAGGACCCCGGACAGCTCGGCCCGCTTCATCGGCTCGGAGGAGGTCGGCCACTCCTTCGTCCGCAACGGCGGCGAGGTCCGCACCTGCGAGGTGGTGTACGACGGCGACCGCGTCCAGGTGATCTCCGGCCTCAAGGAACTCACCGTCATGAACTCCACCAACTCGGAGTTCTGGGGCTACATCAAGGACAAGTACACCACCCTCCAGGAGGCGTACGACCGCATCCTGGCCACCCAGGTCACCGCCCGCTGGAAGTACTCCTACAGCGGCCGCGACGGCGAGGCCCAGCCGAACTGGAACCGCTCCTACAGCCACGTGCGCCGGCACATGCTGGAGGCCTTCGCCGAGACCTACTCCTACTCGCTGCAGCAGACCCTGCACGCGATGGGCACCCGGGTGCTCAACAACCGCGCCGAGGTGGACGAGGTCCGCCTGGAGCTGCCCAACAAGCACCACTTCCTGGTCGACCTGGAGCCCTTCGGTCTCAAGAACGAGAACGAGGTCTACTACGCGGCCGACCGGATGTACGGCCTGATCGAGGGCACCGTGCACCGCGAGGGCGTCGTCCCGGTCATCCCGGTCGCCTGAGGCCCCGCCGTGAGCGCCGTCCGCCGCCGCCACACCCACCGGGCCACCGCGCCCGGTCGGCACCGGACGGTGCGCCCCCGCAGCACCGCGTTCACCAGCACCATCAGCACCATCAGCAGGTCCGCTTTCTCCACCCCCATCATCCGGAGATCGTGCCCGCCTCACGGCGGCCGCCCCGGGGAGCTGGGGAGGCCGGCCGAGGGACTCTTGCACCGCCGTCCCGCCCTCGGCCACGGCAACCACTGCCGACCCTTTCCAGCGCCGCGGGCGCGTCGGGAGCCACGGGCACAAGAGGGGCTCGACATGGCACTGCGCACCACCCGTACCGCAGACGGCGGTTCCACCCCTGACAGACCTTCGAGGCCGGACGGTACGACCGGCCTCCCTGACCGACCGTCCGGCCCGGAGGTCGTCCACCCCGTGGACGAGCTGCTCCCCCCGGTGAAGCTCCTCAGCACCGGGCTGCAGCACGTCGCCGCGATGTACGCGGGCGTGGTCGCACCCCCGCTCATCGTCGGCGCCGGCGTGGGCCTGTCCCCCGCCGAGCTCGCCCTGCTCATCTCGGCCAGCCTGTTCACCGCCGGGCTGGCCACCCTGCTCCAGACCCTGGGCATCTGGCGGATCGGCGCCCGGCTGCCGTTCGTGAACGGCGTCTCGTTCGCCGGCGTCGCCCCGATGCTCGCGATCGCCAAGGAGCACGGCCCGAAGGACGCCCTCCCGGTGATCTTCGGGGCGGTGATCGTCGCGGGGGTCCTGTGCTTCCTCGCGGCGCCGTACTTCTGCAAGCTGATCAGGTTCTTCCCACCGGTCGTGCAGGGCACCGTGATCACCCTCATCGGGATCTCGCTGCTCCCGGTGGCCGTCAACTGGGCCCGCGGCGGCGCACCCGGCGCACCCGGTTACGGATCGGTGCGGGCGATCGGCCTGGCCGCCTTCACCCTCGCCGCGGTGGTGCTCTGCAACAAGCTGCTGCGCGGCTTCTGGCAGCAGCTCGCGCTGCTGGTCGGGCTGGCGCTGGGCACCGCGCTCGCCTTCCCGCTCGGCCTGGCCGACTTCGGCCCGGTCGGGGAGGCCAGGATCTTCGCCCTGCCCTCACCGTTCCACTTCGGGGCACCGGTCCTGGACGTCGCGGCGATCGTCTCGCTGTGCATCGTCATGGTGGTCTCGATGACCGAGTCCACCGCCGACATGCTGGCGCTCGGCCGGATCGTCGGCCGCGAGGCGGACGAGCGGACCCTGGCCGCGGGCCTGCGCGCCGACGGGCTGGCCACCGCGGTCAGCCCGGTCTTCAACGGCTTCGCGGCCAGCGCCTTCGCCCAGAACATCGGGCTGGTGGCGCTGACCAACATCCGCAGCCGCTTCGTGGTCGCGGCCGGCGGCGGGATCCTGATCCTGCTCGGGCTCTTCCCGGTGCTCGGGTCGCTGGTCTCGCTGGTGCCGCAGCCGGTGCTCGGCGGCGCCGGGATCGTGCTCTTCGGCACCGTCGCGGCCAGCGGGATACGCACCCTCGCCGAGGCCGGGATGGAGTCCGGCGGCAACACCATCCTGGTGTCCGTCTCGCTCGGCGTCGGCATCGTCCCGATCGCCGTCCCCACCTTCTACGACGCCTTCCCGGAGGCCGTCCGCACCCTGATGCACTCCGGCATCTCGGCCGGCTGCCTGGCGGCCGTCCTGCTCAACCTGCTGTTCCACCACGTCGGTGCCGCCCGTAGATCCCCGACCACCGAGCCACCCGGCGCGGCGGTGTCGACGGCAACACCGTCCTGACCGGCGGGGGCGCGCACCGCTCACGGCGCGCCCCCATCCCTCGCCCCCCTAGGAGTCACACCATGGCAGTCCAGCCCCCGCCCGCCGACCAGCGGATCGTGATCGAGAACGTCGCCATCGCCACGGTCGACGCCAACGACACCGAGTACGCCCGCGGTCACGTCGTCATCCTCGGCAACACGATCGAGTCGGTCGGCGACGGCCCCGCCCCGCAGTGGCTGGACAACGTGGTGCGCCGGATCAACGGCGAGGGCCACCTGATCACCCCGGGCCTGGTCAACACCCACCACCACTTCTACCAGTGGATCACCCGCGGCCTGGCCCAGGACAACATCCTGTTCGACTGGCTGGTCGCGCTCTACCCGACCTGGGCCCGGATCGACGACAAGCTGGTGCACGCCGCCACCCAGGGCTCGGCCGCCGCCCTGCTCAAGTCCGGCTGCACCACCGCCTCCGACCACCACTACGTCTTCCCGCAGGGCGGCGGCGACATCCTCGGCGCCTCCATCGAGGGCGTCCAGGAGCTCGGCCTGCGCTTCACCGCGCTGCGCGGCTCGATGGACCGCAGCCAGAAGGACGGCGGCCTGCCGCCGGACCACGCGGTCGAGCGGACCGAGGACATCCTGATCGCCTCCGAGGCGGCCGTGGACACCTGGCACGACTCCTCGTTCGGCTCCATGCTGCACGTGGCCGTCGCCCCGTGTTCCCCGTTCTCGGTCTCCACCGAACTCCTCAAGCAGTCCGCCGAGTTGGCCCGCCGCAAGGGCGTACGGCTGCACACCCACGGCTCCGAGACCGCCGAGGAGGAGGAGTTCTGCAAGCAGCTCTTCGGGATGGGCCCCACCGACTACTTCGAGTCGACCGGCTGGCTCGGCGAGGACGTCTGGATGGCGCACTGCGTCCACATGAACGACTCCGACATCGCCAAGTTCGCCGAGACCGGCACCGGCGTCGCGCACTGCCCGTCCTCCAACGCCCGGCTGGCCGCCGGCATCGCCCGCGTCCCGGACATGCTGAAGGCCGGCGTGCCGGTCGGCCTCGGGGTGGACGGCACCGCCTCCAACGAGTCCGGTGAGCTCGGCACCGAGCTGCGCAACGCGCTGCTGATCAACCGGCTGCACGGCTCCCCGACCGCGCTGACCGGCCGTCAGGCCCTGCGACTGGGCACCATGGGCGGCGCCCGGGTGCTCGGCCGGCAGTCCGAGATCGGCTCCATCGAGGTGGGCAAGCTCGCCGACCTGGCGCTGTGGAAGGTCGACGGCATCATGCACTCCTCGATCGCCGACCCGGTCGCCGCGCTCACCCTGGGCGCGCTGCCGCCGCTGTCCGTACTGTTCGTCAACGGCAACGCCGTCGTCGAGAAGGGCACCCTGACCACCGTCAACGAGGACCAGATCGCGCTGGCCTGCGCCCGCGCCGCCAAGGAACTCGCCTCCCGCGTCGGCTGATCCGCCACCGACTCCGGTGCCGCGCCCGGGACGGCGCGGCACCGGACCTCCCGACGGCCCCAGGGCCGCACCGGGGGGCGCCGCCCCGGACCCACGGCGAGGGTCCGGGGCGGTGCTGTACCGTCACCCCCTGGGGAAGACCGGCGCCGTGCCGTGGGAACCGCCCGCCGCCGCCCGCCGTCCTCCCCGGATCAGAGACAGCGCAGCACGGGGGATCAGAGCGACCGATGCACGACATCCATGTCCGCACCGCAGGGGTGCACGCCGCCGCCGAGGGCGTCCGCACCAGTTCGACCCAGCTCGGCGCCCGCACCGGCCACTGGCTGGACGGCAGCCTGACGGCCGCCGGGACGCACGGCGAGTGGTGGTCCGGCCCGGCCCTGCGCGAGTGCGCCGACGCCTGGCAGACCCATATGACCTCGGTCGTCCAGCAGTTGCACACCTACGCCGACCAGCTCCGCGAGTCCGCGCACTCCTACGACGGCGCCGAACAGGAGGCCGCCCGGCGGCTCGACCAGGCCTCCCGCGACCTGAACGCGGGGGTCTGAGCATGGTCGAGTTCGCCGCCCTGCGCACCGCCGACCCCGGACAGCTGCGGGCCGCCGCGGACGGCTGGGTCGAGCTGTCCAAGGAAGCCTGGCAGGCCGTCCACGACCTGCACGCCAACGGCATCGGACCGGTCAAGGAGCACTGGCAGGACCGGGTCGGCCAGGCCGCCGGCAAGAAGCTGGACGAGCAGGCCCGGATCCTGGAGTCCGGCGCCGACATCATGCGCGGCGTCGCGATGGTGGTGGACGGCTGGGCCTCCTCCACCGAGTACGCGCAGCGCGCGCTCACCCACGCGGTCGAGCTGGCCGGGACGTACGAGCTGGAGGTGGACGACAACGGCGGGGTCTCCACCACCGGCGAGGTGACCGGCGACAAGCTGACCCACATGAACGAGGTCGCCGCGCTGATCACCGAGGCGCTCCGGGAGGCCACCCAGGCCGACGCGCTGGCCTCGACGGAGCTGCGCAAGCTGGCCGGCGCGACCTGCGAGACCGACCCGGAGAAGGCGCTCGACCAGCTCCAGGGCGAGGCCTCCGACACCCAGCTGAGCATGCTCTCCGGCGACATCCCGGACGGCAAGGACCCTGCGCTGGTGGCGAGTTGGTGGGCGTCGCTGACCCCGGAGGAGCGCCGTCAGCTGGAGCTCTCCGACCCGGTGAAGCTGGCCCACCTGAACGGCCTGCCGCCCGAGGTCGCGGAGGAGCTGCGCGGCGGCCCGGACCGCAAGTGGGACCGGGTCAAAATGGTCGAGTGGGTGCTCGCCCACTGGAACGACGACTCCGGCGACTTCGACGACGAGAACAACTGCACCAACTTCGCCTCCGAGGCGCTGCTGCAGTCCGGGGTCCGGATGAAGGGCGACTGGACCGTGGAGGACGACGCCTGGAACCGGGGCCGCGACCCGGGCTGGATCGGGCTCGGCATCGTCGGCCAGCAGCACAGCCACGCCTGGGGCGGCGCGCAGAACCTGCACGACTTCATGGTCTCCAACGGCGGGCACGAGGTGCCGCCCGGCGAGGTGAAGCCGGGCGACCTGGTCTTCCTGGAGGACGACAACGACCTCAACCCGGACCTGAAGCCCGGCAACATCCACCACACCGCGATCGTCACCGCCGTCACCCCGGACGGCGACATCCGGTACAGCCAGCACAACGACTCGCGCAAGAACGTGAGCATGGACGGCCGTTCCGACCACGAGGCGGACTCCGAGGGCCGACAGAAGATCAAGTACGTCCGCGTCGAACCGAACTGGTACTGAGATGGCCCGTCCGACCACCCTGCCCGCGCCGCTGCGCCGGCCCGCCCCGCTCCCCTGGCTCGGCGCAGCCGTCGCGCTCGCGCTCGTCGGCTGGCTGTTCGCCCGCTACGGCCACACCGCCTTCCTGGACGCCGTCCCGCGCCGGCTGAACCACTGCCTGAAGGCCGAGGCGGTGCCGGGCCCGGCCTGGGCCGGCGTCGTCGCCGGACCGGTGCTCGGCCTGGCCGGCCTGCTGGCGGCCGCCCGCCAGCTGCGCGCGGGCGGCGGCTGGGCGGCGGTGGCGGCCGTGCTGGCGGCGCTGGCCGCGCTGGTGCTGCTGGTCGACGTCTGGGCCCTGGTGGACGTGGTCCGCGGCCTCGACCACCCGGCCCGCACCTGCAGCGGCTGACCGCCGTGGCCGCCGACCGCAGGACGTTCCGGATCTCCGACGGGCAGCGGATCCCGGGCACCTGGCGCCCGGTGTTCGTCCACCACGCCGGCGTGCACCACCTCACCGAGCTGACGGTCTACGCCGACGGCATGGTGGACTGCTGGGGCATGTCGACGCTGGAGGAGTTCGCCGAGCGGGTGTCCTACGGCTGGGTCGGTGTCTCGATCGGGGACGGCGCCCGCGGTTCGGCGGCCGGGCTGGCCAGCTGGCGGTTCGCCGGCGCGCACACCTTCCTGACGCCGGCCCGGGTGCTGGCCGAGGCGCGGGAGGAGGTCGAGCGGCTGGCCGCCGGGGCCGAACCGGACGAGGTGCCGTACGAGCCCGCGGTGCTGGTCGACCGGTTCTCGCTGCCGGACCTGCACAACGAGCACCCGGCGCCGGTCACCGTGGACGGCGTCCGGTACCCGTGCGCCGCCGAGGCCTTCCGGGCGCTGGAGGGGGCCGCCGCCGCCCGGCCCGCGGTGATGACCCGGGTGCTGCGGGCGAAGTTCGCCCAGCACCCGGAGGCGGCCGCGACCCTGCTGGCGACCGGGGACGCGGTGATCCGGTACGACGAGGAGGACTCGCCGTACTGGGGCGCCGAGGGCCCCGCGGCCCGGAACTGGATGGGCCGGCTGCTGGAGCTGGTCCGGGCCGAGCTGGCCGAGGGCGCCGCCGACCGGTGACCGCCGGATCGGTGAGCGCCGGATCGGTGAGCGCCGCCGTCAGGCCGTGCGGCCGAGGGTGGCCAGGTAGGCGCGCCAGCCGCCGAACGAGGTGATCTCCTGGTGGACGCCGCGCTCGAGCTCGCCGCGGGCCAGCACCATGGACAGGCAGGCGGAACCGTCGGCGAGTTCGATCACGCCGAGCTCCAGCGCCGGCGGCTCGCCGGGCAGGATGACGTCCCGCAGGTGCTCCAGCGGGACGTCGTACAGCTCGCCCTCGATCGCGGTGTCCACGGCCGGGTCGGCCAGCAGGCCGGGGCAGACGTCGTCGAGCGAGAAGAAGCGGTAGCCGGGCGCGGTGCGGACCGGGCCGAGCAGCATGTCGGCGACCGAGTGGTGGAACGGGCCGCCGACCATGGCCTGGCCGTTGAAGAAGATGCGTGCCATCGGGTGGTACCTCCGGGTGGGAACGGCGCGGCCCGGCCGAGGGCGGGACTTCCCCGGTGCCCTCGGCCGGGCCGGATCAGCAGGCGCTGTACGGAACGGCGCAGACGGTACGCGCAGTGCTCCAGCTCGGCAGGCCGCAGCCGGTGCGCGGGTGGATAGATTGGGCGCAGCTCAGCCGAGCAGGCGCAGCGCGGGCAGGGTGAGGAAGTCGACGAACTCCTCGGCCAGCGCGACCTGTTCGAAGAGCCTGGCGGCCTCCGTCCAGCGCCCACCGGCGTAGGCCTGGTCGCCCAGTTCGGTGCGCAGGGCGGCGAGTTCCTCGGCCACGAGCCGGCGGACCAGCTCGGCGGTGGCCTTCTCGCCGGTGTCGGCCAGCACCACGCCGTTGTTGATCCACTGCCAGATCTGCGAGCGGGAGATCTCGGCGGTGGCGGCGTCCTCCATCATGTTGAAGATGCCCACCGCGCCGAGGCCGCGCAGCCAGGCCTCGATGTAGCGGACCCCGACCTGGACCGCGTTGTGCAGGCCGGCGTGGGTGCAGTGGCCGCCGGCCCCGGCGATGTCCAGCAGCTGGGCGGGGGTGACCGGTTCGGCCGGACCCGGGTCGTCCTTCTGGTTCGGCCGGTCGCCGAGCACGGCGTCGAAGGAGGCCCGGGCGACCTTGACCAGGTCCGGGTGGGCGACCCAGGAGCCGTCGAAGCCGTTGCCGGCCTCCCGGTCCTTGTCGGCCTTGACCTTCTCCAGCGCCGCCGCGTTGACCTCGGGGTCCTTGCGGGAGGGGATGAAGGCGGCCATGCCGCCGATGGCGTGCGCGCCGCGCCGGTGGCAGGTCTGCACCAGCAGGCGGGTGTAGGCGGCCATGAACGGGGACGCCATGGTGACGCTGTTGCGGTCCGGCAGGATGTAGTGCTCGCCGGCGTCGCGGAAGTTCTTGACGATCGAGAACAGGTAGTCCCAGCGGCCCGCGTTCAGCCCGGCCGCGTGCTCGCGCAGCTCGTACAGGATCTCGTCCATCTCGAAGGCCGCGGTGATGGTCTCGATCAGGACGGTGGCCCGGATGGTGCCGTGCGGGATGCCGAGGGCGGCCTGCGCGTGGGTGAAGACGTCGTTCCAGAGCCGGGTCTCCAGGTGGCTCTCGGTCTTCGGCAGGTAGAAGTACGGGCCCGAGTTCGGGTCCTGCTCGCCCTTGGCGAGGAGCCTGGCGGCGTTGTGGAAGAAGTACAGGCCGAAGTCGACGAAGGCGCCGGCCACCGGGGTGCCGTCGACCAGCAGGTGGTTCTCGTCGAGGTGCCAGCCGCGGGGGCGGACCACGACGGTGGCGAGTTCGGCGGCGGGCCGGAGGGTGTAGGCCTTGCCGGCCTCGGAGGTGAAGTCGATCCGGCCCTCGAAGGCGTCGATCAGGTTGATCTGGCCGGAGACGACGTTCTCCCAAGTGGGAGCGGTGGCGTCCTCGAAGTCGGCGAGCCAGACCCGGGCGCCGGAGTTGAGCGCGTTGATGACCATCTTGCGGTCGGTCGGCCCGGTGATCTCCACCCGGCGGTCCTGGAGCGCGCGGGGGGCGGGAGCCACCTGCCAGTCCCCGGCCCGGACCTCGGCGGTCTCCGGCAGGAAATCCAGCGTCCCGGCCCGGGCGATCTCCGCCCGTCGGGTCTTTCGTCGGGCCAGGAGCTCCTGCCGGCGACCTTCGAAGGCGCGGTGGAGGCCGACCACGAAGGCGACCGCCTCCGGGGTGAGCACCTCCTCGGCGCGGGACACCCGCGGACCGGCGACCGTGACGACCGGGGCCGCGGCGACGACGCCTGCGGGCTCCTCCGGTCGAAGACTGGGGGCGGGTCCCTGATCTGCACCCATGGGCAGGACACTCCTTGGACGGTTGTGAAAGCGTGGGGAGCTCCAATGGGAACTTCCCAGATCCGAACCCGCCTACCGGCGGGTTTCGTTCTGTAGGGTGGAGAGTAGTTTCCGCGATACAGAATTTCAACGGTTTGTTGAGCTAGATCGCTGGGACTCTACTCCTCCTCCCACAGTGAAGGGAACGCCGGTGGCCAGCACCCCCGCCGCAGCACCGACAGGCACCGAACGCGCCGCCGGTGGCGTGCAGTCGGTCGAGCGCGCCTTCCAACTGCTGGAAGCGCTTGCCGACTCCGGCGGCATCGCGACCCTGAGCGAGCTGTCGACCACCTCCGGCCTGCCGATGCCCACCATCCACCGGCTGATCCGTACCCTCGTCCAGCAGGGATATGTCCGCCAGGACACCGCCCGCCGCTACACCCTCGGCCCGCGGCTGATCCGGCTCGGCGAGACCTCCGGCCGGCTGCTCGGCAGCTGGGCCCGCCCCTACCTGGCCGAGCTGATGGAGGCCACCGGCGAGACCGCCAACCTGGCGGTGCTGGAGGGCGGCGAGGTGGTCTACGTCGGCCAGGTGCAGTCCCGCCGCTCGATGCGGATGTTCACCGAGGTCGGCCGCCGGGTGCAGCCGCACTGCACCGGCGTGGGCAAGGCGCTGCTGGCCCAGCTGCCCGAGGAGGAGACCCGGGCGCTGCTCGGCCCGCAGCCGCTCCAGGCGCACACCCCGTACACCGTGACGGACCCTCAGGAGCTGCTCGCGCAGCTGGCGCACGCCCGCGAGGTCGGCTACGTGGTGGACGACCAGGAGCAGGAGATCGGCGTGCGCTGCATCGCGGTCGCGGTGCCCGGCGCACCGACCCCGACCGCGCTCTCGGTGTCCGGCCCGGAGGCCCGGATCCGGGCGCTGGAGGCGGCGGCGGGCAGTGCCGCGCTGGTCCCGGTGATGCGCCAGATCGCCCTCCGGCTGGGCCAGGTGCTCGCCCCCTGAGCCCACCCGGTGCGTGACCGGGCTCGGCCTGCCGCGGGCCTGGCTCAGCCGGTGCCGGAAGCGTCCGCCGTGAGCAGGAAGACGGCCAGGTCGGGTTCGGTGCCGGCCTCGCGGAACAGCCGGGGGGCGGCGGCCATCCGCGGGTCCGCCCGCACCGCCTCCAGCGCGGCCATGTCCCGCCACAGGCTCTGCACCCGCCAGTGCCGGTCCGGCCCGCGCAGCAGTTCGGTGCGCAGCAGCCCCTCCGGCAGCTCCCCGGTGACCAGGGCCCGGTACGACGCCACGAACCCGCCCTCCCGGTCCGCGGCGATCCGTCCGCTGACCTCGCTCAGCACCCGCTCCGACACCCGTGCCTCCTCGGCTCGTCCCACTCGGCTCGCTACCGTGAGTATCGGTCCGTACGGCGAGCGGTGGGAGGTCCGAGGTGGCCAGGCGGGTGACGGCGCGCGCGGCGGCGCGGACGGCGGGTGCGGTGGCGGCGGCGCTGCTGGCGGTCGGCGGAGCGGCCGGCCCGGCGGTCGGGGCCGCCCCCGGCGGCTCGGACCTGCGGGTGGTCCGGCTGGACCCGGACCCGGCCGCGCCGGGCGGCACCACCACCCTGCACGGCTTCGTCGCCAACGGCGGGCCGGACCGGACCGCCGCGGGCTTCACCGTGCTGGCCGAGCTGCCGGCCGGGTTCACCTTCGAGGGGCCGTTCTTCCCCGACTCCTGCACCACCTCCGGCGCCGGGCACCTGCTGCGGTGCACCTTCCCCGCAGGCCTGGGCGCCGGGCGCAGCGCGACCGTCCTGGCGCCGGTCCGGGTGGCACGCGAGGTGCCCCCCGGCACACGGGCCGAGGGGCACCTGCTGGTGTCCGGCGCCGACGACCGCCACCCGGCGGACGACGGCACGCCGTTCACGCTGAGCGTGCCGGCGTGAGGGTCAGCGGTAGACCCGGACGTAGTCCGCGGCGAAGGTGATCGGCGCGGTGCCGGTGGGCGCGGGGTGGTACTGGCCGGCGCTCAGCGACAGGTTGAGGATCAGGTACGCGGACCAGTTGGTGCCGACCCCGGTGTTGTCGGAGAAGACCTTGGTGCCGTTGACGTACCAGTCGACCGAGTCGGCGCCGTAGTAGGTGCCGATGGTGACCCACTTGTCCTTGCCGATCGCGTTCGCGTCGGTGACGTACTTGGAGCCGGACTTGACGTGGTTGGTCAGCTCCAGCAGGTTCGGGTTGTCGGGGTGGTACTCGAAGGAGTCGATCTCCCCGTTGCCGTTCTTCCAGGTCCACAGCGCCGGCCAGGCGCCGGTGCCGGCGGGCAGCTTGACCCGGGTCTCGGCGTAGTCGCCGGTCTTCACCTGGAAGCCCTCGGCGGAGTACTCGGTGGTGAGCAGGCCGGTGTCCCAGGCCTGCTTGCCGTTCTCCAGCTTGTTGGCGCCCGGCTTGGCGGTGAAGGTGGCCTGCCCGCCGGAGACGCTGACGCCGCTCGGGCTCAGCCAGTCCAGCTTGTTGTCGTCCGGGTTGTGGGTGCCGTAGCGGTAGGAGCTGCTGCGGTCGGTGGTCCAGCGGGTCTTGGACAGGCTGTCGAACTCGTCCGACCAGGTCAGCGCCTTGCCCGCGACCGGCGCGCCGGTGCCGGGGGTGGGGGTCGGCGTCGGGGTCGGCGTGGGCGTCGGCGTGGGCGTCGGGGTGGGAGCCGGGGTCGGCGTGCCGGTGCCGGCCGCGGCCACCGTCAGGGTCTGCGCGGGCAGGTTGTGCCAGGCGTTCGCGGAGTCCTGCCAGAAGCCGAACTCGGTGTAGGTGCCGGCCGGCAGGGTGCGGGCGGCGCTGGTGAAGGTGGTGCCGCCCGGGCAGATCTGCACGTTGGCCGCGTTGCCCGGGAAGTCGAGGTTGTGGCCGGCCGCGTCGCGGACGCCGACGCCGACGGTCTTGGCGGTGAAGCAGCCGGAGGAGTGCAGCGTGAGGCCGGCCTTGGCGGCGGTGCCGGCGGCCATCGCCGTCGGGCCGAGGCGGTCCTGGGTGACCGTGGGGCCGGCCGCCTGGGCCTGGCCGACCAGCGGGATGCCGGCCAGCACGGTGGCGCCCGCGAGCAGGCCGAGGCGGGCGGGGGTGGGGGAAAGTCGCATGGGGGATTTCCTCTGCGACGCCTGCGAGGTGAGCTGTCGGGTTCGGGCACGAGGCTGCCCGGCCGCCTGTGGTGCGGCTTCACCCCAAGCCGCGCGGACCGCTCCTGGGCGGAGCGGGGCACGGCACGTACCTGGTTCCCCCGCTCCTGTCCATGACGGTGCTCGAGTGACCGCCCTCGGGTGGACAGGACTAGGCGTCCCGACGGCGGGTCTGCCCAGCCGGGCATCCCGTGCAGGCTAGGCAGACGGATCGCACACGGACAACGAGACGTCCCTCACACCGGCGCCCGCCGGGAACTCTCCGTAGGGCAGCGGTTCACCGGCGGACCGGTCTGCGGCGACCGCGCGTCCGCTAGGTTTGGGGTGCGGCCGGGGCCCGGCCGCACCCGCCGCCGACCGATCAGAGGATCACCCCTGAGATGACCGCGCCCCTGCCTGGCTTCGCCGGACGTACCTACCTGTTCGACGTCGACAACGGCGCCTCCTTCCGCAACTCCTACTCCGCCGACGGGACGCGGCTGCGCTGGGAGGGCCTCGGCGAGTCGGCCGGGCAGTGGGAGGACGTGCGGCTGCACGTCGCCGAGGTGGGCCCGCAGGTCTACTTCGTCAGCTGGACGGAGCAGAGCGGCATCACCGTGAGCCACGTGATGGACCTGAACGCGCTGACCGTCCGCGTCTTCTGGACGTACGAGGGCGAGGGTGGCCGGTTCGGCGAGCTGCACACCGGGAAGCTCCGGCCGCTCAGCTGACCCGCAGGCGCCCGGCCAGCCACTCCAGCGCGGCCGGCAGCAGCAGTCCCCAGGTCCGGAAGTTGTGGCCGCCCTCCGGCACCGTGGCGGTGGCCAGCGACATCGGGGCCCGCACCGCGGCGGCGAACGCCCGGGTGTCCGCGAGGTAGTCGCCGTCACCGCGTTCGGCCCCGGCCAGCAGCACCGCGATGCCGGGCGGCGGCAGGTGCCCCAGCCGCCACAGCAGGTCGGCCTCCTCCCGGCGGCGCGGGCTGCCGCCGAACAGGTCGCCGGTGGTGGCGTCCTCGGCGGCCCGGTAGTAGCCGGAGAGCGCGACGGCGCTCGGGAAGACCTCGGGGTGGCGCATGGCGAGCTTCAGCGCGCAGTAGCCGCCGGTCGAGTTGCCCATCACCGCCCAGGAGCGCGGGTCGGGCGAGATCCGGAAGCCGGCCGCGACCGCGGCCGGCACGTCGCGGGCCAGGTAGGTCTCGGCCCGGGCCCCGCCCGGGGCGTCCTCGCACTCGGTGTCGGCGGGCATCGCGGGGGACGGCCGCAGCAGCACCAGCACGGTGGGCGGCATCCGCCCGGCCAGGTTGAGCCGCAGCGCCGCGCCGGGGTAGTTCAGCCGGGTGATCAGGTTCCGGGCGTCCCCGGGGAAGCCCGTCATCACCAGGACGGCGGGGAAGCGGCGGCCGGCGTACTCGGGCCGGAAGTACTGCGGCGGCAGGTAGACGTACCCGTCGGTGCTCAGCCCCGAGCGCGGGCCGGTGATCCGTACCGCCTGGATCTCGCCGGAGGCGGCGGGCTCCCGGCCGACCGCGCCGCCGCCGCGCACCGGCTCGCGGCCGAGCACCCGCAGCCCGTCGCCCGGGGCTCCGGTGGTCACCGTGACCGGTCCGCCCGGCGCGGTGCCGAGCAGGTCGTCCCAGCTGCCGTAGAAGGAGAACCAGTCGTTCGCGGCCAGCCCGAGCGCGAGCAGCAGCGCCAGCTGGGTGGCCAGCAGCGCCGCGATCCGCCCGGCCACCGCGCGCGGGCCGGGGGCGGCCAGCCGGGGCCAGCCGCGCACCGTCGCGGCGGCCACCAGCAGGGCCGCCAGGACGGCGATCGCCAGCACCTTGTGGCTGGTCAGCCCCATGCGGTGGTGCTCCCTCGGTTCGCGCCGGTACGGGGGGGTGCGGGGGGGTGCGATCGGTCGGCCGGCTCAGCCGGGGTCGCCGGCCGGCTCGGGCGTGCTCCTGGCGTGCCGACCCCGGGGGGTGCGGCGGGCGCGGAACCGGTTGCCGAGCCAGACCAGCGCGGCGGCCACCGCCACGAACAGCGCCAGCAGCAGCGTGCAGGCGCCGGCCACCCGGCCGTAGCCGCCCGGCAGCCCCGGGTCGACGAACGGGTACGGGTACCACCGCACCAGCGACCCGCGGATCAGCGTGTACACCAGGTACACGAGCGGGAACACCAGCCACTTCAGCACCGTGGTGCGGCCGAGCCGGGCGGCCGGCGGCACCAGCAGCCAGTCGGCGAGCAGGACCACCGGCATCACCCGGTGGACGATGTCGTTCACCCACGGCAGCAGCAGGCCGAGACCGTAGCCGGACAGCAGCAGGCCGTAGATCAGTCCGGTGATGGCCAGGTAGAGCACCACGGCGCCGCGGATCTCGTCCGGCACGCCCGGGCGGCCGCGCAGGCCGAGCACACCGCCGGTGATCAGCACCAGCAGGGCGAGGAGGTTGCTGAGGACGGTGAAGTAGCTGAAGAAGTCGGTGAGCGGCGACCCCTCACCGACCGCGTGATACCCCTGGACGCCCAGCGCCACCGCCGCCAGCAGGCCGAAGGCGATACGCCCGAGCTGGACTGCACGTACCCGCATGGGCCCGACCTCCGTACCGCTGAACGATCATCAGTCGGTCCCATCATCGGTCCGGCCCTGGGCGGCTCCCGGGAGGCCGAGCGGGCGGTGCGGGTGCGGTCACCCGTTCGGGCCGCCCGCCCCGGGGCCGGGCGGGCTTCCCGGGGGGCTCCCGGCGGGGGCGGGCTTCCCGGCCGGCCGGGCTGCGGGCGCTCAGGCGTGGGTGCCGCCGTCGATCCGGAGCTCGGTGCCGGTGACGAAGGCGCCGTCGTCCGAGGCCAGCATCGCGATCACGCCGGCCACCGTCTCCGGGCCGGCGAAGCCCTGGCCGAGTGCGGGCGCGAGCTTGCCGAGCAGCGACAGATCGGCGTCGGCCGGCAGACCGGGGTTGCTGGTCATCCCGCTGGCGATCGACCCGGGGGCGACGCACACCGCGCGCAGCCCCTGCTTCGCGTACTCGATCGCGATCGCGTGGGTGAAGGACTGGATGCCGCCCTTGGTGGCCGCGTACGCCGCCATGTACGGGTGCGCGAAGGTCGCGGAGGTGGAGCTGAAGTTGACCACCACGCCCCGGCCGGTGGCCAGCAGGGCGGGCAGCGCCTCGCGGGTGACCAGGAAGGTGCCGGTGAGGTTGACGGCCAGGAGGCGGTTCCAGAACTCCAGGGTGGTCTGCGCGGTGTGCGAGGAGCGCAGGATGCCGGCCGCGTTGACCAGCGCGTCCAGGCCACCGAGGGTGGCGACCGCGTCGGCGACCCCGGCGCGTACCGCCTCCTCGTCCGCGATGTCGAGCACGGCGGTGACCAGCCGGTCGGCGGTGCCGTCGGCCTCGGCCAGCGCGCGGGTGGCGGCGAGGCCCTGCTCGACCACGTCGGCGGCGACGACGGCGCCACCCTCGGCCAGGATCCGGCGGGCGGTGGCCTGTCCGATGCCGGAGCCGGAGCCGGCGCCGGTGATCAGGACGCGGCGGCCTTCGAAGCGGTTCATGGTGGTCTCCCTACGGGGTGGTGCGAGTGCTTTCCTCTGCACGGTACGCCCGAATGGCACGTCGTGCCACCTACGCACGACGAGCCACCTCGGCCTCCGCTGCCGTAAACTGACCCGGTCCGCAGTTCCGCGCCCCCCCGGCGACCAGGGAGCCTCCCGTGTCCGGCACCGATCCGCGCCCGTCGCTCACCGAGCGGCGCAAGGCGGCCACCCAGCAGGAGATCGCGCTCGCCGCCGCCCGGCTGTTCGCCCGCGACGGGGCCGAGGCCACCACCGCCGAGGACATCGCCCGGGAGGCCGGCGTCTCGCTGCGGACCTTCTACCGGTACTTCCGCACCAAGGAGGACGCGGTCGCCCCGCTGCTCGCGGACGGCGTCCGCCAGTGGATCGACGTGCTGTCCGCCGAACCGGCCGGACCGGCCACGCCCGAGGCGCTGGAACGCTCGGCCCGCGCGGCCTTCGCGCCGACCGAGCACCGGCCCGCGGAGGCGCTGGAGTGGACCCGCGGGCTGCTGCGGGTGATGGCCGGCGACCCGGGGCTCCAGGCGGTCTGGCACCGGGTCCACCACGAGTCCGAACTCGCGCTCGCCCCGGTCCTCGCCGACCTGGCCGGTCCGGACGCCGACCCGCTGGAGATCCGCCTCGCCGCGGCGGCCGCCAACACCGGCATGCGCCTCGCCGTCGAGACCTGGGCCGCCACCGACGACCCGACCACCCTCGTCCCCGACCTCGCGGCCCGCTGCGTCGGCGAACTGACCCGGGGCCTGCGCCTGTGGAGCGGCGATCCCGGCGCGCAATGATCGCCCGGCGCGGCTACCCGGACGAGTGGTACGGCGCCCGGTGCGGCGGGTGCCGCTCCTGGATCGCACCGAGCGGGCAGCTCGGCCGGGACCACGGGGCCTGCTCCGACCCGGTGTCAGCCCGTGGGGCGTTGCGGCGTCAAGGGGCTTCCGCAGGTGAGGTTCCAGCGGCCGGCGGCGCCGGTGAGGCGGGTGAGGGTGAGCGGGGCCACGTCCAGGCGCCAGAACAGGTGGGGCGGGAGGGCGAGGGCGTGCACGACCGCGGCGCGGACCACCGCGGGTTCGACCACCGCGAGGACGCGGCCCTGTCGCTCCGTCAGCCAGTCCCCCACCCGGGCGACCAGGTCGAGGACGGACTCGCCGCCGTGCGGGGCGGCCGCCGGGTCGGCCAGCCAGAGCCCGAGGGCGGCCGGGTCCTCGGCGGCGACCTCGTCGAGGGTGCGGCCGCGCCAGGCGCCGGTGTCCAGGTCGGCGAGGGCGGGGTCGGCCGGCGCGTCGAGCCCGAGCGCGTCGGCGGTCCCGCCGCAGCGCCGCGTCGGCGCCGCCCAGGCCCGGTCCGCCCCCGGGCAGCCGGCGGCCGCGGCACCGGCCGCCGCCAGCCCGGCCGGCGACAGCGGGGCGTCCGAGCCGAACCGGGCCGCCCGCAGGTCGGTCGAGGTTGCCGGTGAGATCAGCATCACCCGTACCGTCATCCGTGACTCCTCCTCAGCTCCCCGCAGGCACCGCTCGTACACGCACCGGTTCGCCGGGCGACCCGCGCGCCACCGCGTGCACCCCGTGCACCTGCGACGACCCTTGGCCCGGCAGCCGCACCACGGTACCGTCACTGCGACAATCGACGACGGTGTGACGGAAGCCGGTGGGAACCCGGCACGGTCGCGCCACTGTGTACCCGGCCCCGACTCCCCGTCGGATCCGGAAAGTCAGACCCGACTCCGTCGTCCACTGCTCCAACGAACGGGACGCGAGTTCCCCCAGGAGGTCCGGTCATGGCTCACCCCATCGCCCCCACCGCCGCTCCGGCGATAGCCCCCATCTCCCTGAAGGCGATCGCCCCGTGGGCCGTCTTCTTCGGCATCCTGATGCTGATCGTCATCTACTTCGTCGGCGCCGAGCAGGGCGCCACCGCCCTGATCTCCGGCGAGAACGTCCACGAGTGGGTGCACGACGGCCGCCACCTGCTCGGCTTCCCCTGCCACTGATCCCGAGGGGAACCGACGCTCATGAACTCCATCTCCGTCAGATCCCTGCTCGTCCGCGGCATGCTCGCCGGCCTCGCGGCCGGCGTGCTCGCCCTGGTCGTGGCCTACCTGCTCGGTGAGCCGCACGTCGACGCCGCGATCGGCTTCGAGGAGGCGCACGCCCACTCGCACGACGCCGGCGAGGTCGAACTGGTCAGCCGCAGCCTGCAGTCCACGCTCGGCCTGGCCACCGGCATCCTGCTGTACGGGCTCGCGTTCGGCGGCATCGCCGGGCTCGCGTTCTGCTTCGCGCTCGGCCGGATCGGCCGGTTCGGCCCGCGTGCCACCGCGGCGCTGCTCTCCGCCGCCGGCCTGGTGGCGGTCTACCTGGTGCCGTTCCTGAAGTACCCGGCCAACCCGCCGTCGGTGGGCGACCCGGAGACCATCGGCAAGCGCACCACGCTGTACTTCCTGATGATCCTGCTCAGCGTGCTGCTCGCGCTGGGCGCCACCGTCCTCGGCCGGCGGCTGGCGCCGTCGCTCGGCAACTGGAACGCCACCGCGGTCGCGGTGGTCGCCTTCGTGGCGGCCGTCGGCATCGCCTACGCGGTGCTGCCCACGGTGGACGAGGTCCCGGAGGACTTCCCGGCCTCGCTGCTGTGGCAGTTCCGGCTGGCCGCGCTGGCCATCCAGGTGACCCTGTGGAGCGGCTTCGGCCTGCTGTTCGGGCACCTGGCCGAGCGGCTGCTCAGCCCGGCGCCGGCCACCGCCGCCCCGGACGCGACGCCCGCCGCGGTCTGACCCACGCGCGCCCCCGAGGGCCCGGCCCGGAGCAACCCGCTCCGGACCGGGCCCTCGGGCCGTTCGGAAGCGGTTCGGAAGCAGTTCGGAAGCGGTTTTGAGGCGGTCCGCAGACCGGTCGTCGGACCGGTCAGACCGGCACCACGGCGACCGGGCAGTGCGCGTGGTGCAGCACGGCGTGCACCTCGGTGCCCAGCCGCAGGCCGAACCGCGGGGCGGGCTCTCGCCGGGAGACCACCAGCAGCGCGGCCTGCCGGGAGGCCTCGACCAGGGTGGCGGCGGTCGCACCGCTGAGCCGGCGCGCGTCCAGGTGGACCTCCGGATAGTCCTCGGCCACCGGATCGACGGTGCTCCGCAGCAACTGCTCGTGCAGCCTGGCCTCCTCGGTCGCCTCGTCCGGCATCGGGGTGGCCCGACCGGCCTCGGCGACCAGCGGTGACCAGGTGTGCAGCGCCTCCACCGGCAGCTGCCGGTCGGCCGCCGACCGCAGCGCGAACCGCAGCGCCGCCGCGTCGTGCTCGTCACGGACCGCCACCACCACGCGACTCCCGGTCTCCGCCTCCGGCTCCGGCACGCCCCGCACCACCACGACCGGGCAGCGCGAGTGCGCCGTCACCCGCAGGCTGACCGAACCGAGCAGCAGCGCGGCGAAACCACCGTGACCCCGGGTGCCGACCACCGCGAGTTCCGCGTGCTCGGCGGCCGTCAGCAGCGCCTCGGCGGCGTCCCTGGGCACCACGTCCCCCGTCAGGCGCAGGTCCGGGTGGGCGGCGGCGAGCTTGCCCAGGCAGTCGGCGAGGAGGTCCTGCGCGTCCCGCAGGATCAGGTCGGTGACGGCGGCACCGGTGCGCGGCGACAGGGTCACGGTCCCGGTGTCGACCGCGTGCACCAGGTGCAGTGGGCACCCCCGGCGCCCGGCCTCCTGGGCGGCCCACTCGGCGGCCGCCTCGGCGGGCGCCGAACCGTCCACCCCGGCCACCACGCCCGCGGGGGCTCTGCTGTTCATGATCGTCTCCAGATGACGCTCCACGCCCTCCGGCCGGCCCGATCAGGGGCCGCCACGCAGGGCCCTGGTACCAGGATGCGCCTCCCGGTCGCGGTCCGCCGGGGCCTGCGGACGCAGCCGTCAACCAAGGTTGACATTTCGAGGGCGTCAACCTACGTTGACAGCATGAGCGAGACCAACGAGCTCGCGGCCGCCGCGAGCAGTCGCGACCCGGCCGTCGGGCTGCGCGCCGTCCGCGCGCTGCGCGAGCTGGCGGACCGCCTGGAGGACCTCCAGGTGGCCAACGCCCGCGGCCAGGGCTGGTCCTGGCAGGACATCGCGGTGTGCCTGGGCGTCAGCCGGCAGGCCGTCCACAAGAAGTACGCCCGACGTGGGTTCCCCACGGATCAGGATGGAGGCTGAGGATGCTGGAACGATTCACCGCGTCGGCGCGCCAAGTGGTGGTGCGGGCCCGGGAGGAGGCCGCCGAGCTGGAGCACGGGCACATCGGCACCGAGCACCTGCTGCTCGCCGTCCTCGCCGAGCCCACCGACCCGGCCGCCGCCGTGCTGGTCGGCGCCGGGCTCGACCACGCGAGCGCGCGCGCCGCCGTGCAGCGGCTGCTCGGCCGCGGGATGGACGGCCCGGCGCTGGCCACCATCGGGGTCGACCTGGACGCCGTCCGCGAGGCCGTCGAGGCGGTGTTCGGCGAAGGGGCGCTGGACCCGCCGCCGCAGGAGGAGGCGGGCCGCCGGCGCGGCTGGTTCCGCTCCGGGGAGGCCAAGGGCGGGCGCAGCCCGTTCACCGGCCGGGCGAAGAAGACCCTGGAGCTGGCGCTGCGGGAGGCCGTGCGGCTGGAGTCCGGCCGGATCGCCACCGGCCACCTGGTGCTGGGGCTGCTGCGGGAGGGCGAGGGGCTGGGCGCCCGGGTGATCGCGGACCACGGGCTGGACCTCGCCGCGGTGCGGCAGGCCGTCGAGGCCACCCTGCGCGAGGCGGCCTAGGCACTGCGGCGCCCGGCCTCGGACGCCGGACCGCCCCGGCGCCGCCGGCCGTGCGGAACGGGCGGCGGGACCGGGGCGGTCGGGCGGGGAGGTCGGACGGGGCGGTCGGACGGGGCCGGAGCGGGCCGGTCAGGCGGGGACCCGCTCCGGTTCGGCGACCGGGGCGACCGGCTCGCCGCCGTGCTCGATCCGCAGCTGCGGCAGCAGCCGGTCCAGCCAGCCCGGCAGCCACCAGTTGGCGCGGCCGAGCAGCGTCATCGTGGCGGGCACCAGCACCAGCCGGACCAGGGTGGCGTCGATCAGCACCGCCACCGCCATGCCCACGCCCATCATCTTCACCGTGATGTCGGGGTCGATCGCGAAGCCGGTGAACACCGCCACCATGATCGCCGCCGCGCTGCTGATCACCCGTCCGGTCGCCGACAGGCCGCGCAGCACGCTGCCCCGGGCGTCACCGGTGGCCAGCCACTCCTCCCGGACCCGGGCCAGCAGGAAGACCTCGTAGTCCATCGAGAGACCGAACAGCACGGTGAACATCAGGATCGGCACCCAGCTGGAGACCGGCACCGAATGCGGCAGGCCGAGCAGGCCGGCGCCGAAGTCCGACTGGAAGACCGCCGTCATCACGCCGTACGCGGCGGCCACCGACAGCAGGTTCATCGCCGCGGCCTTCACCGCGATCACCGGAGCCCGGAACAGCACGGTGAGCAGGATCAGCGAGAGCGCCACCACGAACGGGACGACCACCCAGAGCCGGTCCGACAGCCGCTTGGAGATGTCCGAGAAGGACGCGACCACGCCCGTCACCTCGGCGCCGGCGGGCAGCAGCCGCTCGCGCATCCGGTCGAGCAGCTGCTCGGTGCGCTCGTCCTGCGGGCCGGTCCGCGGCTGCACCGAGAGCACGGCCGCGTCGGCGGCCGGGTTCACCAGGGCGGGGGCGACCGCGGCCACCCCCGGATCGGCGGCCAACCGCTCGGCGAGGCCGGGCAGTTCACCGGCCGGCAGCTTGCGCAGGTCGACCGCGACCAGCAACGGCCCGTTGGCGCCCGGCCCGTAGGCCTCGGCCACCAGGTCGTACGCCTTACGGGTGGTGTTCCCGGACGCCTGGCTGCCGGCGTCCTGCGGCCAGGTGCGCATCGCCAGCATCGGGGCGGCCAGCGCCAGCAGCACCACCAGCGAGACCAGCGCGGCCGCCGCCGGGCGGCGGCCGATCAGCCGGGCCCAGCGCTCGGTCCGGGTCGGGCCCGCGGGGGCGGCGGGCTCCCCCGCCCCGCGGCGCTCGGCGCGGCGCAGCAGCCGCGGACCGGCGAGCGAGCACAGCGCGGGCACCAGCGTCAGCGAGGCCAGCATCACCGCCCCGACCACCAGGAACGTCGCGTAGCCGAACGAGGAGTAGGTGGGCAGCCCCGCCAGCTTCAGGCCGAACAGCGAGACCAGCACCGTCGAACCGGCCACCACCACCGAGGAGCCCGCCGTGGCGGTCGCCTCGGCCGCGGCCCGCTGCCGGTCCAGGCCCTTGCGCAGGCCTTCGACGTGCCGGCTCACCAGGAGCAGCGCGTAGTCGATGCCGACCCCGAGGCCGACCATGCTGGCCACGGTGGGGGCGGTCGGGCTGATGTCGGTCACCGCGGCGAGCAGCGTGGTCAGCGCGGTGCCCGCGCCGAGGCCGGCCAGCGCGACCACCAGCGGCAGGCCGGCCGAGACCAGCGACCCGAGCGAGAGCACCAGGATCAGCAGGGCGGCCACGATGCCGATGATCTCGGCGGTGCCGTCCGGGGCGGTGAAGTTCTCCGGCAGCTGGCCGCCGAACTCCACCTGGAGGCCGGCGTCCTGGGCCGGGCGGGCCGCCTCGCGCAGCGCGTCCAGGCCCTCGGAGCCCTTGAACGAGGTCACCGGTATCAGGTAGTTGACGGCCAGCAAGGCGGTGTCGCCCTGCGGGGAGAACGCCGGCGGTGCGACCGAGGCGGCACCGCGGACCCCGCCGATCCGGCTCCGCAGCTCCTCCAGGACCTGCGCCGGGACCTTGCCGCCGTGGCGGTCGTGCACGACCACCCGGGCACTGGCACCGGACATCTCCGGGAACCGCTCGTGGAGCAGGTCGAGGCCGGCGGTGGAGCGGGTGCCGGGCACCCGGTAGTCGTCGCGCGGGGTGCCGCCGAAGCCGGCGGCGAGCCCGAACAGGGCGGCCAGCAACAGCACCCAGCCGAGGACGGTGTGCCACGGTCTGGCGGCCGCGGCGCCGCCGAGGCGGCCGAGGAGGGAGGACATGACGGGCCTTTCGGCTGATCCGGTGCGATGGTCCGGACCAGCATCCCCGGCCGGGCTTGGAACCCACTTGGCACCCACTTGCCGCGGCTCCAAGCCGGCGGGCCACCGAGCTGCGATACCGCCCGGAGCGAAGGGTGTGGCAGGTACGGCGCCGTTGCTCCCGGGTCCGCGCAGTTCCTCGCGCCCCTCGGGGTGCTTCCGCACGGGCCGCAGATGCGGACCGCATTGCGGCGCCGTCAGGCGCCCGGCTCCGGGGGGCGGTCGGCGAGGGTGGTGAGGGCGTGGTGGGCCTCGGCCTCCCAGTGCGGGGACTCCCAGCGGCGGGCGACGTCCGCGGCGTGGCGGAAGTGGGCGGCGGCGTCGGCGGTGCGCCCGAGGTGGCGGGCCAGCTCGCCGCGGACCAGGGCGACCGGCCGCAGCGCGATCGAGGTGCTGGCCGCGCCGGCCACCAGGTCGTCGATCTCCCCGAGCTCCACCAGCAGGTCGGCGGCCTCGGCCCGCTCGTCCAGCGCGATCACCGTCATGGCCCGCAGGACCAGGAAGAACGAGCGGTAGTAGTCCGGCGCGATCGGCCGCCCCGGGGTGCGGGCGGCCCGGGCCTCGTCCGGGCGGCCGCCCGCGGCGAGGGCCAGCGCCAGCACGTCGTCCACCAGCGGCCCGTAGACCGCGGCGGCCTGGCGGACCAGCGGCAGTTCCTCGTGCAGCCGGCCGGCCTGGATCGCCAGGGTGAGCCGGTAGACCGCCTCGAAGCCGTCGCTGTGCAGCGAGCGCCGGGCCCGCAGCCCGGCGACCGCGCGGGCGTACAGCGCCTCGGCCTCGGCGGGCCGGCCCGCGACCAGCGCCATCATGCCCTGCTGGCAGAGTCCGACGTCGACCAGCTCGGGCAGGCCGTACGTCTCGGCGATCCGCAGCCCCTCGGCGATGTGGGCGCGCAGGGCCGGCAGGTCACCCCGGACGGCGGCGGTGGCGGCCTGCAGGTGCTCGGCGTGCCAGCGGTACGCCGGGAGGTCGAACTCGGTCGCCAGCGAACGGAGTTCGAGCGCGATCCCGGTCCGCAGTTCGAGCCCGGCCTCGTAGTCGTGGACCCGGGCCTGGGCCGCCAGGGCCCGGGCGAGCAGCCGCGGGTCCCCCACCTCCCGGGCGATCCGGACCGCCTCCGCGCCGACCGCGCGGCCCTCCCGGCTGCCGGTGCAGTCCAGCTCGTAGCTGAGCGCGTCCAGCAGCCGGCAGCGGGTGACGGGGGGCAGGTCGGTGCGGCGCAGCAGCGTGGTGAGCGCGTCGATCGCGCCCTGGTCGACCGTGCCGTACGGGTGCGCCACCCAGGGCGTGGGCTCGGTCCAGGCGGTCCAGGCCTCGATCAGCAGGTCCTCCCGGCCGCTCTCCCGGGCCAGGGCGAGGGCCGCGGCCCGGGTGTCGAGGGCGTCGGCGAGGCTGCCGGCCCGGACCTGTGCCCGGAGCAGGGCGCCGAGCAGGGCGATCCGGCGGGCCGGCCGGTCGTCGGCGCCCTCGGGGGCGAGAGCGAGCGCGTCGAGGGCCTGCCGCAGCAGGGCGGCGCAGCTCTCGTGGGCGTAGCGGCGCTCGGCGGCCTCGGCGGCCCGCACGCAGTGGTCGACGGCGAGTTCGGCGGTGGCGCCGGAGGCGGCGCGCGAGTAGTGGTGGGCCAGCGCGGTCAGCCGGTCGGGGTGCCGCTCGCGCAGCGCGTCGGCGACCCGGCCGTGCAGGCGGGTGCGGCGCAGCGAGCTGAGGTCGGCGTAGAGGGTGTCGCGGACCAGTGCGTGGATGAACCGGACGGCGCCGGGCCGGGGTTCGGTGAGCAGTCCGCCGAGCACGGCCGCCTCCAGGGCGTCCAGCAGCCGTTCCTCGCCCTGCCCGGAGGCGGCGACGAGCAGGTCGACCTCGGCCTCGCGGCCGACCACGGCGGCCAGCCGCAGCGCCTCCACGGTCATCCTGGGGAGCCGGGAGAAGCGCCGGCGCAGCACGTCGCGGACGCCCTGCGGTACTTCCTGGACGGCGACCAGCGCGCCTTCCCCGGCCAGCAGTTGGGCGCTCTCCAGCAGGTAGAAGGGGTTGCCGCCGGTGCGTTCGGCCAGGGCCCGGACGGTGGGCGCGTCGACGGCCCGCTCGCAGACCGATTCGATCAGCCGGCCGGCCTCCTCCTCGGCGAGCCCGGCCAGCGGCAGCCGGTACGGCGAGCGGCGGGCCAGCACGGCCAGCGTGTCGGTGAGTTCGCCCTCGCCCGGCCGGTGGGTGACGACCAGGAGCAGGCCCGGCAGCCCGGCGCCGGCCAGCGCGGCGAGCAGGGCCCGGGTCTCCCGGTCGGCCTCGTGCAGGTCGTCCAGGATCAGGGCGACCGGCCGGCCGGCGGCGACCTGCCGCAGCCAGTCCTCGACGGCCCGGTGCAGCCGGAAGCGGCCGGCCAGCGGGTCGGCGGGGGTGGGTCCGTCCGGCTCGCCGCCGAGCAGCGGGGCCAGCCGGACGGCCAGGCCCGCAGGCAGCCCGGCCCGGCCGGCCAGCTCGCGCAGTGCCTCGGTCCACGCCCAGGCGGGCGGTGCGCCCTCGGTCTCCGGGCAGCGCCCGGCGGCCACCAGCCAGTCGTCGCGTTCCAGCTCGAAGCGCAGCCGGCCCAGCAGGGTGGACTTGCCCGCTCCCGCCTCGCCGGTGACCAGCACCACCGCACCGCCGCCGGCGCGGACCTCGGTGGCGGCCCGGCGCAGCGTGCGCAGCTCCTCGGCCCGGCCGACGAAGAGCTGGTCGGGCGCGGCGGCCTCGCAGCGGGGCCGGGCCGGGGCGGGCACGGCCGGGGCGACCGGCGTCAGGTCGGGGCGCTGCTGGAGGATCGCGGTCTCCAGCTCGGCCAGTGCGGGGTGCGGGTCGAGGCCGAGTTCCGTGGTCAGCAGCGTGCGGGCCCGGCGCAGCGACTCCAGCGCCTCCGCCTGCCGTCCCGCACCCCAGAGCGCGAGGGCCAGCAGCCGCGGGCCCTGCTCGCGCAGCGGGTGCTCCTCGACCAGCTCCCGGGCGCGCGGCACCGCTTCGCCGGGCCGGCCCTCGGCGAGCAGCGCCTCCACCTCCAACTCGGCTGCGGAGGTGAGGAGTTCGTCGATCCTGGTGATCTCGGCCGAGGCCCAGGGCTGGTCCGCGAACTCGGCCAGCACCGGGCCCTGCCGCAGGGCCAGCGCCGCCTGGACGGTGGCCGAGAGCGGCTCGCCGTGGTGCGCCGCCGCCCGCTCGGCGGCCAGCAGCAGGCGGCGCGCCTCGCGCAGTCGCCCCTCGAGCTCCCAGGCGTCCACGGCGGTGGCGGTGGCCTCCAGTGCGTAGCCGGGGGCCCGGCTGACCAGCAGCCGGGCGGGCTCGCGCGGGCCCCGGTCGGGTTCCAGCAGGCGGCGCAGGTTGGACACGTACGCCTGCAGCGAGGCGGCCGCCTTGGCGGGCGGGCGCCCGCTCCACAGGTCCTCGATCAGCCGGTCCACCGGGACGACCCGGCCGCGGGCCACCAGCAGCCGGGCCAGCACGGCGCGCTGGCGGGGGCCGCCGAGCGCGGCCGGGCGACCGCCGACCGAGGCCGCGAGCGGTCCGAGCAGGGAGATCCGGACCGGGTCCGGGCCAGGGGCCGTGCCGGTGCCGCTCGCTCCGTGCACGGACGCCGAGGCGTCGCCGCCGTACCGCACCAACCCTCCTCGCGCCCGCCGTTCCGGGTCGTCACGAGCCTATGCGATCCGCCGCCGGGCCTCCCACCGAGGCGCCCGGCCCGGCCGACCGGCCGACCGGCGGACGGCGGGACGCACGGACCCGGGGTGCGGCGGAGACCGGAGAGCCGGGCGAGCTCGGTCATGGCGGCGGATTGGCCCCCGCGATCGCCTGCCAACCGGAGTTCAGGTCGGCGGACGCCAGGAGCCGGACCCCCGCGCCTCGGAGGGTCACCAGGGCGGTGTGGACCGGGTAGAGCTCGTCCACGGGTCGGTGGTAGTAGAGGATCCGCGTCAGTTCCAGGTCGATGGTCTCCGTCGAGTCGCGGATGCGGTCGAACCGGGCGCCAAGACGGACCGGCCCGAGCAGGCAGCGCACGGTGGCGACAGCCTCGGCCGGGTGCACCACGGTAACGCTATCGATCTGCAGCTCCGCCTCGACCGGGTGGCCGCCGGGGGCGAGGTGTCCGGTCATGCCGCCACCTCGGTCCGTACGCCGAGCACGGGCCCACCTTCCCGACCCGCGCCACGGACGCGGGCCCACTCGTCGACCAGCACGGGATCATGGGAAGGGTACGCCCTCCGCGTGCCCTCCCGGAATCCGGTCCGGCCGGTCAGGCGCCGGGGGTCGGGAGGGTGCGGCGGATCGCCGGGGCGACCTCGGTGGCGAAGAGTTCGAGCTGTTCCTGCTGGGCGCTCTCGGTCAGCGAGTCGACGCCGATGCCGACCACCTCGTTGCCGAAGGCCTCGTGGTAGCGGTGGATCTTCTCGATCACCTGCTGCGGGCTGCCGACCAGCGCCGAGCCGCGTTCCAGCGCGTCCTCCAGGGAGGTGAACGGGGAGTTGTTGTGCCGGCCGGCCGCCGAGCCGAACATGGCGTCCCAGTACGGCCGGAAGCCGGCCACCGCGTCCTGCGAGCGCCTGGCGAGGAACAGCCCGCCGAAGCTGGTCCCCACCCGCGCCTCGCGCGGGTCGCGGCCGTAGTGCTCCCAGCGCTCGCGGTAGTGGTCGACCAGTGCCGCGTACTTCTCCAGCGGGTGGAAGCTGTTGGCGGAGAACAGCGGGTCGCCGAAGCGGGCGGCCAGGTCGGTGGAGTGCTCGCTGGTGGCGCTGCCGTGCCAGACCGGGATCGGGTCCTGCAGCGGGCGCGGGTAGGTGGTCACCTCGTCCAGCGGCGGGCGGGTGGTGCCCTGCCAGCTGACCTTCTCCTCCCGCCAGAGCCGGTGCAGCAGGCCGTAGTTCTCGGCCAGGTGCTCCCACTGGTGGGCCTCGTCCAGGCCGAACAGGCCGAAGTGGCGCGGGTCGTTGCCCTTGCCGATGATCAGCTCCAGCCGGCCGCCGGAGAGCTGGTCGAGCATCGCGTAGTCCTCGGCGACGCGGACCGGGTCCAGGATCGACAGCACGGTGACGGTGGTGAGCAGCCTGATCCGCTCGGTGCGGGCCGCGACGGCGGTCAGCAGGACCGGCGGCGCCGGGCAGACGAAGGGCTCGCCGTGACGCTCCCCCACCCCGAAGCCGTCGTAGCCGAGCCGCTCGGCCAGTACGGCCTGCTCGATCACGTTGGCCAGCTTCTCGCGGGTGGTGAGCTGCCGACCGGTGACGGGGTCGGGGCCGTTGGAGACGAGGGACGAGACGGTGAACCGCATGGCGGTCTCCTTGTTCGGGCGGGGCGGTCGGCCGCGCCCGTGCGGCGCTCCCCGGCCCTGGTGCGGCCGCGCTCGCAGGGGGCGGCACCGGGGAGAGGTCAGCGGCCGGCGATCCGGGCCGGCGTCAGCGCTCGGTGCGGCGAGCGCGGCAACAGCTGTGGCGGGCAGGGCACTTGCGCATCGACTGCTCCCCCTCCGGCCGGTCCACCGATCCACCGTGAGCCTATGCGGCAACCCACGGCTCGGACAAGGCCAACCCCGGGGCCGGACAGGGCCCACCCCGGGCCCCGGGCGCCTACCGGGGCTGCGGCCCCCGCAGCAGGACGGCCGCCAGCGGGACGAACCCGCCCTCGCCACCGCCGGTGCCGCCCTCCGTGAGGCGCCGGAGCATCCCGACCGCGATCCGCTCGCCCTGCGCCTTGGCCCGCTCCGCCACCGGCCCCCGGTGCAGACCGTCCACGCTCGCCCGCCACAGCTGCACCCAGCGGCCGAAGTGCTCGGCGGTCAGCGGCCGTTCGCGGTGCAGTCCGGCGTGCGGCGCGAACGCGTTGCGCCGGTACCCGGTGGTGCGCAGCAGCGCGCTCTCCCAGAAGTCGGTGATGTGCGGGAGGTGCGCCTCCAGGTCGAGCCGGGCGATCTCGGTGAAGTAGGGGCCGATCAGCGGGTCGGCGAAGGCCGCCCGGTAGAAGCGGCGGAGCAGCCGGTCCAGGTCCTCCCGATCGGCGATGTCGGCGACGGCGACGGCGCACATCGGCTGCTCCTCGGTGACTCGGGCCGCGCCCGGCGGGCCGGCGGGGGACAGATCGGGCAGGCCGGACGGACGGCGCAGCGGGACCCCCACCGGCCCGGCGGCCCCGCCCCGCCAGCGTACGTCGGCCGGCCGACCGGCACGAGGGCCGTTGGTCCCGTCCGCCCCCCGCTGCCTGGCAGGATGCACCCCATGAGCTATCTCGCCGCCGACGAGCGCTACCGCTCGATGACCTACCGCCGCGCCGGACGCAGCGGGGTGCAGCTGCCCGCCGTCTCGCTCGGACTCTGGCACAACTTCGGTGACACCCAGCCGCTGGAGGTGCAGCGCGCGGTGCTGCGCCGCGCCTTCGACCGCGGCATCACCCACTTCGACCTGGCCAACAACTACGGCCCCCCGTACGGCAGCGCCGAGGCGAACTTCGGCACGCTCTACGCGCAGGACTTCCGCCCGTACCGGGACGAGCTGTTCATCGCCACCAAGGCCGGCTGGGACATGTGGCCGGGGCCGTACGGCGACGGCGGTTCCCGCAAGTACCTGCTGGCCAGCCTGGACCAGTCGCTGGGCCGGATGGGCCTGGACCACGTGGACGTGTTCTACTCGCACCGCTACGACCCGGACACGCCGCTGGAAGAGACCATGGGCGCGCTGGACACGGCGGTGAGATCGGGCCGCGCGCTCTACGCCGCGATCTCCAACTACCCGGCGGAGCAGCACCGCGAGGCGGTGGCGATCCTGCGCGAGCTGGGCACACCGGTGCTGCTCAACCAGGCGAGTTACTCGATCCTCAACCGGGCGCCCGAGGACGAGGGGCTGCTGACCGCGGTCGGCGACACCCGGACCGGCCTGATCGCCTACTCCCCGCTCGCCCAGGGCCTGCTGACGGACCGCTACCTGAGCGGCGAGGTGCCGGCCGGCTCCCGGATGTCGGTCGGCCACTTCCTCAAGGAGCAGGCGCTGACCGGCGCCAAGCTGCGGCAGCTGCGCTCGCTCGCCAAGCTGGCCGAGCAGCGCGGGCAGAGCCTGGCGCAGCTGGCGCTGTCGTGGGTGCTGCGCGACCCGCGGGTGGTCTCGGTGATCGTGGGTGCCAGCAGTGTCGCCCAGCTCGACCAGAACATCGACGCGCTGAACGGCGCGCCGCTGACCGAGGAGGAGCTGGCGGAGATCGACCGGCTGAGCCGGGCCTGATCCGGACCCGAGCTGTTCCGGGGGCGGGCCCGGGCGGGCCCGCCCCCGGGCGCCGCTCAGACCACCGGGGAGTACTTGTAGCCGACCCGGCGGACGGTGACGATGGCGTCCCGGTAGGGCGCCCCGAGCTTGCGCCGCAGCCGCGCCACGTGCACGTCGACCGTCCGGCCGTCACCGACGTGGCCGTAGCCCCAGACGGCGGAGACCAGGTGGTCGCGGGTGTGCACCCGGTGCGGGTGCTGGGTGAGGTGTGCCAGCAGCTCGAACTCCAGGTAGGTGAGGTCGAGCAACTCGCCGTCCACGTAGGCGTTCCGGCGGTCGGGATCGACGCTGATGCCGTGGTCGGCAGGGACCGCCGGTCGCGGCGCCGGCGCCGGCGGGGCCGGTGCGGGCTGCTCCGGCCCGGCCGGGACCAGCACCAGGTAGCCGATCAGCGGGTGACCGGGCAGGGCGCCCAGCTGGGCCCCGTACCGGTCGAGCAGGCCCTGCGGGAGCGCGGACTGCGGCAGGGCCGCGACCAGCGCCCCCTCCGGCAGGCCGGTCAGGCCCAGTGGTGCCGGGCCGGGCTGCGGCGCGGCGGGGCGGGGCGGGTGGGCCGGGCGGCGTTCGACGCCCGAGGGGACGGAGCGGACCGCGCGCAGGTGCGGGGTCGCGGAGGGGACGGGCAGGACGGCCGTGGAAGAAGACATGGTGCCGCTCTTTCGCGCGTGACGACTGGGGTGGAAGCGTCTGCGCGTCGAACCGGACCGGGCCGGGCTGACGGGGGTCAGGCCGCGGTGTGCCGGGACGCGCGGGGCGAACCCGGACACGTCTGGTCGAAGAGGTGCGGCTGTCGGGACGGCCAGAACGGCTCGAGGTCGAAACGACCTTCGGCGCTGCCCTCGACAGGATTCATGCGCCTATTGAAGCAGACGAACCCCGTCCCGCGCCCCGCCGGGGGCGAACCCGCGGCTCAGCCGGCGGCCGCCCGGGCCAGCGCCGCCCGGTCGGCGGCGTGCTCGACCAGACGGATCAGCAGCTCCTTGCCGTCCTCGCGGCTGCGGGCGTCGCAGAGCAGGACCGGCACCTCCGGGTCGAGGTCGAGCGCGGCCCGCACGTCCTCGGGCGCGTACGTCTCGGTGCCCTCGAAGCAGTTCACCGCGACCACGAACGGGATCCGGCGCCGCTCGAAGAAGTCGACCGAGGGGAAGCAGTCGGCCAGCCGGCGGGTGTCGGCCAGCACCAGGGCGCCGAGCGCGCCGGCCGCCAACTCGTCCCAGACGAACCAGAACCGGTCCTGGCCGGGGGTGCCGAACAGGTACAGGGCCAGCCCCGGCCGCAGGTCGATCCGGCCGAAGTCCATGGCGACCGTGGTGGTGCGCTTGGCCTCCACCCCCTCGGTGTCGTCGACCGGGCGGCCCAGCTCGCTGAGCTGCTCCTCGGTGCGCAGCGGCCGGATCTCGCTGACCGCGCCGACCAGGGTGGTCTTGCCCACCCCGAAGCCGCCGGCCACCAGGATCTTCAGGGCGGTGCTCCCCCACGGGCCGGGGCGGGCGGGGGCGGTCGGCTCAGAGTGCACGGAGGCCATTGATCACGTCTCGCAGCAGGCGCTCGTCCGGGAGTTGGGCGAGCTGGACGGGTCGGGTGACGTCGACGAGCCCGGCGTCGTTGAGGTCGCCGAGCAGGACCCGGACGACGCTCACCGGGAGGTCGGTGTAGGAGCCCAGCTCGGCGACGCTCAGCGGCTCGTCGCGGCAGAGCTCGAGGAGGGCGTGGTGCTCCGGGGCCAGCGGGTGGTCCGCGACCGCCCGTTCGGCCCCGCTCACCGCGGTGACCAGCGAGATCAGGTCGAACAGGCCGTCGTCGGCGGGCCGGGCCCGGCCGCCGGTCATCGAGAACAGCCGCACCACCGGGCCCGCTTCGTCGTCGAACCAGCGGTCGTCCACGGGGGTGCGGGGCGCGAACAGGTCGACCTCGGGCCCGGTGGTGGCGGCGTCCTCGGTGGTCATCGGTCCCTCATCTCCCCGGCGGCGCGGTCTCGGTGCGCGGTTCGGCCGAGAGGTGCTCGCCGACCCGCTTCACCAGCAGGGCCATCTCGTAGGCGATCTGGCCCACGTCGGACTCGGCGTCCGCCAGCACGGCCAGGCAACTGCCGTCGCCGGCGGCGGTGATGAACAGGAAGGCCTCGTCCAGCTCGACCATGGTCTGCCGGACCCCGCCGACCCGGAAGTGCCGGCCGGCCCCCTTGGCCAGGCTGTGGAAGCCCGCCGCGACGGCCGCCAGGTGCTCGGCGTCCTCGCGGCCGAGGCCGGTGGAGACCCCGGTGGCCAGGCCGTCGCTGGAGAGGATCACGGCATGCCTGAGGGTCGCCACCCGGCCCACCAGTTCGTCCAGGAGCCAGTCGAGGTCTCCGGACGGCTGTGCTGTCGCGGTCATGATTCGGTTCCTTCCGCCGGTGCGGATTGTGCGGGTGTTGCGGGCTGTGCAGAAGCGGTGGGGGGTGCGGCCGGGCCGTCGGGCGGCGGTCCGGACCGGGTGGGGGCGGCGGGCAGCGCGTACGGCACCGGGGCGGAGGGCAGGGCGATCCGGAGCCTGGGCGGCCGCGGGATGCGGTCGGTGGGCTCCAGCGGCGGGCGTGCCGCCGGGCGGCCGTCCGGCTCCGGCTGCTCCCGGACGACGGTCAGCGAGGCGGGCTGGAGGCGGTCGCCCCGGCCGCGCTGGAAGCCGCGCTGGAAGGAGGCGAAGGTGGCCCGGGCCTCCTCGGGGGAGCGCTCGCGGGCCGGCTCGGCGGCCTCGCCGCCCGCCTGCTCCTTCAGCTGCGGCGCCAGGTTGGCCTGCCGGACCCGGCGCGGCAGCAGGCCGCCGGCCACCGGCGGGGCCGCGTGCGCGGGGCTGGTGGGGACGGGATGCTCCTCGGACGGGCTGTCGGCGCGCCGGTGGCGTCCGGTGGCGCCGTCCGCGGAGACCAGCGCCGGGCCGCTGCGCCGGCGCGGCAGGCCACCGGGGGTGGCGGCCGGCTCGGCCGTGGAGGGCCGCGGGCCGCCGGCCCGGCGGGGCCGGGAGCGGACCGGCTCGTCGGCACCGATCGGTGCGGCGGCGGGCCGCCCGTGGCCGCCGTCTCCGGCCGCGGCGGCCGCCCGGGCCTGCGCGGCGGCCGGGTCGCCGCCCACCTCGGTGGCGTCGGCCAGCAGTTCGCGCGGGATCAGCACCACGGCCGAGGTGCCGCCGTACGGCGAGGGCCGCAGGTGCACCCGGATGCCGTGCCGGCGGGCCAGCCGGCTGACCACGAAGAGGCCCAGCCGGTCGGTGTCGGCGAGGTCGAACTCCTGCTCCACCGCGAGCCGCTCGTTGATGTCCACCAGCGCGTGCTCGCTCAGGCCGAGCCCGCGGTCGTCGATCTCCAGGCAGAAGCCGTGCGCGACCACCTCGCCCTGCACCGTGACCTGGGTGTGCGGCGGGGAGAACACCGCCGCGTTCTCGACCAGTTCGGCGACCAGGTGGGTGACGTCGGCGACCGCGCTGCCGAGCAGGCCGGTACCCGGGAACGGGCGGACGATCACCCGGGCGTAGTCCTCCACCTCGCCGACCGCGGCGCGCACCACGTCCACCATCCGCACCGGCTTGCGCCAGGCCCGGCCGGGCGAGCCGCCGGAGAGGATGATCAGGCCCTCGGAGTGGCGCCGCATCCGGGTGGTGAGGTGGTCGAGCCGGAACAGGTCCTCCAGCTCGGCCGGGTCCTCGGTGCGCCGCTCCATGGTGTCCAGCAGGGTCAGCTGCCGGTGCAGCAGCACCTGGCTGCGCCGGGCCAGGTTGACGAAGACCGCGGAGACGCCGCGGCGGAGCTCGGCCTGCTCGACCGCGGCCTCCACGGCGACCCGCTGCACCTCGTTGAACGCCCGGCCGACCTGGCCGATCTCGGCGGAGCCGAAGTCGAGCTGGGGCACCTCGGCGGCGGTGTCCACGGCCTCGCCGCGGCGCAGCCGGAGCATCACCGAGGGCAGCCGGCTGCCGGACATCTCGAGCGCGGCGTTGCGCAGCGAGACCAGCTCGCGGGCGAGCTTGCGGCCGATCCGGAACGAGATCATGATCGAGAGCACCACGGCGGCCAGGCCCACCGCGCCGGCGATGCCGCCGCGGACCAGCGAGTTGATGGCGTACGAGCGGGCCCGGTCGGCGCTGGCGGCGTCCAGCCGGGTGTTCAGGGCGGCGAGGTCGGCGAGCACCCGGTCGGCGGTCTCGTGCCAGGGGTCGTCGGTGTTGCCCTTGATCTCGGCGGCCCGGTCGTCGGCCTCCTCGAAGGCGCGCTCGGCCCGGGTCAGCGTGGACCAGTCGGTGCTGCTCTGCAGCGCCTGGTAGTCGTCCTGGTCCTGCGGGTCGAGCTCGGGCAGGTAGATCCGGAACAGCGCCTGCTGGCTGTGCAGGTTGTCCAGCGCCGCCTGGATCTTGCGGTCGTCGGCGGACCTGCTGAGCCGCAGTGCCTCCATCGCGGCCGACTCGCGGGAGAGGTACTCCCTGGCCCGGGCCAGCTCGATCAGGATGGTGCCCTGGCGGGACAGCTCGCCGGTCTGGGTGGAGCCGAAGGCGGCGCGGAAGGTGAAGACCGGCTGGACCAGGTCGCCGTAGTCCGTGATCACGGTCTCCCAGCTGTCCTTCGCCTGGTCGGCCCGGCTGCGGATGCCGACCAGCTGCTCGGCCAGCCGCAGCACCTCGCGGAACTTGCGGCGCTGCTCGCTGTCGAGCTTGGCGGCGTCGGCGCTGGTCGACTGGTAGCGCAGCAGCTGGAGGTCGCGGTCGGTGACGGCCTGGGCCTGCTGGTAGGACTCCTCGGCGGCCTTGGACCCGTGGTCGGCGACCCGCATCACGGCGGCCCAGCGTTCGGCCTGGAGGTCGCGGGCGTACTGGTCGGAGGGGCTGCCGAAGGCCTTGTAGGTGGTGGAGACGTCGAGCTGGCCCCACACGTCCCAGGTGGTGATCAGCGTTGCGTACACCCACAGTCCGGTCAGCGCCACGATGGGCACCATGAGCAGTGCGATGATCCTCGCGCGGATCGAGCTGCTGCGCAGACGCATGGAGTCCTCGGGAGGGGTGGGCCAGGCGTGGACAGGGTGCGGGCGGGGCGGCCGGAGGCGCCCTGCGGGGCAGGCAGGACCGGTCCGCCGTGCAGGCCGGGCCGTTGGATCTGCGTGAGCTTACTACTCCCTGACCACCTGTTCGAAGGGTGAATTCCCATTGCCGACGAGCCTGCCCGGTTCCTCCCTCTTTGCGACCGATGCGCCATCCGTCCCGCTGTGCGCCGGCGGCCCGCGAGACTGGCACGTGCCGATCCCGATCAGGTGGTCGGCAACTCTGGGCAGCGATCCGGCGATCCGGTAACTTCGCAGCAGTCCGACCCCCCTGACCGCCCTCGGCCGGCTCCGGGGCGGCCGGTCTCGGAGCTTCGGATCGGGGGCAGCGTGCGCGAGTTCAGCAGCCCGGCCCTGGCCGGAGCCACCACCGGCGGGCTCGCCGACTCGGTCTACGACACCGCCGAGCGCTCCCCCGAGCTGGTCCAGCTCTCCCGGTGGGAGCAGGGCGGCTGGCAGCCGGTGACGGCGCCGGCCTTCCGGGACGAGGTACTGGCTCTGGCCAAGGGGCTGCTCACCCGCGGGGTCCGCTACGGCGACCGGGTCGCGGTGATGTCCACCACCCGCTACGAGTGGACCCTCTTCGACTATGCGCTGTGGTCGATCGGCGCCATCCCGGTGCCCGTCTACCCGACCGCCGCCGCCGAGCAGGTCCGCTGGATCCTGGCCGAGACCCAGGCGGTCGCCTGCGTGGTGGAGGACGAGGACCACGCGATGACCATCGGCGCGATCTGCGACGCGCTGCCCGACCTCACCGGCATCTGGCAGCTGGACCGCGGCTGCGTGGCCGCCCTGGTCGAGGACGGCCGCAGCGTGCCGGACGCCCTGGTGCACCGCCAGCGGCTCGCGGTCGGCCCGGACAGCCTGGCCACCGTCATCTACACCTCCGGCACCACCGGCCGGCCCAAGGGCTGCCTGCTCACCCACGGCAACTTCGCCGCCGAGGCGGACACCCTGCTGACCGGCTGGGCGGAGGTGTTCCGGGACGGCGGCGGGGCCCCGCCCGCCGTGCTGCTCTTCCTCCCGCTGGCCCACGTGTACGGACGGGTGGTGCAGGTGGCCGCGGTCCGCGGCGGGATCCGGATCGGCCACCACAGCCGGCTCACCACCGACTCGCTGCTGCCGGCGCTGGCCTCGTTCCGCCCCAGCTTCCTGCACGCGGTGCCCTACATCTTCGAGAAGATCCACCAGCGGGCCCGGGAGGCCGCCGAGAGCGCCGGCCGGCTGGAGGTCTTCGAGCAGGCCGCCGAGGTGGCGGTCGAGTGGGCGGCCGCCCGGGAGCGACGCGCGCTCGGCCACGGGCCGGGGCCGAGCGCCCGCCTGCGGGTGCGCCACCGCACGTACGACCGGCTGGTGTACCAGCGGCTGCGGGCGGTGTTCGGCGGCCGGGTCCGGGCCGCGATGTCCGGCGGCTCCAGCCTCAGCCGCGACCTCGGCCTGTTCTTCGCGGGCGCCGGCATCACCGTGTACGAGGGGTACGGCCTGACCGAGAGCACCGCCGCGGCGACGGTCAACCCGCCGGGGAAGGCGAAGTTCGGCACCGTCGGGCCGCCGATCCCGGGGACCTCGGTGGCGATCGGCGAGGACGGCGAGGTCTGGGTGCGCGGCGCCACCGTCTTCGCCGGCTACCTCAACCACCCGCGCTGCACCGAACAGGCGCTCTACGACGGCTGGCTGGGCACCGGCGACCTGGGCTCGCTCGACGAGGACGGCTACCTCACCATCACCGGGCGCAAGAAGGAGCTGATCGTCACCAGCAGCGGGAAGAACCTGGCCCCGTTCGCGCTGGAGGAGCGGGTGCGCTCGCACCCGCTGGTCTCGCAGTGCCTGGTGGTGGGGGACGACCGCCCGTACGTGGCCGCGCTGCTCACCCTGGACCCGCAGGCGCTGGCGCACTGGCTGCGCACCCGCGGGCGCGAGCAGCTCGACCCGACGGCCGCCCTGGTGGACCCGGAGCTGCACGCCGAGGTGCAGCGCGCGGTGGCGGCGGCCAACACCACCGTCTCGCGGGCCGAGTCGATCCGCGCCTTCCGGCTGCTGCCCCGGGAGTTCAGCCCCGAGGACGGCCTGCTGACGCCCTCGCTGAAGCTGCGCAGGGGCGCGATCGTGCAGCACTACGCGGCGGACATCGAGGAGCTGTACGCGGGGTGACGGGCCCTTGACGGGGCGTCCGGTCCGGGCCATTGTTCTGACTCGGTCCGGGTGCGGCCTGCCGACCCCCTCCCGCCCCTCCGGGAGCAACCATTCCTCCTCCCCCACACAGGAGTTGCTCCGTGTCCACGCCTCTGCGGCGCGCCGCGGCCTGCGCGGCGAGCGCCGCCCTGGCCGTCCTCGGGTCCACCGTCCCGGCCGCCGGCGCCGACCAGGCACCGCCCCCGTCCGCCCCGTCCGTCCTCCCGCTGACCACCAACCCCGGGTTCGAGATCCCCACCCTGCCGCTCGGCGACCCGGGGTCGATCCCCGGCTGGAGCTGCGGCGGCGCCGGCGAGGCGGGCCTCACCTCCGACGCGCACGGCGGGGGTTCGGCACTGGCCGTCACCCCGGCGGGCGCCGACTCCACCGGCGAGTGCTGGCAGACCGTCTCCGTACGCCCCGGATCCCACTACACGCTCTCCGCCTGGGTGCGCGGCTCCTACGTCTTCCTCGGCGCCACCGGCACCGGCCACGACGTCGCCCCCGCCTGGACCCCGGGCACCGGCGGCGGCTGGCAGCGGCTCAGCACCGACTTCACCACCGGGGCCGCCACCACCAGCGTCCGGCTGTACCTGCACGGCTGGTACGGCCAGGGGGCGTTCGCCGCGGACGACCTGGACCTGGCCGGCGCCGCGCCGACGCCGGCCGTGGCCACCTGGAACGTCCCGACCGCCGAGCGGCTGGTCTTCCTCACCGTCGACGACGGCTGGCAGCCCACCCCGGAGGCGGCCGCCCTGATCGCCGACCGCCGGCTCCCGATCACGGCGTTCCCGCTGCCGATGGCGGCCGCCGCCCAACCGGCGTACTTCCGCCGGGTCACGGCGGTGCCGGGCTCCTCGATCCAGGACCACAGCGTCTCGCACCGCGACCTGACCACCCTGTCGGCCGCCGAGCAGCAGGCGGAGATCTGCGCCGCCCGGGACGCCCAGGTGCGGCAGTTCGGCACCACGCCGACCGTCTTCCGCCCGCCGTACCTGACCTGGAACGCGGACACCCTGCAGGCCGCCGCCGACTGCGGGATCCGGTACGTGCTCACCGCCACCGCGGACTTCAGCTGGGGCCAGGCGAACGTCTACCACGGCGGCCCGCTGCAACCCGGTGACGTGGTGCTGCTGCACTTCACCGACACCCTGGCCGACGACCTCGGGCGCGCCCTGGCGGCCGCCGACGCGGCCGGGCTGCGGCCGGCCGGACTGGTGGACCACCTGCGCTGAGCACGGGCGTGCGGGGGCGGCCGGACGGTCGCCCCCGCACGGCCCCGCGGGTCAGACCCCGGCGGTGAAGGCGGGCAGGTAGCCGCCGGACTGGCCGGCCGCCTTGGGGTGGTAGCTCTCGTCCACCGGCAGGGTGGTGCTGTTCAGCCAGACCGTCCCGCTGGCGCAGATCTCGTGACCGGTGAACAGGCTTCTGACGTCCTCGTAGGTGAAGCCGGCGTTGGCGGCGCGCTTGGCGATCACCTCGTCGAGGGTGTCGGCCGCGCCGTTGATGGCGGCCCGCTTGGTGTCGCCGATCCCGAAGATGCAGCTGCCGCCGATCTTGTAGAGGTGCGGGTAGCCGAGCACCACCACGTGCGCGTTGGGCGCCTTGCTGTGGATCGCCGTGTACACCTGGTCGAGCTTGCCGGGCAGCGTGGTGGTGGCGTAGCTCTTGGCCGCCGCGACCGCGCTCAGGCAGGCGCTCTCGCTGTTCAGCACGCAGGTCTGCATGGTGTCCGCGAAGCCGGCGTCGTTGCCGCCGATGGTGATGCTGACCAGCGTGGTGGCGGAGTCCAGCACCGAGAGCTGGCTGTTCAGCACGTCGCCGGTGCGGGCGCCGGAACAGGCCACGAAGGAGAAGGCGGACGGCGCGTGGGCGTTCTTCCAGAGGTACGGGTATGCGTTGGTGCTCCGCTTGCAGCTGCCGCTGTCGCTCAGGTAGCTGCCGGCACCGACCCCGGACGAGTAGGAGTCGCCGAGCGCGGCGTACCGGCCCGTCGCCGCACCGGCGTCGGTGGCGGCCACCAGGGTTGCGAGCGAGAGCAGCACCGCCGCCAGGGCTGCGGGCAGGGCGCGGCTACGGACATGGCGCATGAGCACCTCCGGGAGAGTGATGTGGGTCACATTCTGGATACCAGCCAGTAGCCCACCCGGATAGTGGTCATGCCAAAGTTGCCGCGCGGCGGAGGATGAATTTTCCCCGGGAACACCTGGGAGTAAGGAAGTTGACGGCCCACCGCCCTGACGGCGGGTCCGCCCGGGGCGGTATCAGCCCAGCACCAGCTCCAGCTCGAAGCCCTGGGCGTCGATCAGGTGCACCGCTTCGCCGGTGTCCACCCTGGTCACCCAGCCGGCCGCCAGCGCGGCCGCCACCGCCGCCCGCGAACCGTGCAGCGCCAGGTGGTTGAGCCCGGCGCGCATCCGCTCATGGCCGCCGGGGAGCAGCGCCGGCGACTGCTCCAGCACCAGGTACGCCGACCCGAGCCGCCAGCTGCGCCCGTGCTCCCAGTGCTGGAACGGCTCGCAGCCGAGCGCCAGCAGCACCGGGCCCCACTGCGCCTCGGCCGCCGCCAGGTCGTCCACCCAGAGTTCGACGTGGTGGAACAGGCCGCGGTGGCCGGCGGGGGGCGTGGTCACGGCAGCTGGCTCCAGCCTGGGCGGCGATCGGGGTCGGGTGGCGGTCAGGTCGGGAGCCGGTCAGCGGTCCGGGTGGCGGTCAGGTCGGGAGCCGGTCAGCCCGGTGCTCCGGGGTGGAAACGGCAGCCGGCCCGCGGCAGTTCCTCGATCGCCTCGTTCGCCACCGCCGGCACCCCCAGCCGGGCGACCGCGCAGGCCACCGCCGCCCGCGCCTGCCGCACCCCCGGGGCGCCCCAGCCGAGCAGCTCGACCGCCAGGCCCGGCGCCACCAGAAGGCGGCGGTAGTGCCGACCCGAGGCCGGGTCGGGCGCCGTCGGGCCGACCGCCTGCAGCGCCGCCGCCATCCGCACCCGGGCGCACTCGTGGCCGCCGTTGGCCGAGCCGACCCGGTCGTAGAGGTAGCCCAGGTAGTACGGCAGCCCGATCTCCGCCTGCGCCTCCTCGGCCGACTCGCGGGCCAGCGCCGCCCGCGGGTCGCCGCGGTCCTCCGCCTCCAGCGAGCCGCCCGGCAGGCTGACGATGCCGTCCTTCGGGTTGACCAGGGTGAGCACCCGGCCGTCCGGGGCGAACAGCCACCCCCAGGACTGCTTCACCGGCAGCCCCGCCGGCACCGCCTCGCCCGGCCGCCATGGCCAGCCCGCGCTGGGCCGGCGCCGTACCCGTCCGAGCAGGTCGGAGATCTCCGCGCTGTACTCGATGCGGCCCAATGCGGTCTCCCTTCGGCTCGGGTCGCCGGCCCGGCGGCCTGCGTCGGCGGGCCCGTGACCGGCACCGGGCCACGGAGCGGGCTCGGTGGGGCCGCCGCGCACTCCGTCTGTTGATCTTCCCCGAACAGACGGGCGATGAACAGTCCTGACCGCCGCCCGGGGAACGCGCCCGGTGCCGCCCTGCCCTCCCGGGCCCGGCCCGTCGCCGGACCGGGCGGGGCTGTCGGTGGTTCCTGTGATACTCGATGCTGGTCGGCCGGGCCCTGCCGACCGCGGGTGAGACGGAGGGAGCCGACGTGGCGAGCAAGCGGGTGGAGGCACCGGCGTGAGGCTGCTGCACACCTCCGACTGGCACCTCGGGCGCTCCTTCCACCGCGAGAGCCTGCACGAGGCGCAGCGGGCCTTCCTCGACCACCTGGTCGAGGTGGTCCGCACCGAGCGGGTCGACGCGGTGCTGGTCGCCGGCGACGTCTACGACCGCGCGCTGCCCGGCCTGGACGCGGTGGCGCTCTTCGACGACGTGCTGTTCCGGCTGGCCGCGCTCGGCGTGCCGACGGTCTTCATCAGCGGCAACCACGACTCGGCCCGCCGGCTCGGCGTCGGCTCCCGGCTGATCGACCGGGCCGGCATCCACCTGCGCACCGACCCGGACGGCTGCGCCGTCCCGGTGCTGCTCGCCGACGACCACGGCCCGGTCGCGGTGTACGGGCTGCCGTACCTGGAGCCCGCGCTGGTGCGGGAGCGGTTCGGCCTCGACCGCGGCGGCCACGACCGGGTGCTGGGGGCGGCGATGGACGCCGTCCGGGCCGACCTGGCCACCCGTCCGGCCGGGACCAGGGCGGTGGTGCTGGCGCACGCCTTCGTCACCGGCGGCGAGCCCAGCGACAGCGAGCGGGACATCACCGTCGGCGGGGTGGCGAGCGTGCCGGCGGCGGTCTTCGACGGGGCGCACTACGTCGCGCTCGGCCACCTGCACGGTTGCCAGACCCTCGCCCCCCACCTGCGCTACAGCGGCTCGCCGCTGGCGTACTCCTTCTCCGAGGAGCACCACCGCAAGTCGATGTGGCTGGTCGACCTGGCGGCGGACGGCACGGTGGCCGCCGAGCGGATCGACTGCCCGGTGCCCCGCCCGCTGGCCCGGCTCCGCGGTCGCCTCGCCGAGCTGCTGGCCGAGCCCGGCCTCGCCCGGCACGAGGAGTCCTGGGTGCAGGCCACGCTCACCGACCCGGTCCGCCCGGCCAACCCGATGGAGGAGCTGCGCCGGCGCTTCCCGCACACCCTCCAGCTGCTCTTCGAGCCGGAGGGCGGCGACGGGGACGGCGCGGCCTCGTACGCGGCGCGGGTCAGCGGGCGCAGCGACCTGGAGGTGGTCGAGGGGTTCGTCCGGCACGTCCGGCACGGCCGGCCGGTCGACCCGGTCGAGCACGCCTGGCTGATCGAGGGGCTGGAGACCGTCCGGCGGGCCACCGAGCGCGCCCAGGAGGAGGCCCGATGAGGCTGCACCGGCTGACCGTCACGGCCTTCGGCCCGTTCGCCGGCACCGAGCAGGTGGACTTCGACCGGCTCGCCGACACCGGCCTGTTCCTGCTCCGCGGGGCGACCGGGGCCGGCAAGAGCAGCGTGCTGGACGCGGTCTGCTTCGCGCTGTACGGCGAGGTGCCGGGCGCCCGCAAGGGCAATCCGCTGCGCAGCGACCACGCCGCCGCCGACCGGCTGACCGAGGTCCGACTCGAACTGACCCTCGGCGGGCGCCGGCTGGAGGTGACCCGCAGCCCCGAGCAGCGCCGCCCCAAGCGCCGGGGCACCGGCTGGACGGTGGAGAAGGCGAGCACCCTGCTGCGCGAGGCGGTCGCCGACCCGGGCGGCGGCCCGCCGGTCTGGCGGGCGCTGAGCAAGTCCCACCAGGAGGCCGGCGAGGAGATCCGGCAGCTGGTCGGGATGAGCCGGGACCAGTTCTGCCAGGTGGTGCTGCTGCCGCAGGGCGACTTCGCACGGTTCCTGCGGGCGGACACCCGGCAGCGGGCCGAGCTGCTCGGCCGGCTCTTCGACACCCGCCGCTTCGAGCTGCTGGAGCGCTGGCTGGCCGAGCAGCGCCAGCAGCAGGAGGCCGCGGTGCGCGGCGGCCGCCAGCAGCTGCGCGACCTGGCCGCCCGGGCCGAGGAAGCAGCCGGCCCGCTGGCCGAGCCCGCCACGCACTGGCTGCCCGCCGAGGACGGCCCGGCGGCCGGCTCCGCGGAGCTCACCGGCGCGGTGCTCGGCTGGGCGGCGATCCTGCGGGTCGGCGCCGCCGAGCAGCTCGCGGTGGCGCGCAGCGCGCTGGCCGGCGCGGAGCAGGCGCACGGCGCGGCGCAGCACCGGCGCCAGCACGCCGCCGGGCTGGCGGACCGCCAGCGCCGGCACCGGGAGGCCGCGCTCGGTGCGGCCGCGCTGGCCGAGCAGGCCGCGGGGCTGGCGGGCGAGCACGAGCGGCTGGCCGCCGCGCAGGCCGCGGTCGGCGTCGAATCGCTGCTGCGGCTGCGGGAGAGCGCGGCCACGGCCGGCCACGCCGCCGCTGCGCAGGAGCACGACCGGCGGGCCGCCCTCGCCGGTGACCCCGCGCTCCGGCGGGCCCCGGCCGCCGAGCTGGCCGAGACCGAGCACCGGCTGCGCGCCGAGCTGGGCCGGCTCGAGGCGGCCCGGGCGGACGAGCAGCGGCAGCAGCGGCTGGCCGGGGAGCGTGCGGAGCTGGCGCGCGAGCAGGCCCGGGCCGAGGAGCTGGCCGAGGAGGCGCAGGACTGGCTGGTCGACTACGCCGGCCGGCACAAGGCGCTCCAGGAGGAGCAGGCCGCCGCCCGGGCGGCCGAGGCCCGGGTCGAGCAGCTGGACCTGCGCCGCGCCCAGCTGGCCGACCGGCTCGCCGCGGCCGGGCGCCGGGACGGCCTGCGGGCCGAACTCGCCGGGGCCGAAAGCATGGTGCTCGACCTGCGCGGGCGGGCCCAGGACGCCCGCGCCCGGACCTTGGACCTCCAGGAGCGGCGGCTCACCGGGATGGCCGCCGAGCTGGCCGAGCAGCTGCGGACGGGCGAGGCCTGCCGGGTGTGCGGCTCGGCCGAGCATCCGGCCCCGGCCCGCCCGGCCGGCACGCCGGTGACGGCGGCGGACGAGCGGGGGGCCCGGGAGGCCCAGCAGCGGGCCGAGGCCGAGCAGGGCGCCGCCGAGACGGCGCTGACCGCGCTGCGGGTGGCCGAGGCCGCGGCCGCCGGTTCGGCGGGCGGCCGGGACGCCGGCGAGCTGGCCGCCGAGCTGGCCGAGGTCGAACGGGGCCGGGCGGTCGCGCTGCGGGCCGCCGACGGCCTGGGCCAGATCGGCCAGCGGATCGACCAGCTGACCCAGGAGCAGCAGACCCGCCAGCAGCGGCTGCGGGAGGCCGGGGAGCGGACGGCCGCGCTGGCCGCCGGATTGCGGGCGCTGACCGCCGAGAGCGAGCAGCTGGCCGCCCGGATCGCCGCCGCCCGGGGCGACGCGCCGTCGGTCGCCGCCCGGGCCGCCGCGCTCGGGGCGCGGGCCGAGGCGGTGGCGGCCGCGCTGGCCGCCGCGCACGGCGCCGCCGCGGCGGCGGACCGGCTGGCCGAGGCCGAGCGGGAGGTGCACGCGGCGGCGCTGGCGGCCGGGTTCGACGGCGCGCGGGCGGCGCAGGCCGCGGTGCTGCCGCCCGCCGTCCGCGGTGCGCTGCGCGACCGGTTGGAGCGGCTCCGCTCCGAGTTGGCCGCCGCCGAGTCGCGGCTCGCGGACCCGGAGCTGATCGCGGCCGCCGCCGAGCCGCCGGCCGACCAGGAGCTGGCGCAGCAGGCGCTCGGCCGGGCGACCGAACGGCTGCGCCGGGCCGCCGCCGAGGAGAGCGCCGCCCGGGAGCGCTGCCAGGCGCTGGCCCGGCTGGGCGCCCGGCTCGCCGAGCTGGCCGCCGGCCTGGCGCCGGCGCTGGAGCGGTACGGCCGGATCAGCCGGCTGGCCGGTCTGGTGGCGGGCGCCCCGGCGGACAACGCGCTGCGGATGCGGCTGGAGTCGTACGTCCTGGCGGCCAGGCTGGAGCAGGTGGCCGCGGCGGCCAGCGACCGGCTGGTGAAGATGTCCGGCGGCCGGTACACGCTGGTGCACAGTGACGGTCTGGTCTCCGGGAACAAGCGCTCGGGCCTGTCGCTGAGGGTGGTGGACGCCTGGACGGGGAGCGAGCGGGACACCGCGACGCTCTCCGGCGGCGAGAGCTTCTTCGCCTCGCTGGCGCTGGCACTGGGCCTGGCCGACGTGGTCACGGACGAGGCGGGCGGCATGCCGCTGGACACCCTCTTCATCGACGAGGGCTTCGGCAGCCTGGACGAGCACACCCTGGAGGAGGTGATGGACGTGCTGGACGGTCTGCGCGAGCGCGATCGCGCGGTCGGGATCGTCAGCCACGTCGCCGACCTGCGCAGCCGGATCCCGTCGCAGCTGCTGGTGCGCAAGCAGCGGCACGGTTCGACGCTGCGGCTGGCCGGGCGGGAGGACTCCTGAGCCGGTGACCGGCAGGCGGTCCCGTTTTCGGGCGGGCCCTGGTCAGCCGGCGCAGGCGATCCGCTGGGCCTGCTGCCAGGTGCAGACCGGGCAGAGCGTGCTGCCCGGCTGCCCGGCCGGGTACTCGGTGGGCTCGCCGCACAGCACGCAGTCGGCGCGCGGCCCGGTGAGCGCCGGGTCCGGCGTCAGGCCGCGCACCGGGTCGCCGTCGGGGGCGAGTTCGCAGCCGGGGCCGCCGGCCGATCCGTCCTGATCCGTCATGTCGCCTTCCTACCTCCGCCGGCCGCCCGCCCGCAAGCGGCCCGGAGCGCCGGTACCGGGATCCCGCGCCGGCGGCCGGGGTGCGGTCGGCAGCGGGGTGCGGTCAGCGGCGGGGTGCGGTCAGCCGAGGAAGGAGAGCCGCACCGAGCGGCGCGGGTTGTCCACGTTGGTGTCGACCAGCACCACCGACTGCCAGATGCCCAGGGCGAGCTGCCCGTCGATCACCGGCAGGGTGGCGTGCGGGGCGACCAGGCCGGGCAGGACGTGGTCCCGGCCGTGGCCGGGGCTGCCGTGCCGGTGCTGCCACCGGTCGTCGGAGGGCAGCAGGTCGCGGAGGGTGGCCAGCAGGTCGCGGTCGCTGCCGGCACCGGTCTCGATCACCGCGATCCCGGCGGTGGCGTGCGGGACGAAGACGTTCAGCAGGCCGCTGCGGCCGGCCGCCGCGCCGGCGAGGAAGGAGCTGCAGCGCTCGGTGATGTCGACGGCGGCCTCGGCGGAGCCGGTGGTGATCTCGAAGACGATGGAGTGGAAGTGGTCCGTCATGCTGCCATCCTGACGGCTCGCCGCGGTGGTGGATCACCAGGGCCCCGGCGTGGCGGCCACCGGGCGGCCGGGATCCGGACATGGCTGTGAGAGGCATGGCCGTCGATCCGCGGCCATACCTCTCGCCGTGCGGCCGGGGGCTAGCCCCGGCTGCCGAACAGGCTGCGCCGCAGCCGGCGCAGCGGCGTCAGCAGCGACACCCGGGCGGCCCGTCGCGGCGTGGCAGGGGCACCGACGCCGCGCGGCGTCAGCTCCCTTATCAGGCCGAGGGCCTCGGCGGTGTCCACCGCCGGGAGCGCGGGTGCGCCCAGCACGGCGAGGTGCCGCTCGATCCGGCGGCCGGTCGTACCGACTCCGCACTGGATCGCCGGCACTCGTGCCCGTGTCCGTGCTTGCATGTGTTCCATCGATTCCCACCCCTACGAGGCGCCAGGGCCGTGAGGCGAAGACTATCCGTGTGAGACGGAGTCTGCGCAACCGTCCTGGTGTTCTGCCACCGTATCGTGCGACCGGAACTGACACATCACCAGGTGCGGGTGGCCTGGGTCACGAGTAGGCATCGAACGGGACGAATCGCGCGCCGGCCGCGCCCGGGTCAGGCGGGCCGCGCCGGGCACACCCCCATGCCCTCCTGCAGCTGCACCTCGGGGCCGGCCGGCGGCGCCGGCTGATCGAAGACCACCGAGGCGCCGGCGCCGGACAGGCCGAGCCCGGTGAACGCGGCCAGCACCAGGACCACCAGCCAGGGGCCGGGGCCCTCCCAGTCGATCCGCCCGCCGTACCGGAGCAGGCCGGTGAGGCCGAGCAGGCCGGAGACCACCAGCGCCGCCATCCCGTGCCGGACCCGGCGCAGCTCCGCCTCCCGCCACCCGAGCAGCAGGGCGACCCCGAAGGCGACGCACCAGGCCCCGAGCGCCCGGACGTCGAGCGGGCGGACGGTCCACGGCCAGTGCCGGGCGGCCTGGTCCGGGAGGGCGTAGAGCAGCACGCCGGTGGCGGTGACGGTGAGGCCGCTGGAGACGATCGGGGCCGCCACCCACCAGGGCAGACGGGGCGCCCGGGGCGGCTTCGCGCCGCCGACGCGCGCCTGTGCGCCGAGTGCGATCAGGCCGAGCGGGAGCGCGGCCAGGTGCACGCCGAGCCAGATCCAGGCGGCGGCGAGGGCGAGCGGCGTGCCGTGGGTCAGGTGCAGGGTGCGGTGGCCGAGCAGGCTGGCGCCGAGCATCAGCAGCATGAACAGGGAACTCGCCGCGCAGGTCACCCGGACCTGCTCCCAGCGGCGGGCCCGCAGGGCGAGCGCCAGCATCACCCCGGAGCCGCCGTAGCCGGCGCCGAGCAGGGTGGCGGTGACCGGGGACATCCGCCAGGCGAAGAGGTTTCCGGTCGCCTCGGCGCCGAAGGTGAGGAGCAGGAAGACCGCGCCGGCGGCCACCGCGAGCGGGCCGAGCAGCAGCAGTCGCAGGGCGGCGCCCACCGGCCTGGCGGGGAGTGGCGGCCGGCCCATGGGTGCTCCTTTATGAGACTCTGCGTCAATATAGAACCCGGGGGCAAGCTGCGGCAATGCTTGGGACATCATTCAGAAACTGAACACATCAGAGGGATTGACTGGGCCGAAACCTCCAAGCAATATCTCTACCAGGGCCGGAACGCCGGGAAGCTCCCGCGAGACTCCAGCCCGATGTGTTCGACATATGAATGATCTTCCGACACTGCAGTGAGTCACTGCTTGGCCGTCTCGACGCTGCGACGGTCCGACTCCCCCGCGGTGGACGGGACCGGCGGTCGACCGTTGAGGGTCGGTCCGACCGCCACACCGGACTGCCGGTGCCGCCGCTCGCACGGCGCGGCACCGGCGGTCGCGTTTTCGGGCGCAGCAGCTGCCCGGCGGGTGCCCTCACCCCTTCCCCGACTCACCGGTCGATCATTCGCGCGAGCGGGCTCGCTACAGTGGGCGGCACCGGCGCACCCGCCGACCAACCGCCCAGTAGCCCGTCGCGGAGATCCCAAGCGTGAGCCCCCTCCTCAGCATCGTCCTGCCGGTCCACGGGGTGGAGCGGTACCTGCCGCAGTGTCTCGAGTCCCTGGTGGCCGCGAGTGCCGCCCCGGGCGAGGTCGAGCTGATCGCCGTCGACGACCTCTCCCCCGACGGCTGCGGGGCGATCCTGGACGCCCACGCGGCCCAGGACGAGCGCCTGCGGGTGCTGCACCTGACCGAGAACCAGGGCCTCGGCGGCGCGCGCACCGCCGGCCTCGCCGAGGCGACCGGCCGCTACGTCTGGTTCGTCGACAGCGACGACTGGCTGCCGCCGGGCACCCTGGACGCCGTCCTCGCCGAGCTGCGCACCGAGCGGGACGCCGAGCACCCCGCCGACGTGCTGCTCACCGACTTCCTGCACGTCTACCAGGACGGCGGCACCGAGCCGAACCCCTGGCGGCACCTGCTCACCGGCTCCCCGCTCGTCGAGGGCTGCACGCTGGCCGAGCACCCCGCCCTGCTGACCGCCGTGATGGCGGTCTGGAACAAGGTCTTCCGCCGGGACTACCTGCTCGACCTGGACGTCGCGTTCGGCCGCGGCTACTACGAGGACATCTCGGTCACCTACCCGGCCCTGCTGGCCGCCGGACGGCTGCGCTACCTGGACCGCCCCTGCTACGCCTACCGCCGCGGCCGCCCCGGCGCGATCACCAACACCGCCTCGCCCAAGCACGCCGACGCCTTCGCCCAGTACGACGCGATCTTCGCCTTCCTGGACCGGCACCCGGAGGTCGGCCCGGCGCTGCGCACGCTGGTCTTCGAACGCACCGTCAAGCAGGCCGTCACCGTGTACGACACCCCGGGGCTGGTCCCGGTCGGGATGCGGGCCGAGTTCTTCCAGCGGATCACCGGCCACTTCCGGCGCCACCGGCCGGCGGGCTACCGCTTCCCCGGCGGCGTCCGCGGCCTGCAGTACCGGCTGGTCGCCCGCGGCGCCCGGCGCTCGTACGCGGAGCTGCGGCGCACCGGGCAGCTGCCGCGCACGGTGCGGCGCAGCACCCGGGCGGTCGCCCCCGCCGTCCGCAAGGCGGTCCGCGGCAGCGCGCGCTTCACGGCGTACAACACCTTCCGGCGGCTGCCGCTGGACGAGAACCTGGCCGTGTACGCCGCGTACTGGCACCGCGGCTACGCCTGCAACCCGGCCGCGATCTACCGCAAGGCGCGCGAACTGGCGCCGCAGATCCGCGGGGTGTGGGTGGTCGAGGACCGCGCCCGGGCCGCCACACTGCCGCCCGACGTGCCCTACGTGCTGCTCAACAGCCCGGCGTACCTGCGCGCGATGGCCACCGCCAAGTACTTCGTCAACAACGTCAACTTCCCGCACACCATGGTCAAGCGGCCCGGCAGCGTGCACCTGCAGACCCAGCACGGCACGCCGCTCAAGACGATGGGCATGGACCTGAAGGAGTTCCCGGTCGCGGCCGACGGGATGGACTTCGAACGGCTGCTGGAGGCGGTGTCGCGCTGGGACTACCTGGTCTCCTCCAACCCGCACACCAGCGAGCAGTTCGCCCGGGCCTTCCCCGGCGGCTACGAGATGCTCGACACCGGCTACCCGCGCAACGACCGCCTGGCGCTGGCCACCCCGGAGGAGTGCGCGGCGCTGCGCGAGGGCCTGGGCATCGAGCCCGGCAGCACCGCCGTGCTGTACGCCCCCACCCATCGCGAGGCCCAGGGCGGCTACGTCCCGCTGGCCGACCTGCGGGAGCTGGCGCAGCGGCTCGGGCCCGGCTTCACGCTGCTGGTGCGCACCCACTACTTCCACGACGGCGGGGTGGGCGACCTGACGGCCGGTCCGCAGGACGCCCGGGTGCTGGACGTGTCCGACCACCCGATGGTGGAGGACCTCTTCCTGGCCTCCGACGTGCTGGTGACCGACTACTCCTCGATGATGTTCGACTACGCGGTGCTGGACCGGCCGATCGCGCTGTTCACCCCGGACTGGGACGAGTACCGGCGGGTGCGCGGCGTCTACTTCGACCTGATGGCCGAGCCGCCCGGCGCCGTCGCCACCGACCAGGACCAGCTGGCCGAGGCACTGCTGGCGGGCGACCCGGAGCCGGCCGCCCGGGCGGCCTTCCGCAAGCGGTTCTGCCCGTGGGACGACGGCGGGGCGGCGGAGCGGGTGGTCCGCCGGGTCTTCCCGGTCCGGGGCTAGCGAGGGTCTAGGGCAGCGGTCTGCCCTGGGGGGCACGGCTGAGTTCCAGGTACTCGACGACCAGGCCGTCCGGGTGCCGCAGCCGGCGGGCCCGGCCGTGCGGCATCGGGGGCAGTTCGCGGACCAGTTCGGCGCCGTGGGCGAGGAGTTGCTCGGTGGCTCCGGCCAGCGAGTCGACCGTGAAGACCATGCCGACCTCGCGGGCCGGGGCGAGCGCCGCCTCGGCTCCGCTGAGCACCAGGACCGGCCCGACCACCGTCCCGGTCAGGCCGCTCGCCGCCACCCGCAGGGTCGGCCCGGCGACGGCGCCGGTGAGCGACTGGTAGAGGAGCACGGTGTCGGTGTGCCGGGCCTCCTCGGTGAAGACCGGCACCAGGGCAGTGTTGATCGGCATGACCGCCCCCCAGGGGTCGACACGGGTCGGTGATCCTCCGTCCACACGCTAACCGGTGGCGGGGCGCCCGACCGGGCTTCCCGGCAGATCCGCGGCGGGCGAGGCCGTCCGGGGCCGCTGCGCCACCCCCGGCACCCCGCCGCGTGGCCGAGCCCGCACGGGGAGTGACGAGAATCGCACCCGTCCGCCGACCGGAAACAGTGGACGGGCCCCGGGGGCCATGTCGTAACCTGCGAGCTGACCTCGGCCCCCGCAGGGCCGAGCCCGTGAGCAGGTCGGCCGGGGAGGGCCCATGATCAACCTCATCACCAAGCTCGTGCTCAAGCCGCTCGCGAGGACGGTCTACCGGCCGGTCATCGAGGGGCTGGAGAACGTGCCGCGCAAGGGTGGGGTGATCCTGGCCAGCAACCACCTGTCCTTCATCGACAGCGTGGTGATCCCGCTGACCGCGCCGCGCCAGGTGTACTTCCTCGCGAAGGCGGAGTACTTCACCGGCACCGGGCTCAAGGGCGCGATCGTCCGCTCGTTCTTCACCAGCGTGATCAACGCGGTGCCGGTCGAGCGCGGCACCTACCGCTCGGCGGCCGCCTCGCTGGAGCAGGCGCTGGAGATCGTGCAGAGCGGCAAGGCCTTCGGCATCTACCCCGAGGGCACCCGCTCGCTAGACGGCCGGCTCTACCGCGGCAAGACCGGGGTGGCCTGGCTGGCGCTGACCGCCGGCGTCCCGGTGGTGCCGGTCGCGCTGGAGGGCCCGCAGGACATCCTGCCGGTCGGCCGCAGGATCCCCCGGGTCCGGCAGGTGACGGTCCGCTTCGGCAAGCCGCTGGACTTCTCCGAGCTGCACGGCCAGGCCCGTTCGGCCAAGGCCCGGCGCCAGGTCACCGACGAGGTGATGGCCGCGATCCAGGAGCTCTCCGGCCAGGAGAACGCCGACACCTACAACGAGCTGCCCAAGGCCGCCTGACCCGGCACACCGCCGCCTGTCGCCGCCCCGGCCCGCTGCCGACCTCCCCCGGCGATTGCGAGCCTCAGGCCGGCAGCGGGGCCTCCTCGCGGCGCAGCAGCGCGGCGTAGCGCCCGCCCAGCGCCAGCAGGTCGTCGTGGGTGCCGAGTTCGGCGATCCGGCCGCGGTCCAGGACGGCGATCTGGTCGGCGCCGCGGATGGTGGAGAGCCGGTGCGCGATGGTGATCGTGGTCCGGCCGGCGGCCAGCGCGTCGATGGCCTGCTGGACGGCGAGTTCGGTCCGGTTGTCGAGCGCGCTGGTGGCCTCGTCCAGGATCAGCACCGGCGGGTTGCGCAGGATGGTGCGGGCGATCGCCAGGCGCTGCTTCTCGCCGCCGGAGAAGCGGTAGCCGCGCTCGCCGACCATGGTGTCGTAGCCGTCCGGGAGCGCCGAGATCAGCTCGTGCACCTGGGCGGCGCGGGCGGCGGCGACCAGTTCCTCGTCGGTGGCGCCGGGCTTGGCGAAGCGCAGGTTGTCGGCGATCGAGGCGTGGAAGAGGTAGGTCTCCTGGGAGACCACGCCCACCGTGTCGGCCAGGGTGGCGAAGGACAGCTCGCGCACGTCGGTGCCGTCGATGGCGACCCGTCCCCCGGTCACGTCGTACAGCCGGGGCACCAGGTAGCTGAGGGTGGTCTTGCCCGAGCCGGTCTCGCCGACCACGGCGAGCGAGCCGCCGGCCGGGATCTTGAGGTCGATGCCGGCCAGGGTGGGTCGCTCCTGCTCCGGCTGGTAGCGGAACTCGACGTCCTCGAAGGTGACGTCGCCGCGAAGCTGCCCCGGGCGCGCCGGGTGCGCGGGCTCGGCGATCTCGACCGGCAGGTCGAGGTACTCGAAGATGCGCTGGAACAGGGCCAGCGAGGTCTGCACCTGGACGCCGGTGGAGAGCAGGCTGACGGTGGGCCGGAACAGGCCCTGCTGGAGCGAGACGAAGGCGACCAGGGTGCCGATCGACACGATCGGGGCGCCGCCGGCCGCGGTGAGCCCGGCCGCCCAGTAGATCAGCGCGGGCATCGCGGCCATCACCACGCCGATGGTGGACATCCGCCAGCGGCCGGCCATGCTGGAGCGCACCTCCAGGTCGGCGAGCTGGTCGGACTGCCGGGTGAACTCGCGGGAGAGCGAGTCGGAGCGGCCCATGGTCCGGCCGAGCAGGATCCCGCTGACCGACAGCGACTCCTGGACGGCGGAGCTCATCGCCGCCAGCTGCTTCTGCCGCTCGGTGGTGATCTTCTTGCGCTCGTTGCCGACCCGGCGGCTGATCCAGACGAACGCCGGGAGCAGCAGCAGCGAGACCACCGTGAGCCGCCAGTCGAGCGCGACCATGGCGACCACGCTGGCCACCACGCTGGTCAGGTTGGAGACCAGCGAGGTGGCGGTGGAGGTGACGGTGGACTGCATGCCGCCGATGTCGTTGGCGATCCGGGACTGCACCTCGCCGGTGCGGGTGCGGGTGAAGAAGGCCAGCGACATCCGCTGGAGGTGGGTGTAGACCGCGGTGCGCAGGTCGTGCATGACCCGCTGGCCGACGGTGGTGGAGATCAGCGTCTGGAGCACGTTGAAGACGCTGTTGACCACCGCGGCGGCGATCATGCCGAGCACCAGCAGGGTGAGCAGGCCGGTGCGGCCCTGCGGGATCGCGGTGTCCAGCACGGCGCGCAGCAGGAACGGGGTGGTCACCGAGACCACGGCGGAGGCGGCGACCAGCAGGCCGACCACGGCCAGCCGGCCCCGGTACGGGCGGAACAGCGCCGTGATGCGGCGCAGCTGGGCGGGTGGTGCGGGCTCGCCGGGCCGGGGTTCGGGCGGGGTCCAGTCGGTGCTGCGGTCGGGGCGCAAGGGCGGCCTCCATCGGCGCGGGTGGGCGGGGAGCCAGCATACCGAGCCAGGCTCATGGTTAGACAAACTAATAATGAGCCTCGCCGTATTCCTGCTCCTCGGCACCCGCGCCGCGGCCGCTCAGTCGGTGCGGTAGGTGCGGGCGGCCTTGGAGGAGAGCCCGCCGAGCTTGCCGGTGGGCAGCAGCCGGGCCACCGCGACCGCCACCTTGTAGCGCTTGCCCGGCACCGAGAGTGAGCGGTTGCGGGCCAGGTCGCGCAGCGACTCGTCCACCACCCGGTCCGCGGACAGCCAGCCCCAGGCCGGCACGTTGGAGGTGCCCATCCCGGCCCGCTCGTGGAACTCGGTGCGGGTGAAACCCGGGCAGAGCGCCTGCAGCCGCACCCCGCTGCCGCCGAGGTCGCGGGCCACGCCCTGGGTGAAGCTCACCACCCAGGCCTTGGTCGCGCCGTACGTCCCGCGCGGCAGGAAGGCGGCGACCGAGGCCACGTTCACGATCGCGCCGCGCCCGCGCTCGCGCATCCCCGGCAGCGCGGCGCTGGTGGTCCGCAGGATCGCCTCGACGTGCACCTTGAGCATCTCGAGCTCCTGCTCCACCGGGACGGTGAGGAAGGCGCCCCGGTTGCCGAAGCCGGCGTTGTTGATCAGGAGGTCGACCGGCCGCGCGCCGTCGCGCACGCGATCCTCGACGGCGGTGATGCCCTCGTCGGTGGACAGGTCGGCGCGGAGTGTCTCGACCTGCACGCCGTACTTCTTGGCGAGTTCCTCGGCGGTGGCCGCCAGCCGCTCGCTGTCGCGGGCGACCAGGACGAGGTCCCGCCCGTCCTTGGCCAGGCGGCGGGCGTAGGCGGCGCCGATGCCGGCGGTGGCGCCGGTGATGAGAGCTGTGGTCATGGACAGACCGTACTGGCTGGTAGCGCGGTGCGCACCGGGGCCCGGCGCGGGCCGGCACCGGACCGCGGGGAGCGGTCCGGTGCCGGCCGGGCGGTGCCGCGCGGGGGTCAGGCGCGGTAGGAGGCCCAGGAGTTGGTCATCCGGGTGACCTGACCCGGGGTGAACTGGGTCATGCAGGAGTCGTAGGTGTAGTCCATGAAGTTGTGGATCGGGTCGGCGCCGGCGGCCGAGCAGGTGTTGCGGCCGGTCGGGCACTCGAAGGCCGCGCTGGCCTCGGCCGGGGTGTCGCTGACCGAGTCGCCGCTGCCGCTGCACCCGCCCTGGAAGGTGTGGTAGAGCCCGAGCCAGTGGCCGATCTCGTGGGTCGCGGTGTCGCCCTGGTTGTAGTTGGCCGCCGAGCCGCCGGGCAGCGAGGCGTCCAGGATCACCACGCCGTCCATGGTCGGCTGCGAACGGTAGGAGCTGGGGAAGGTGGCCCAGCCGAGCAGCCCGTCGCCGAGGCTGGCGGTGTAGATGTTGAGGGTGTTGGCACCGCCCTTGTGCAGGGCGGTCTTCATGGCCTTCTCGGCCGAGGTGCCGTCGGTGATGCCGTTGTACCAGGCGGCCTTGTCGGTGTAGTCGGTGGAGACCAGCTGGAACGTGAACGGGCTCGCGGTGTTGCCCGAACCCTGGCCGCCGTAGGCCGCGTTGAGGACCGCGATCTGGTTGCTGATGGCGCTCGCCGAGAGCTTGCCGGTGGTGCCGCTGTGGATCACGTGGAAGTACACCGGGATGGTGGTGGCGGCCAGGCCCGGACCGTCCGAGGAGCGGCGCAGCTGCTCGACGGTGGACTTCAGGTCCGCGTCCATCGCCTTGACCTGCGCGGCCGTCAGCGAGTTGGGGTCGTGGGCGGTGGAGCCCTCGGCCTGGCGGGCGGCGGCGTCGGTGTGGTCGGCCGCCTGGCCGTCGACGCACTGCGCGGCGGCCGGCGCGGCGGCGGCCGTGGAGAACGCGGCGGGTGCCGCGAACTGGGCGGCGCCGAGGGCGGCGGCGAGGGCCGTGACGCTGAGGATCCGGTTGGCGACGCGCATGGCGGAGCGGGCAGGACGAGACATCTGCTCTCCCGGGGGATGTGGGGGGTGGCGGATTGGGGCCGCCGAGCAGAGGTTAAGTTCTGCCGCCGCGTACACGTCAGGTGCGTTCCGGCCGCGAAATCCTCCGGACAAACACCCCAAAGTCCGGATGTTTACCGGGTGTTGAGCCATGCCAGATGGAAGCTTTACGTCCGGGCAACATCACCGGAACGCCGACCCGCTGGCCGGAAACCGCCCCCGCACGGCCGGCGGGCCGCCCCCGGTGTCCGGGGGCGGCCCGCCGTGCGGAGGCGCGGTCAGGCGGGGCGGTGCGCCGCCGAGTCCGCCTCGCCGCCGGCTCCCACCGGGCGCAGCCGGTCGGCCGCGGTGGCCTTCAACTCCGGGGCCAGCCTGGCCACGTCCCGGGCACCCACGGCGGCGATCAGGCTCGGCAGCAGCCAGCGGACCGGCTGCATCCCGCGCAGCCACGGCTGCGCGTACACGTGCGCCGAGCGGCGGGCGATCCCGGCCACCAGGCGGTCCACGGCCGGCTCCAGCGGGTAGGTCTTGCTGGCCGGCCAGGGCAGCCGGGCCCGCATCTGGCGCAGCACGGTGTCCTGGTCGGCGCCGCGAACCATGTCCGTGTCGGTCCAACTCAGGTACCCGACACCGACCTTGACCCCCTGGTAGGCGACCTCGGCGCGCAGCGAGTGGGCGAACGCCTCCACCCCGGCCTTGCTCGCGCAGTACGCCGCCATCAGCGGCGCCGGGGTGATCGCGGCCAGCGAGGCGATCTGCAGCAGGTAGCCCCGGCTCTCGGCCAGCGCGGGCAGGAAGGCCCGGGCGGTGGCCACGCTGCCGAGCAGGTTGACCTCGATCACCCGGCTGAACGCCCGGTGGTCGCTGTCCAGCAGCGGGCCGCCGATGGCGATCCCGGCGTTGGCGACCACGGCGTCGATCCGGCCGTACCGCTCCTTGATCCGCTCCGCGGCGGCGGTCAGCGCCGCCAGGTCGGTGACGTCGGCCTCCCAGGACGAGGCCTCGGGGCCGCACCGGTCGGCAGCCGCCTTCAGCTCGGCGGGCTCCAGGCCCACCAGCGCGACCCGGGCGCCCTGCTGCGCCAGTTTGCGGGCCGTCAGCGCACCGACGCCACGGGCGGCGCCGGTCACCACGACCACCTGGCCGGCGAGGGACGGGCTCATCCGACATCACTCCTCTGCTCCGCGGAAACCAGTTCGACGATGCGGCGGATCTCGCCGGCCACCTCGGCCGGCCGCTCCACCGGGGCCATGTGGCCGACCCCCGGCAGTTCCAGCAGCCCCCGCGGGTCCGCCAGGGCCGCGTGCATCCGCCGGGCGTGCACCGGCGGGGTCAGCCGGTCGTGGGTGCCGACCACCACGGCGGTGGGCACCGCCAGCGCGGCCAGCCCGGCGGTCAGCTCCACCGTGCCGAGCACCTTGGACCAGCCGTACCGGGTGCCGGTCGGGCAGGCGTGCACCACCTTCGCGCAGGCCGCGACCTGCGCGGGCGGCGTCGCGGGGCCCATGGTGGCGTACTTGAGCAGCGCCCGGCTGACGCCGTTGGCGGGCCCGAGCGGCAGCCGGGACTCCAGGATCAGCTGGTGCAGCCGGCGGCGCAGGCGCACCGGGCGGACGGCGTCCGGCACCACCCGCAGCTCGGCCACCAGGTCGCTCGCACCGGTGCTCACCAGCACCGCGCCACTGGTCCTGGCGACCACCTGCGGGCGGTCGGCGGCGGCCATCACGGTCATGCCACCCATGCTGTGGCCCGCCAGCACGGCCCGCTCGCCGGCCGGGACGAGCGCGGTCAGCACGGCCTCCAGGTCGTCCGCCAGCTTGGCGGTCGAGTAGCCGGGCGCGCCGTGCGGCCGGTCGCTGCGGCCGTGGCCGCGCTGGTCGTAGGCCACCACCCGGTGGTCGGCGGCCAGCCGGTGGATCACCGGGGCCCAGAACGCCACCGAGCAGGTCCAGCCGTGCGCCAGCACCACCGTGGGGGCGCCCTGCGGGCCGTACGTCGCGGTGTGCAGCCAGGTGCCGTCGGCGGAGCGGACCCGGCGGGTGTCCGCGGAGGCGGGCAGCAGGTGCGGGTCGGCGGGGACGGTGGTCATGCCGGGACCTCCTCGGTGACCGGGGCGGTGCGCTTGATCAGCTCGTACTCGCCCAGGTCCACCCGGCGGGTGGCCCGGCGGAAGGAGCTGGTGGAGCCGGGCCACAGCACGGTGTTGCGCCCGGCGCCGTCCAGGTACCAGCTGCGGCAGCCGCCGGTGGTCCAGACGGTGCGGCCCATCCGGTGCTGGAGTTCGAGGTTCCAGTGCCGCTGCGCCCGTTCGGTGGGCTGGAGGGCGGTGGCGCCGACCGCGTCGAGCGCGGTGAGCGCGTCGACCAGGTAGTTCAGCTGGGACTCGATCATCAGGATCATCGAGCTGTTGCCGAGGCCGGTGTTGGGGCCGATCACGAAGAACAGGTTGGGGAAGCCCCGGACGGTGGAGCCGCGCAGCGCCTCCATGCCGTCCTTCCACTCCTGCGCGAGCGCCCGGCCGCCGACGCCGAACACCCGCTGGGCGATGGGCATGTCGGTGACGTGGAAGCCGGTGCCGAAGACGATCGCGTCCACCTCGTGCTCGCTGCCGTCGGCCGCGACCAGGGTGGAGCCGCGCACCTCGCGCAGGCCGGCGGCGACCACCTCGGCGTTGGGGGCGGCGAGCGCCGGGTAGTAGGTGTTGCTGAGCAGGATCCGCTTGCAGCCGATCCGGTAGTCCGGGGTGAGCTTGGCGCGCAGCGCCGGGTCGGCGATCGACTTCGCGATGTGCCGCTCGGCCACCCGCTGCACCAGCCGCAGCGCGCCGGGGCGCCGGACGAAGGCGTCCACCTGGAGCTCCCGCAGGGCGAACAGGGTGCCCCGGCGGAGCTTGCCGGTCGGCGGGATCCTGCTGTGCAGCCACTTCTCCAGCCCGGAGATCTCCCGGTCGGCGCGCGGCAGCACCCAGCCGGGGGTGCGCTGGAAGACGGTGAGCCGGCCCACCCGCGGCTGGATCGCGGGCACGATCTGGGCGGCGGAGGCGCCGGTGCCGACCACGGCGACCCGCTTGCCGGTCAGGTCGTAGTCGTGGTCCCAGCGCGAGGAGTGGAAGACCTTGCCGGGGAACTCCGCGAGGCCCGGCAGGTCGGGGATCTGCGGGTCGGCCAGCGGGCCGGCCGCGGAGACCACCGCGTCGGCGGTCCACTCGCCGCGGCCGGTGCGGATCCGCCAGCGGGCCGGGCCCTCCTCCCAGCGCAGCTCCAGCACCTCGGTGTCGAAGCGCAGGTGCGGGCGCAGGCCGAAGGTGTCGGCGACCCGCTCCAGGTACGCCCGGATGTCCGGCTGGCCGGAGAAGCTGCGCGGCCACTCGGGGTTGGGGGCGAAGGAGAACGAGTACAGGTGCGAGGGCACGTCGCAGGCGCAACCGGGGTAGCTGTTGTCGCGCCAGGTGCCGCCGACCGAGGAGGCGCGCTCCAGGATGACGAAGTCGGTGATGCCGGCGCGGCGGAGCCGGACCCCGGCGCCGAGGCCGCCGAAGCCCGAGCCGACCACGGCCACCCGCACGTGCGGGGTGGCGACCGGCGGCGGGGTGGGGGGCTGCTTGGTGCGGGGAACCATGCGGCGGACCTCCTGCGGCGAGGGGGGTGGGGGATGCACCGGGCGAGAACCTTGCCAGTAATCACTGGCACGATTGGCAGAGTAGCCCGTGCGGGCGGTTCCCGGAAGAAGGCGGAGCACATCGGTTCGGCACCCGCCCGGCCTATGCTGTCGGCGTGGCGGACACCGAGGAGATCGAGCAGGCGGCCGGCCCGCGCCGGTACCGGGTGGAGGAACTGGCCGAGGCCGCCGGGATCACCGTGCGCACGGTGCGGTTCTACCGCGAGCGCAAGCTGCTCCAGCCGCCGCGCAAGGAGGGGCGGATCGCCTGGTACGGCGAGGAGCACCTGACCCGGCTCCGGGTGATCGCCGAACTGCTGGAGCGCGGGCACGCGTTGGGTGGCATCGCCGAACTGATCGGCGCCGGCGAGAGCGGCCGGGAGGTCGCCGAGCTGATCGGCCTGCAGGACGCGATCACCGCGCCCTGGTCGGACGAGACCCCGGTGCACCTCGACTGGTCCGAGCTGCAGGCCGCCTTCGGCGAGCAGCTGACCGAGGAGAACACCGCCGAGTCGATCGCCCAGGGCTACATCACCGTCGAACCGGACGGCATCACCCACATCAGCCGGCGTCTGATGGAGGCCACCACCGCCCTGGTCGGCGAGGGCGTCCCGCTGGCCGCGGTGCTGGCGGCCAGCCGGACCGCGCAGGAGCACGCCGACGCCATCGCCGAATCCTTCGTCTCGCTCATCGCCGACCAGCTGCTGGGCCCGCTCGACCAGGTGGAGCGGCTCTCCCCCGCCGAGGCGGCGCGGCTGCGCGACCAGATCCTCCGGATCCGGCCGCTGGCCAGGGCGGTCGCCGACACCCAGTTCACGCTGGCGATGGACCGCCGGGTGCGGGCCGAGCACGAGCGGCTCGGCCGGCACTGAGCAGGCCCGGACGCTTGCCGCCCGCCACTCCACCAGGTTAGGGTTACCTAAGCTCAGGCACCCGCGAGGGTCGCCGTCCGGCTTCGGTGCCCGCGCGAGGGGTCTCGCGGTCACCGGCGATCCCACGGCCCCGTCCACCCGGTGATGGTCCATCGGGCGGGCGGGGCCGTCGGCGTTCCTCCGCCCCCGGCACCCGCCGTCGGCGTCCCCATCCTGAGCACCCCGCCGTCGGCGTTCCCCGCCCCCAGCACCCCGGCGTCGGTGATTCACCCGAACCGCCTTGGCGGCTCCTCCAACACCCCCCGGCCCGCCGCCCGCCCCGCTGGGCGATCCCACGCTTCCCGGCCGCCCCGGCGCCCCCGTAGGTTCGAGGCTCACCCGCGAGCTGCCGGACCAGCCAGGGCCGACGGACGGGAGGCGGGCGCCCCGACGCGGCCCCGCCTCCGGGGGGTGGCGGTCGATGGCCGCTGTCACGACGTTCCGCACCGCCGTACGCCTGACCGGCCGCCCGGTCCTGCTCTGGTCGCTGCTCGGCCGGCTGCCCAACGCCATGGGCCCGATCGGCAGCCTGCTGCTGGTCAGCCACAACTCCGGCTCGGTCTGGCGGGGTTCGATCGTCTCCGGCACCCTGGCGGTCTCCCAGGCCCTGGCCGGCCCACCGGTCGGGCGGCTCGCGGACCGGCGCGGCCAGCGCGTGGTCGGGCTGGTGGCCGCGGCCGTCAACGCGCTCGCGATCCTCGCCCTGGTCCTCGCCTCCGAACAGGGTCTGCCGCTGCCCTGGCAGCTCGCCCCGGCCGCACTGATCGGGCTCTCGGTGCCGCTGATCGGCCCGCTCTCGCGCAGCCGCTGGATCCAACTCGCGGGCGGCAATCGGGAGTCCGGCGCCGCCGCGATCTCGCTCGACGGCATCATGGACGAGATCAGCTTCACCGTCGGCCCGGCCCTGGTCGGCCTGCTGGCGACGCTGGCCGACCCGGCCGCCGGGATGCTGCTCGGCGCCGCCCTGGTCGGCGTCTGCGGCACGCTGTTCGCCCTGCACCCGACCGCGCCCACCGGCAGCCGCGACCGCCGCAAGCGCTCGGCGGGCGGGCTGCGGAGCGCCCCGTTCGCGCTCCTGCTGGCCGGGATGGCGCTGCTCGGGGTCTGCTTCGGCTCCGTGCAGGTCGGGGTCACCGCCATCACCGCGGACCTCGGCCGCCCCGGCGCGGCCGGCCTGCTCTACGGCCTGATCGGCCTCACCAGCTCGTTCGCCGGGGTGGCCACCGCCGCCCTGCCCGCCCGGTACGGGCTGGCGCTGCGGCTGCGGGCGGGGACGCTGCTGCTGCTCGTCGCCGCCCTGCCGCTGCCGTGGACCACCGACCTGACCGGCCTCGCGCTCGGCGTCGGCTTCCTCGGGGTGGCGGTCGCACCGCAGATGATCACGATGTTCGGCCTCACCGAGCGCACCGTCCCCGCCGAGCGCCTCGGCGAGGCGATGGCCGCCCTGGTCAGCAGCATCACGCTGGCCCAGTCCGTCGGCACCGTCCTGGCCGGCCGGCTGGCCGACGGGTACGGGCCAAGGGCGCCGTTCCTGCTCACCTGCGCGGCCGCGGCGCTGGCCGCGCTGCTCGCACTCGCCGGCGCCACCGAGACCCGTTTCCGGCGCCGGGAGCACCGCCCGGCCACCCGACCGGCCACCGCGGCGGCACGGTAGCGCGGCGCCCCCGGGGCACGAGGGAAATCGCCTTCCCGGTCCGCCCCGGCGCCCCGTAGGTTGGCCGGATGGCGCTCTCCGACCCGACCCCGTCCGACCCGACCCCGTCCGACGCGGCCCCGCCCGACCCGACCCCCTCCGGCCCGACCCCCTCCGGCCCGGACCGCAAGGCGCTGGCCGCCGCGACCACCACGGTGGTGCTCTGGGCCTCGGCCTTCGTCGCGATCCGGGGTGCGGGCGAGCACTTCGGTCCCGGCGCGCTGGCGCTCGGGCGGCTGCTGGCCGGCTCGGTCGCGCTGGTGGTGCTGCTGGCCGTCCGGGGCGAGGGGGTGCCGCCGCGGGCCGCGTGGCCGGGGATCGCCGCCAGCGGGCTGCTCTGGTTCGGCGCGTACATGGTGGCGCTCAACTGGGGCGAGCAGCAGGTGGACGCGGGCACCGCCGCGATGGTGGTGAACATCGGCCCGGTGCTGATCGCCCTGCTCGGCGGCCGGTTCCTCGGCGAGGGCTACCCGCCGAAGCTGCTCGCCGGGATGGCGGTCTCGTTCGCCGGCGCCGTGGTGGTCGGGCTCTCCGTCTCGGGCGGTGGCGGGGGCGGGAGTTCGACCCTGGGCATCGTGCTGTGCGTGATCGCCGCGATCACCTACGCCGGTGGGGTGGTGTCCCAGAAGCCCGCGCTGCGGCACGCCTCGCCGCTCCAGGTCACCACCTTCGGCTGCCTGGTCGGGACGGCGGCCTGCCTGCCGTTCGCCCCGCAGCTGGTCGACCAGCTGGGCCGGGCGCCGCTGTCGGCCACCCTCGGGGTGTTCTACCTGGGCCTGTTCCCGACCGCGCTGGCGTTCACCACCTGGGCGTACGCGCTGGCCCGCACCACCGCCGGACGGATGGGCGCGACCACGTACGCGGTGCCCGCGCTGGTGGTCCTGATGGCCTGGGCCGTCCTGGGCGAGGTGCCGGGCTGGCTGACGCTGGCCGGTGGGGCGCTCTGCCTGGCCGGCGTGGCGGTCTCGCGACGGCGCTGAGCCCGGCCAGCAGCCCCGGCCGCGCGGCTCAGGCCTCCAGCCGGGTCACCCGCTCCTCGTCGGTGGTGCGCGGGCAGGTCAGGCAGGCCTGGGCCGGGTCGACGGCGTAGTAGAGGCAGCAGCCGGCCCTGGTCCTGGTCCAGTGGCTGCGCCCCGCGGTGCCGGGCAGCCGGCGGAACTCGGCGGCGCCGGGGAACGGCGGGGTGTCGCCGGGCAGCACGGCGGCGGCGGCCTCCACCGCGTGGTCCTCCTCGCCCAGCACCCGGCCCAGGTACCAGATCCCGGAGAGCAGGTCGTCGGCGGCCATCCCCCACAGCGCCCGCGGCCCGCGCCGCACGTACGGCTGGAAGGCGGCCAGCACCGGCCCGAGGTGCTCGGCCAGCGCGGTGCGCAGCTCGGACTCGTCGCCGACCACCCAGTCGCCCGGGCGGACCGCGAGGCGGCCGTCGGCCGGGTCGATCCACAGGTCGGTGGCGCGCAGCTGCGGCACCTGGCGCTCCAGGTACCAGGGGCCGCTGACCAGCAGGCACACCGACCAGAGGTAGTGGTGCAGGATCCGGGAGGCGGCCACGTGGGTGCGCGGGGCCCGGCCGTGCTCGGCGGCGATCCGCGCGCTCTCGCCCGCCACCAGCTCCTCGACCGAGCAGGCCAGCGTGTCGGCTCTGCGCCAGCGCCCGCCCTCGGGCGGCCGTACGGCGAGTTCGACCCGGAGCGCGCCGTCGCAGGCGGCGAACAGCAGCCGATAGGTCTCGGCGAGTTCGTCGGCCCGGCTGCGCTGATCGGCCGTCAGTTGGAGCATCTGGACTCCCGACAAGGACTAAGGTGAGGCTCACCTTAGTCCATAACTGACGGAGGGTCGGGCCGGCACAGGGGTGAATCCGAGAATTTGACACATTTAGGTCGCCCTCACCTAGATTGAGCCCGTTCCGGCCGGTCGCCGCGGCCCGGACCGGAGGGGTGGCGGGCGAGGGCGGAGCACGACCCGGTGGACCCCGGTGTGACGGGGGCCGGCCCGGTGAAGAAACCAGAGTGTCTTCCCCGTGCCGAAGCAGCCCACTCCGGCCCGGTCGGCGCAGCCCGCCGTCCGGCCCGACGACCACTGCGAGGATCCATGCGGCTGTACCTGCTCGCCCTGAACCCCACCGACTCGGTCACCCTCGGCTTCCTGCCCGCCGCCACCCGGCTCGGCCTGGACGTCACCGTGCTGACCGACTGCGCCCAGCCCCACCGGGCGGCCTACGCCGACCTGGACCGGGCCCCCGAGGTGGTGGAGTGCGCGGTGCAGGACTTCCGCGAGGTGGTCGGCCTGATCTCCCGGCACGCCCCGCCGGACGCGGTGTTCAGCAACAGCGACCACCTGCAGACCCAGACCGCCCTGGCCGCGGCCTACTTCGGCCTGCCGGCCAAGGACTGGCGGGCCACCCTGCGGGCCAAGAACAAGGCCGAGCTGCGCCGCCACCTGGCCGCGACCGGCCTGGACGCGGTGTGGTCCGCCGAGCTCGCCCCCGGGCAGGATCCGGCCACCCTCGCACCGCCCTTCCCCTGCGTGCTCAAGCCCCGCGAGGGGGTCGCCAGCGAGGACGTCGCCCTGGTCGGTGACGCCGCCGAACTCGCCCTGCGCTGCCGGGAGATCCAGCAGCGCCGGCCCGGCGCGGCGCTGCTGGTCGAGGAGTTCCTCCCGGGCGGCCTGCACACCCTGGAGACGCTCGGCGACGGCGCCACCCGGCTGGTGCTCGGCGGCTTCCGCACCACCCTCTCGCCGCCACCGCACTTCGTCGAGGAGGCCCTGGAGTACGTGCCCGCGCACCCGCCCGAGGTGACCGCCCAGGTGCTCGCCCAGCTGGACGCCGTCGGAGTCGGACTCGGCGCCTGCCACACCGAGTTCGTCGTCCAGCCGGACGGCCGGGCCCGGCTGGTCGAGGTCAACTACCGTGCCATCGGCGACCAGTGCGACCTGATGCTGGAACACCTGCTCGGCGTACCGTACTTCGAGCTGGTGCTCGGCGCCCACCTCGGCCGGCCGCTGCCGGCCGGCCTGCGCCCGCGCACCGACCGCCGGGCCCGCAACCGGCCGGTCTGCGCCGACCGGGCCGGCACGCTGACCGCCGCCCCCGGCCCGGCGTCCTGGGAGGCCGACGGCGTCCGGTTCGGCTACCGGCCGACCCGCGCGGTCGGCGAGCACCACGAGCACTACCGCACCAACCGCGACTACCTGGGCGTCGCCTGGGCCGTCGGCCCCGACCAGCGGGCCGCCGACCTGGCGGTCGAGCGGTTCATCGCCGCCCACCACTGGGAGGTCACCCCGTGACCGAGGCCCGCGCGCTGACCCTGCGGGTGCTCGACACGCTGCTCCGCGAGGACGTGGTGGGGCTGCGCACCGCCGCCGTCCCCGAGCAGCGCGCGGACGGCACCTGGCTGCGGGCCGGGCGGCTGGCCCTGCCGGTCGCCGCGGACGGCTTCCAGAGCGAGTACGCCGCCCGGCTGCCGCTGCTGGAGGCCGACGACACCCCGGTCACCGAACTCCCGCTGATCCTGGCCGAGGTGGCCGCCCTGGCCGACCCCGAGGACCGGGACGGGCACCGGGCGTTCGCCGAGGAGTGCCGCGAGGCGCTCGCCGCCGTCCGGCTGCACGCCCGCGCCGAGGCCGGCACCCGGGCCGCGCTGGCGCAGCGCTACGGCGCCGACACCGCCGACTGGCGGGGCCCGGGCCCCGCGCTCGCCTTCGACACCCTGGCCGCCTACCTCGACCACCCGGTCTACCCGACCGGCCGCGCCCGCACCGGCCTGGACGAGCCCCAACTGCGTGCATACGCACCCGAGTTCCACCCCTCGTTCGAGCTGCGCTGGCTCGGACTGCCGGCCTCGGCGGTCACCCTGCGGTGCGCGGACCGGCTGCCCGACTGGTGGCCCCGGGCGGAGCGGCTGGGCCTGCCGGCCGACCTGCTGCCACTGCCGGTCCACCCGCTGACCGCCGGGCGGGCGGCCGGCCTGCTGCCGCCCGGCGCGGTCCTCGCCGACCGGCCCCACCTGGCGGTGGTGCCGACCCTGTCGATGCGGACCGTCGCCGTCGCCGACGCCCCCGACCACCACCTCAAGCTGCCGCTCGACACCGCCACCCTGGGCCTGCGCAACCGCCGCACCATCAAGCCCGGCACGCTGGCCGACGGCGCCGCCGGACAGCGGCTGCTGGAGGCCGTACTGGCCCGCGAACCCCGGTTCGCCGGGCGGATCCTGCACGCCGACGAGCAGTGCTGGGCGCACGCGGGCCACGAACTGCTGGCCGTCCTGCTGCGCCGCCAGCCGGCCGCCCTCGCCGGCGCCGTCACCGTGCCGCTGGCCGCACTGACGGCCCGCGCCCCGGGCGACGCCCTGGTCGTCGACCAGCTGGCCGACCGGTACTACGGCGGTTCGGTGCCCGAGCTCTACCGCGACCTGGTGACCCTGCTGGTCGACTGGCAGACCACGCTCTTCGGCCACGGCATCGCCCTCGAATCGCACCAGCAGAACACCTCGCTGGTGCTCGACCGGCCCGCCGGCCGCACCCGGCTGCGGCTGCTGCTCAAGGACAACGACGGCCTGCGGGTCAACACCCGGCGCCTGGGCGAACTCGCCCCGTACGCCGCCGGGTTCGACGACCGGCGGATCCTGGTCGAGGACGACCGGCCGCTGACCGACCTGTTCACCACCATCACCGGCCACCTGTGCACCGCGGCGCTCGCCTTCGCCCTCGCCCGGCACGGCCGGGCACCGCTCACCGGCAGCCTCCGCGTACTGCGCGCCGCCCTCACCGAGGCGGTCGAGCGGCTCGGCCCGGCGGGCGGGCCGCTGCGCACCCGACTGCTGGACGCCGACCGGCTCCCGGTGAAGGCGATGGTCACCGCCGGCACCCTGCAGAGCAAGGAGCGCTCCGGGGCCGCCGACATCAACAAGCACTACACCACCGGCCCCAACTACCTCCGCCGCCCCGGAGTCGCCGGGTGACCGCCCCGGTCCGGGGTGAACCCACCCCCGGCCGCCCCGACCCGCTGGAGACCACGATGCCCACCCGGACCGCCCGCCAGCAGTCGGGCCTCGCCCCGTCGGCGGCGCCCACCACGCTGCCCACCGCCGAGCACGCCGTGGCGCACACCCTGCTCAACTGCCTGCTGCGGGAGGTCTCCGGACCGGAGCACCAGACCGCGGTGGCGGACGGCCGGCTGCTGCTGCGGCTGCCCCGGACCGGCGTGGTGCTCCGCGCCGCGCTGCGGCGCACCGCGCTCAGCGGCGCGCACCGCTTCACCGGCCCCGTCCAGGAGGAGACCCGCACCGGGCCGCGCGAACTCGGCTGGCAGGAGCTGGCCGAACGGATCCACGCCGAGCTCACCCTGCGCAGCGGCGCCGGAAACCCCGAGTTCCTCGCCCAACTGGCGTCCAGCCACGCCGGGGTGGCGACCGCACTGGCCGAGCGCCCGGCCCCCGGGGCGGACCGCTACCTGGAGTCCGAGCAGGCCCTGCTGTTCGGCCACCGCTTCCACCCCTCGCCCAAGTCCCGGTCGGCCGAACGCGGTACCTGGACGGACTACGCCCCCGAGACCCGCGCCGCCTTCCCGCTGCACCACCTCGCCGTCCGCACCGACCTGGTCGCCGAGGACAGCTGCGACCCGGCCGCCACCGCACTGCTGGACGGGCTGCGCCCGGTACCGGCCGGCTACCGGCTGCTGCCGGCGCACCCCTGGCAGTACCAACTGCTCGGCGAGCACCCGCGGCTGCGGGCCGCGCTCGCCCGCGGCGAGCTGCTCGACCTCGGCCCCGGCGGCGAGCCGTTCACCCCGACCGCCTCGGTGCGCACGCTGGCCGGCGCCGGGGGGTTCCTCAAGTTCAGCCTGAACGTGCGGATCACCAACTGCCTGCGCAAGAACGCCGCGTACGAGCTCAGCGGCGCCGTCGCGCTGACCCGGCTGCTGGCCGGACCGCTGGCCGACCTGGGCCGGCGCTTCCCCGGCGCGGCGATGCTGCGCGAGCCCGCCTTCCGCACCGTCGCGCTGCCCGGCCCGGACGGCTCCCCCGACACCGCGCTGTTCGAGGGCCTCGGCGTGATCGTCCGCGAGGGGGCGGCCGGGCCGCTGCTCCCCGGACTCACCCCGCTGCTCGCCGCCGCCGTGGCGGACGAGTACCCGACCAGCTCGGCGCACATCTCGGTGCTGCTGGACGGCGCCGGACCGCGGCAGGCGCGGCAGTGGTGGGCCGCGTACCTGCGCCTGCTGGTGCCGCCGGTGCTCGCCGCCTACTTCGACCACGGGGTGGTGCTGGAGCCGCACCTGCAGAACGTGCTGATCTGCGTGGACGGCTCCGGGCACCCGGGCCAGGTGCTCCTGCGCGACCTGGAGGGCACCAAGCTGCTGCCCGGCCGGAACGCCGCGCTGCTGGCCGCGCTCCCGCCGGAGGTCGCCGGGCCGATCCGCTACGACGCCGGGCGCGGCTGGGACCGGGTGGTCTACTGCCTGCTGGTCAACCACCTCGCCGAGCTGCTGGCCGCGATCGCCGACCGGCACCCCGAGGCGGAGGCCGCGCTCTGGGCGGAGGTCCGCGCGGTGCTCGCCGAGTGCTCGGCCGCGCTCGGCGCGCCGCCCCGGCTGGCGGCCCTGCTGGACGGCGTCCCGCTGCCCGCCAAGGCCAACCTGCTGACCCGCTGGGAACGCCGGGCCGACCGGGAGGCCGGGTACATCCGGCTGCCCTCGCCGCTGGCCCCATCGGTGCTGGCCGGCTCCGTGCCGGCCCTGCCGCTGCCCGCCCAGCCCGCCCACGGCCGGCGGGAGGCGCTGCGGTGAGCGCCGACGTCCTACGGCTGGCCGACTCGCTCGACCCCGAGCAGCTGCCCGCCTACCTCTACGACCTGTCCGCCCTGCGCACGCACGCGGCGGCGGTCCGGGCCGCGCTGCCGCCCCGGGTCGAGCTGTACTACGCGGCGAAGGCGAATCCCGCGGCCGAGCTGCTGCGCGCGCTGCACGGGCTGGTGGACGGCTACGAGGTCTCCTCCGGGGGTGAGTCGGCGCACGTCCGGGCGGCCGTACCGGGCGCCGTGCTGGCCTTCGGCGGCCCCGGCCGGACCAAGGACGAGATCGCGGCGGCGCTGGCGGCCGGGGTGCAGCGCTGGCACGTGGAGAGCGAGCGCGACCTGCATCTGCTGGCCGAGACCGCGCCCGGCCCGGTCGACCTGCTGCTGCGGGTCAACCTGCCGGTGCCCGCCGGCACCCTGGACTCGGTCGCGCTGGCCATGGGCGGGCGGCCCAGCCCGTTCGGCCTGGACCCGGAGCGGGTCGAGGCCTGCCTGCGGCTGCTCGCCCGCCCGGAGTACGCCCGGCTGCGGCTGCGCGGCGTGCACGCCCACCTGGCCAGCGGGCTGCCGGCCGCCGAGCAGCTGGCGGTGGCCCGCCGGGTGGTCGACTGGTCGGCCGCGCTGGCCGCCCGGCACGGCGTACCCCTGGCGGAGGTCAACCTCGGCGGCGGGATGGCCGTGGACTACGCCGACCCGGCCGCCCGGTTCGACTGGCCGGCCTTCGGCGCCGGCCTCGCCGCCCTGCTGGCGGAGCATCCCGGCCTCACCCTGCGGATCGAGCCCGGCCGGTCGCTGACCGCCTACTGCGGCTGGTACGCGACCGAGGTGCTGGACGTGAAGCACAGTCACGGCGAGGACTTCGCGGTGCTCCGCGGCGGCACCCACCACCTGCGCACCCCGGCCACCCGCGGCCACGACCAGCCGTTCACCGTGCGCCCGGTCGCCGGCTGGCCGCACCCGTGGCCGCGCCCCGCGGCCACCACCGGCCGGGCCACCCTGTGCGGCCAGCTCTGCACCCCGAAGGACGTCCTGGCGCACCGGGCGCCGGTGGGCGCGCTGCGTGCGGCCGACCGGGTGGTCTTCGCGATGGCCGGGGCGTACGCCTGGAACATCTCGCACCACGAGTTCCTGATGCACCCTCGGCCCGGCTTCCACTTCCTCGACCCGGACGGGGACTGAGGGCGCCGCCGGCCGTCCGGCCGGGCGCTCCGGGGCCGCCCGGCGCCCGGCCGGACGGGTCCCGCCGCAGGTCCGCGCCACGGGGGCGTGCAAGAGTGGTACCAGGCGAAAGGAGCGGTCTGGTGCTGATGGAGAAGGTGGCGGAGATCCTCGTCGAGGCGTCAGCCGCGGCGGTGGAGCCCCGGTTCCGGGCGCTGGCGACCGGCGAGGTGATGGAGAAGGCGCCGGGCGAGCTGGTCACGGTGGCCGACCGCGAGGCCGAGCAGCTGATCACCCGGCGGCTGCGCGAGCTGCTGCCCGTACCGGTGGTCGGCGAGGAGGCGGTCTCGGCCGACCCGGACCTCGCCCGGGCGCTCGGCTCCGAGCCGGCCGTCTGGCTGGTCGACCCGATCGACGGCACCGGGAACTTCGTGGCCGGGCGCCCCGAGTTCGCCGTGATGGCCGCGCTCGTCCGGGACGGCCGGACGGTCGCCGCGTGGATCTGGCAGCCCGTGAGCGGCACCGCGTACGCGGCGGAACTCGGCTCCGGCGCCTGGCGGGACGGCCAGCGGCTGCACCGGGAGGCCTCCGCCGACCTCCCGGAGAAGTGGCACGGCCTGCTGAAGAGCCGCTTCCTCGACCCGGCCACCCACCACCAGCTGCAGGCCAGGGCGCGGGCCTTCGGCCGGCTGGAGGAGGGCCTGCGCTCGGCGGGCATGGAGTACCCGCTGCTGGCGGACGGCGGGCTGGACTTCATCCTCTACTGGCGCACCCTGCCCTGGGACCACGCCCCTGGCTCGCTGCTGGTCAGCGAGGCCGGCGGCGTCTCGGCCCGGCTCGACGGCACCCCCTACCGGCCCGAGCCGCCGGGCTGCGAGGACGGCCTGCTGGTGGCCGCCGACCCGGCGATGTGGGAGCGGGCCCGCGACATCCTGCTCGGCCAGGCCGGCTAGGACTGTTCCGGGAGGCGGGCGCGCCGTCGATCCGGACACGAAGCACCCTTGCGGCGCCAGGCCTCGGCGCGGCCGGTCGTTCGGGTGACGTTCCCGCGCGGCGGCCCGGCGGGATCGACGCGCCGGGGGAGCCTGCTGCGTGACGGCCGCTCGTCGGGAGCGGCCGCACCGGATCACGGAGTCCCCCATGCGCCCTTCGTCCCGCTCCGCCGCGCTCGCCTGCGCCGCCCTGTCCGTCGCCGCCCTGGTCGCCCCGGCCCCCGCCGCGCTCGCCGACCCGGCACCGCAGCCCCCGGCGGCCCGGTACCTCAACCTGCACCAGTGCGTCTGGAACGGCCCGTTCCTGCCGAACAGCTTCGACCTGATGACCACCGTGGTCCCGAGCGGCGACGGGCGGTTCAAGGCCGGGACGAACGTCTCCGGCAGCCCCGACCCCGCCCCCGTGTGCGGGAGCGGGGACGGGACGTACGAGCTCAACGTCTACCGGGCCGCCGAGGGCTACGACCTGGCCGCCGGACGCTACCTGAACCTGCACCAGTGCGTGTACTACAGCGACTTCGACCAGAGCCACCTCACCACCACGGTCTCCACCACCGACTTCAAGTTCACGGCCGGCACCCATGTCTCCGACACCCGCGACACCGCGCCCAGGTGCAGCGACGGGGCCGGCACCGCCGACCTCCTCCCGCTGCTGTCGAGCGCCACGCCCCTGGACCTGACCGCCGGCCGCTACCTGAACCTGCACCAGTGCATGTACTGGTTCGACGGCCGCCGGGACCACTTCACGACCGTCGCCGCGAGCGGGGACGGGCGGTTCAAGGCCGGGACGAACATCTCCGACACCCCCGACACCAAGCCCTCCTGCGGTCCCGGGGACGGCCGGTACCAGCTCATCCCGCTGCTGTCGGGCGTCAAGGCCCTGCCCATCCGCTGAGCCCCGGCGCAGGTCACCAGAGCACCGGGAGCCGCTCCGGGAGGCGCTTGATGAACCCCGGGCGCCAGGCGAGCTGATCGGCCGGCAGCGCCAGCCGCAGCTCGGGCAGCCGCTCGACCAGGGCGGTGAGCGCGATCTCGGCGTGGGTGCGGCCGAGCGCGGAGGCCGGGCAGAAGTGCCGGCCGGCGCCGAAGGCCAGGTGCGGGTTGGCCGGGCGGTCGAAGTCGATCCGCTCCGGCTCCGGGAAGACCGCCGGGTCGTAGTTGGCGCCCTCGATCAGCACCAGCACCAGCTCGCCCGCCCGCACCAGCTCGCCGCCGACCTCGACGTCCGCCAGGGCGAGGCGCGGCAGCGCGTCGCCGATCGACAGGTTGTACCGCAGCAGCTCGTCCACCGCCCGCTCGATCACCTCCGGCTCCTTGCGCAGCCGGTCGGCCAGTTCCGGGCGCTGTGCCAGGGCGATGATCGCGTGCAGCAGGAAGGCCGAGGTGGAGACGGCGCCGGCGCCGAACAGCGAGAGCGCGACGGTGGCCAGCAGCTCGTCGCCGACCTGGTCCGACACGTCCGGCGAGCGCCGCAGCTCGGCGAACCGGCCGAGCAGGCCCTCGGTCGGCTCCGGGTCGGCGTTCAGCCGGTCGACCACGTAGCCGAGGTCCTTGTACCAGTTGAACGCAGAGCCCTCGAACGGCGCCGGGCTGGTGACGAAGGCCAGGTCGATGCCGGCCATCAGCCGCCGCCAGTCCACCGCGGGCAGGCCGAGCAGCCGGCAGTGCAGGGCCGCGGAGTAGGGCTCGGTGAAGCCGTCCCGCAGATCGGCCGGCGGGCCCTGCTCGACCAGGACGTCGAGCAGCCGGTGCGCCTCGGCCTCGAGCCAGCCGGCCAGCTCGCGGTCGGCGCGCGGGCTGAGGGTCTTCATCACGGCGTTCCGCAGCCCGGCGCTGTTGATGTTGCCCATGTTGTTGACCACCTCGGGCGGGATGGTCAGCGCGTACTGGCGGGGCACGCCGGGGTTGGCGGTGTCCTTGAGGCTGAAGCGCTCGTCCTCGAGGACCTGCTTGGCGAGGGCGTGGTTGCTCACCAGCCAGGCCTGGTCGCCCGTCATGGTGCAGACCCTGGTGACGGGGTGCTGGTCCCGCAGCAGGCCCGCCTCCTCGGGCAGGACGTCGCCGCGCCGGGAGAGCGGGAAGGTGAAGCGGGGCTCGGTGGTGCTGGTCATGCGGATGCGCTCCTCGGATCGGGGGGTCTGGTCGGGGATCGGGGGTCTCGTCGGGATCGGGGGTTCTCGTCGGACTCGGACTCGGGCTCGGACTCGGGCTCAGGCCGCGACCGGCCGGGCCGCGGTGAGCGGGCGGACCACGGCGTAGCCCTGGGCGGGCACCGCGCGCAGCCCCTCGCCGCCGCCGAACAGCACGGGGGTGAGCGGGAGTTCGAGGTGGTAGCAGGAGATCGAGGAGCCCACCCGGAGCAGCGCTGGGGTGTCCAGGAAGAACGGCAGCTCGGCGGCTATGTACTCGACCCCGGCGGCCAGTTGGGCGGGTGCCGGCTCGACGCCGTCGGGCAGCCGGGCCCGCAGGAAGCCGCGGGCCATCCCCTCGGTGGCGGACCGCAGCACCGGGTCGGTGGCGAGCGCGTCCAGCACGCGGCCGTGCAGCCGCCGGTAGACGGGCTCGGCACGGAAGTCGGAGAGCGCGTGGGCCCGGACGCCGTCCACGCCGGCCTCGGCCAGCGCCCGCTGGATCCGCCGCCGGGTGGCCTTGACCTCCTTGGCGGCGCGCCGCTCGGCCTGGTCGACCGGGCCGCCCGCTGCCCGATACTGCGCGTCGACGTGCAGGTCGGCGTGGACCACGTCCACCGATTCGAAGAACTCCCGGGCCCAGCGGATGAGTTCGGTGAGGCGCTGATGGCTGAAGTAGCTGTTCCCGGGGCTGACGCCGATCAGCAGGTGCTCGCCCCGGTCGAAGACCGCGCGGCAGCGGTCGGAGAACGGGAATGCCTCGAAGGTGTCGGAGCTGGTGGTCAGAAGTGTGTCGCTCATACCGCGGCCTCCGCGTCGCAGGGCTGGAACCACCGTCCGGGCGTGGCCGGGCACGGTGGGGAGAGGGTCTGGGCGGTGCAAAGGTGGGGGGCGGTGCAGCGTGGGGGCGGTGCAGCGTGGGGGTGACCGCCGGGCCGGGGCAGGGTGCCGCGCCGGGCCGGGCGGGAGGGGTGGGGGACCAGGACCGGCGGGTCAGCCGGGGACGTGCCTGGCGGTCCGGCCGTCGGGCCCCGGTGACGTACCGGGGCGGCGGGCCGGCGCGGCCGCGACGAGGCGGCGGCGGACGGTGGATCCCCCTTGCGCCGCTAGTCCCTGGGAGCCGTGTGCTCCCGGTGTGGCGGCGGCTACCCGAAGTTACCGCCGTGGTTCCGCTCCCCCGCAAGCGGCGGGCGCTGGTTGGCGGGAAACCGACCTGGTACGGCCAAAAGCAGCTGGACAGATTGCCGGAAAGTATGTCCACAGAGGCTCTGATGAGCAGGCCGGGAATCGCCCCGGAACACGGCCGCCGCGAGCCGTACCAGTGGGTGTTCCTCCAGCTCGGAGCCGGTTCCGGACCGCCGGTTAGGAGTCTCGGCCAGTTTCCGCGAGCCGCCCGGCCCGGAGGACTTCGGCCAGCAGGCGCGCGGTGTCGGCCACCGTGGCGTGCGGATTGAGCAGTGTGAGTTTCAGCCGCACCCGGCCCGGGCCGGTGCCCGGCAGCTCGGTCCGGCCGATCACCGCCCGACCCTCGCGCAGCAGGGTGCGGCGCAGTTCGGCGTTGACCCGGTCCGCCACCGCGGGGTCGTCGCCGCCCGGCAGGAAGCGGAAGACCACGGTGGTCAGGATCGGCTCGCAGTGCAGTTCCAGCGCCGGCTCGGCACGCACCGCGGCGGCCGTCGCCCGGGCCAGGTCGTGGCAGGCGTCGACCAGCCGGCCGAGGCCCTCCCGGCCCAGGGTGCGCAGCGTGACCGCCATCTTGAAGCCGTCCGGGCGGCGGGTGGTGCGCAGCGAGCGGCCGAGCAGGCTCGGGTAGCCGGCCTGCTCGTCGTCGGCCGGATTGAGGTACACCGCGCGCCGGGCCAGCGAGGCGTAGCTCTCCGCGTCCCGGGCCAGGAACACGCCGGCGGCGGCCGGCTGCCAGCCAAGCTTGTGCCAGTCCAGCGACACCGAGTCGGCGCGGGCGATGCCGTCGAGCAGCGGGGCGAGCCGGTCGGAGAGCAGGGCGCCGCCCCCGTAGGCGGCGTCGACGTGCAGCCGGGCCCCGTACCGGGCGGCCAGGTCGGCGGCCCGGTGCAGCGGGTCGACCGCGCCGGTGTCGGTGGTGCCGGCGGTGGCGACCACCGCGACCGGGGTCAGGCCGGCGCGAGCCGCCCCGGCGAGGGTGTCGGCCAGCGCGGCCGGGTCCATCCGCAGCTCCCGGTCGACCGGCACCGCCAGCACCGCCCGCTCCCCCAGGCCGAGCAGGGCGGCGGCGCGCTGCACCGAGAAGTGGGCGGCCAGCGAGGCCACGATCACCGGGCGGACGCCGGCCGGCAGGCCGTTCACTTCGACCTCGCCGCCGAGCGTACGGTCCCGGGCGAGCATCAGGCCCAGCAGGTTGGACTCGGTGCCGCCGGAGGTGACCACCCCGGCCGCGCCGGCCGGGAACCCGACCAGCGCGGCGAGTTCGGCCAGCAGCCCGGTCTCGAACGCGGTGGCCGCCGGCGCCTGGTCCCAGGAGTCCTGGGAGGGGTTGAGCGCGGCGACCGCGAGGTCCGCGGCCACCGCCACCGCGAGCGGCGGGCAGTGCAGGTGGGCGGCGCAGGCCGGGTCGGCCGGGTCGGCGCTGCCCTGCGCCAGGTGGACCGCCAGCCGCAGCAGGGCGTCCCCCTCCGGCTCCTCCCGCCCGTACCGGAGCACCCCGGCGAACTGCTCGGCCAGCAGGCCGGGCAGCCCGGCCGGGATCGGACCCGACCGCTGCTCGGCGCCGGACTCCAGCGCGGTGAGCACCAGGTCCAGCAGCGGGCGCAGTGCCGCGGGGCCCGCGACGCCGCCGGAGAGCTCGGCGCCCGGCGGCAGGGTCACCGGCCGGGCCCGGCGGCCGTCTCGATCGCGTCGCAGAGCCGGTCGAGCACCGCCTCGGTCTGCTCGTCGCTGATGGTCAGCGGGGGCAGCAGCCGCAGCACCGCGTCGTGCCGGCCGCCGAGTTCGACGATCAGGCCGCGCTCCAGGCAGGCCTGGCGGACCCGGACGGCCAGCGCCGGATCCGGCGGCAGCGCCCCGCAGCTGTCCGGCGCCCCGGCCGGGTCGACCAGCTCGACCCCGATCATCAGGCCACGGCCGCGGACGTCACCGACGGACGCCACCCGGCTCTTCAGTCCGTCCAGCCGGGCGATCATCCGGGCGCCGACCAGCTCGGCCCGGGCGACCAGGCCGTGCGCCGCCACGTACCGCAGGGTGGCCGCGCCCGCCGCCATCGCCAGCGTGTTGCCGCGGAAGGTGCCGGTGTGCGCGCCGGGGCGCCAGTCGTCGTACTGCTCGCGGTAGACCACCACCGCCAGCGGCAGGCTGCCGCCGATCGCCTTCGACAGCACCATCGCGTCCGGCAGCACCCCGCTGTGCTCGACGGCCCACATCGCGCCCGTCCGGCCGACCCCGGTCTGCACCTCGTCGACGATCAGCGGGATGCCGCGCTCGGCGGTGATCCGGCGCATCTCGCGCAGCCAGCCGTCCGGGGCCGGCACCACCCCGCCCTCGCCCTGGACCGCCTCCAGGATCATCGCGGCCGGCGGCACCACCCCGCCCGAGGGGTCGTCCAGCAGCCGTTCGATGTACGCGGCAGACAGCTCCGCCCCGCGCTCCCCGACCCCGAACGGGCACCGGTACGGGTACGGGTACGGCAGCCGGGTGACCTCACCGCCCGCGGGCAGCGGCGACTTGACGGCGACGCTGCCGGTGACCGCCAGCGCGCCGGCCGTCATGCCGTGGTACGCGCCGGTGAAGGCGAGCGCGCCGCGGCGGCCGGTCGCGGTCTGCATCAGCTTGAGCGCCGCCTCCACCGCGTCGGTGCCGGCCGGGCCGCAGAAGTGCACCCGGGCGCCGGCCGCGAACGCCGGCGGCAGGCTGGCGAACAGGGCCGTGGTGAAGTCGTCCTTCTCCGCCGTGGCGAGGTCCAGCAGGTGCAGGGGCGCGCCGCTGTCCAGGGTGCGGCGGATCGCCTCCAGCACCACCGGGTGGTTGTGGCCGAGCGCCAGCGTGCCGGCCCCGGACAGGCAGTCCAGGTAGCGGCGGCCGTCCGCGCCCTCGACGGTCATCCCGTTGGCGCGCACCGGGACGATCGGGAACGACCGCGCGTAGGTACGGGCGGCCGACTCGCGGATCCGCTGGCGGCGCAGGATCGACTCGCCGGCGGGGGCGGCGCTGTCGACGGTGAGGGTCACGGCGGGGACTCCTTGAGGTTAGGTAAGCCTAACTTAACGGAGCCTCCATCCGGCTCCGCACACCGCCACCCGAACTCCACCCGACCGAGTGACGGCGACGCCCTCGGGCCCCGCCACCCGCACAACGACCGAGCCCCGCCCCGGACACGGCCCGGTTCCCCGGCCGGATCGCTAGGGCTTGTCTGACAATTCCCGCCGGGCGCGCGACGCTCCCCCAGCCTTCGGCCGGGAGGTACCCCCAGGCATCCTCCTCCGCCTGGACGCACCGGCGAAACGCCAAGTACGTCCTGCACGAGGACGCTTCGCCGGCACGCCCAGCCGGGCGCCCACCGCCGCGCGCTCATCCGACGCGAATTGTCAGACAAGCCCTAGGCTGCCCCGAGACCGGCCGAGGGAGAGCAGCACCATGTCCGACGCAGCAGCAGAGCAGGCCCGCACCCGCGCGTTCTTCGCCGCCCGCGCGGCGGGGTGGGACGCGAAGTTCCCCGACGACGGGCCGCGGTACGCCGAGGCGATCGGCGAACTCGGGCTGCGAGGAGGGGAGTTCGTGGTCGATGCGGGGTGCGGCACCGGGCGGGCGCTGCCGCTGCTGCGGGCCGCCGTCGGGCCGGACGGCACCGTGCTCGGGGTCGACCTCACCCCCGAGATGATCGACCTGGCCCGGGCGCACGCGGCCGACGCCGCCCTGCTGGTGGCCGACTGCGGACGACTACCGCTGCCCGACGCCACCGTCGACCTGGTCTTCGGCGCGGGGCTGATCTCGCACCTGCCCGGCCCCGCGGCGGGCCTGCGCGAACTCGCCCGGGTCACCCGCCCCGGCGGCCGCCTCGCCCTCTACCACCCGATCGGCCGCACCGCCCTCGCCGCCCGCCACGGCCGCCCGATCACCCCGGACGACCTCCGCGCCGAACCCAACCTCCGCCCCCTCCTCACCACCACCGGCTGGCACCTGACGTCCTACACCGACACCGACACCCGCTACCTCGCCACAGCCACCCGCACCTGACGCCCACCCCCAGGGCACACGGCCAACCCTCAGGGGCGCGGGGAACTGCGCGAAAGCACAACCGGCACGCGGCCAACCCCTCAGGGGCGCGGGGAACTGCGCGAAACGGAAGTGACGGCGTGGTACCTCCCGAATCGCGCAGTTCCCCGCGCCCCTGGGTGGGTGGGTGGCTCAGGACAGGAATCGGGTGCGGCGCCGTACCTGGCTAGGTCGCGCAGTTCCCCGCGCCCCTGAGGGGTGGCCCGTCCATGAAGTGGGTCAGAGGTCGGCCTGGCCGCTGACGGACCAGGCGAGGCCGGTGGCGGGGTCTTCGAGGGTGAGGTGGAGGTAGCGGAGTTCGTCGGCGGGCTCGCGCCAGGTGAAGCAGCGCAGGCGGGCGACCAGGGCCTCGATCTCGGTGAGGATCGGCCGGTCGGCCCCGGCCATCGCGGCGAGCACCCGCCACAGCGCGAGCCGCCCCTGCGCCGCCCCCTGGGCCGGATGCTCGGAGCCGGCCCGCACCAGCACCGGATAGGCCGCGCCGAACGGCAGGTGACCCCCCACCACCCGCCCCGGCGGCGCCGTCCGAGCGGCCGCGTCCGGCCCGGTGCCGCGCACGCAGGAGACGGTGGCCCAGGGCGCCAGCCCGGCCAGCAGGCGGCTGGCCAGCAGGCCGGGGACCAGCTCGCCGGGGGCGGGGAGTTCGAGCGGGCCGAGCCCCTCGCGGGTGGCGGGCATCGCGACCGGCACCCGGAGCGCGCCGCCGTCCCGCAGGTACTCCGGCACCAGTCCGCCTTCCTGGCGCCCGGCCGCCTCCCAGCCGGCCAGCACGAGCGGGACGCCCTCGGGGTCGGGGGCGGCCTCGGCGGTGAGGTCCTCGCCGAGCAGCACCCGGGTGTGCGCGACCAGCCGGCGGACCGGTTCCGGGTCGAGCAGCGGCGCCAGCCGCCGCCAGGAGTGCCGGGTCGCCAGCACCTCCCAGAGCGGGCCGGCGTCGTGGTCGCCCGGGCCGGCGGCGGTGTCGGGCCCGCCGTCCGGGTCGAACAGCCGGGCGGCCAGCTCGGGCGGCGCCCCGTACGCGATCAGGTGCCCGAACGGCGCCGCCTCGGCGATCCCGACCGCCGGCCCGTGCAGTGCCACGGCGGCGGCCCGGGTCCGCCGGTAGGCGACGAGCAGCTCCGTCCAGCGGCCCTCGTCGGCGAGCGCGGCCAGCCTGCGGTGCTGATAGGTGATCACATTTTGAGCGTACGACGCCGCCGACCGCATCGGTCGACAGCGAGCCGGTTCGGTGCGTCGTCCACGGAGCGCCCGGCCGGTCTCACTGCGGCGGCTTGCCGCCGGTCAGCACCCACCGGACGTCGATGAAGCCGCTCTGCTGCTCGGTCAGCTTGCCGGCCTTCACCTGCTGGAAGGTCACCCAGGTGTTGGTCAGCCGCGGGGACTCGGCGCTCGGCAGCATGTCGCTCTGGCCCCAGCTGAGCGGGGGCGTGGCGCCGGTGTCGATGGTGTCGCCGCTGTCGAGCTGGGCCCGCAGGCCCTTGGCGTTGAGCGGCTGCCCGGCGGAGGAGACCCGATCGATCGCCTGCAGGAAGGTCTGGTAGGCGACCCAGGTGGTCTGCACGGCCAGGTCCGAGGTGTCGATCGGCTTGCTGCCGCTGCCGGCCGCGTCGCCCGCGGTGGTGCGCAGGTCGTCCCAGACCTTGGCCGAGGCGGGCGGGAACCAGCCGGTCGCGTAGGAGCCGTTGAGCGGGCTCTTGGCGCCGCCGGTGGCGTCGATCGCGGCCTGCTGGACGCTGCCGACCACCGAGGCGAGCTGGGTGTGCTTGGGGGCCAGACCGCGGTAGGCGTCCAGCAGCTGCATGGTCTGTTCTGGGCCGAGTGCCATGGTGACGCAGCCGCCGGTGCGGTCGTCGCCGACGGCCTTCTGGGCCAGCGGGGCGAGCCCGGCGGCGTCGAGGCCCTTCTCCGGCACCTTGACGTCGGTCACCTTCACCCCGGACTGGGCGACGGCGCCGGACAGGTAGCGGGTGAGGGTGTCGCCGTTGCCGTTGTCCGGGCGGATCAGCGCGATGGACCTGCAGCCCGCGGCGACCAGCTGGCGGCCGCTGCCGGCGATCAGGGTGGGCGTGCCACCGGCCACCGGGTAGGACAGCGGGCTGCTGAACTCGGCGCCGGAGACGCCGAATCCGCCCAGGTACGGGATGCCGGCGGCTTCCAGCACCGGCATGAAGGTGTCGCCGAACTGGCTGTAGGAGCCGACCACCGCGATGGCGTGCGCGTCGACCGCCTGATGGGCGCAGTCGGTGACGCCCGCGGCGGTGTTGTGCTCGTTGCAGGTGAGCACCTTCAGCTGCCGGCCGGCCCGGCCGCCCTTGGCGTTGACCTCGCGGCCGAGCTGTTCGGCCAGCGCCGTCACCCCGGGCCGGTCCACGGACCCGGTGCCGTCCGGGGCCCAGGTCATCACGGTCAGCGGTCCGGCGTCGTCGCTCGACGCGCCGGCCGACCCGCCGCAGGCCGTGGTCGCCAGCACCAGCGGGAGCAGCGCGGCCGCGGCCGCCGCCCGGCGTCGCGGGCCGTGCGCCGCCCGCGGTCTCCCGGCGGTGTCGCCTCCGGGCGCAACGGTGCCCACGCTCATGCTTCCCGCCCTCGTCGGACCCATCGCGGCGCGGGACCGCGCTCGCTCGGCCGCCAGCCAAACGGCAGCGCCGCACGGGCAGGGGGACGGCGCGCGAACACCGGGCGGACGGCTCCGGAACAAACAGGGTTGTCCGTACAGCTTTCCACCCTGGCAACGGATCCCGACGAGCCCTCAGTTCGGCGCCCGGGTCTACCCGCTGACCTCGGCGAGCAGCCGGGCGGCGTGCACCCGGCCGGCGTGCTCGACCAGGTTGATCAGCACGTCCTTGCCGGAGCCGCGCTCGCGGGCGTCGCAGAGCACCACCGGGGTGGCGCCGTCCAGGTCGAGGGCGCGGGAGACCTCCTGCGGCCGGAACGTCCGGCTGCCGGCGAACTGGTTGACCGCGACCACGAACGGGATGCCGCGGTGCTCGAAGAAGTCGACGGCGGGGAAGCAGTCGGTCAGCCGGCGGGTGTCGGCCAGCACCACGGCGCCGAGCGCGCCCTGCGCCAACTCGTCCCAGAGGAACCAGAAGCGGTCCTGCCCGGGGGTGCCGAACAGGTAGACCGACAGCCCCTGCCGGATGGTGATCCGGCCGAAGTCCATCGCGACCGTGGTGGTGGTCTTGCGTTCCACGCCGTCGAGGTCGTCCACCCCGCGCCCGGCGGCGGTGAGCTGTTCCTCGGTGCGCAGCGGGCGGATCTCGCTGACCGCGCCGACCAGGGTGGTCTTGCCGACCCCGAAGCCGCCGGCGACCAGGATCTTCAGGGCCAGCACCGGGGTGTCCGGTGACAGCGGGTCAGAGGGCGCGGAGGCCATCGATGATCTCCTGGAGGATGTGCTCGTCGGGGAGCAGGGCCGGTGGGACGGGGCGGCTGACCCGGATGTGCTGGGCCTCCAGCAGGTCGCCCAGCAGCACCCGGACCACGCCGAGCGGGAGGTCGACCTCGGCGGCGATCTCGGCGACGGAGAGCGCGTCGCCCTGGCAGCGCTCGAGGATCGCGGCCTGTTCCGGTCCGACCGGTGGGTCGGCGCCGGGCGGCAGGTTGCTCACCACCAGGGCGATCAGGTCGAACTCCTGGCCGCTGGGTCTGGTCCGCCCCCGGGTCACGGCGTACGGGCGCACCATCGGGCCGGCCGCGTCGTCGTACCAGCGCTCGGGGGTGCGGCTGGTGGGCAGGCCGAACGGGGAGCCGGGCGGGTAGGAGCGCGGCGGGTACGGCACCTGGCTCAGCCCCCCGCCGAGCCGCGGGCGGGCGTGTACAGGTGCTCGCCGACCCGGCGGACCAGCCGGGCCATCTCGTAGGCGATCAGGCCGAGATCGGCGTCCGCGCCGGCGAGGACCGCCAGGCAGCTGCCCTCGCCGGCGGCGGCCACCAGGAGCAGGCCGTGCTCCAACTCGACCATGGTCTGGCGGACTTCACCGGCGTCGAAGTGGCGTCCCGCGCCCTTGGCGAGGCTGTGGAAGCCGGAGGCGACCGCGGCCAGGTGCTCGCCGTCCTCGCGGGCGATGCCGGCGGAGGTGCCCATCGCCAGGCCGTCGGAGGAGAGCATCACGGCGAATCTGACCCGGGCGACCCGGGAGACCAGCTCGTCGAGCAGCCAGTTGAGCTCGCCGGAGTGGTGGGTGGTGCCGGTCATCGGCTCTCTCCTTGCTGGGCGGGCCCGGGGTCCGGGCGGTGCGGGGCGGAGCCGCGGGCCCAGCCGCGCTGGTAGGCGGAGAGTGCGGCGCGGGCCTCCTCCGGTGCGCGCGCGGCGGGGGCGGGGGCGGGGATCCGGGTGGTCTCGCGGGGTCGGGGCGCCTCGCGCAGTTGCGGGGCGAGGCTGGCCTGGCGGACCCGGCGGGGCAGTTCGGCGTCCACCTCCTCGGGGGCCGCCTCGTCAGCCTCGTCCGCCCCGTCCGCCCCGGCCGGCGCGGGCGCCGGGGGCCGCGGCTGCGGGGGTGCGGATCCCGGGCCCGCGCCGGCGGTCCGGAACGGCGTGGGCCGCAGCAGCCCCGGCTCGCCGTCCCGGGCGCCGAACGGCGCGACGGTGGCGGGCGGCCGGGCGGGTGCGGGCGGCAGCACCGGCGGTGGCGGGACCGGCGGCGGGACGGGCGGTGCGGTCGCCGGGGCCGCCCGGCCGCCGGCCAGGGCGCGCGGGGCGCGGTCCGCGCGGAGCTGCGGCCCGGGCCCGCGGTCGGCGTCGGGATCGGTGTCGCTCCCGGCCAGCAGCGCGGTGGGCAGCAGCACCACGGCGGTGGTGCCGCCGTACGCGGAGGGCCGCAGGGCGACCCGGACCTCGTGGCGCTTGGCGAGCCGGCTGACCACGAACAGGCCGAGCCGGTCGCTGTCGAACAGGTCGACCTGCTCGGTGGCCGCGATCCGCCGGTTGGCGTCCGCGAGCGCCTCCGGCCCCATCCCCAGGCCGCGGTCCTCGATCTCCAGCGCGTAGCCGTTGCCGACCTGCTCGCCGCGGATGTGCACCTTGGTGTGCGGCGGCGAGAAGCCGGTGGCGTTCTCGACCAGTTCAGCCACCAGGTGGGTGAGGTCGGCGACCGCGGGGCCGGCCACGGCCGCGAACGGCAGCCGGTGGACGTCGACCCGGACGTACTCCTCGACCTCGGCGACCGCGGCCCGCACCACGTCCATCAGCGGGACGGGCTTGCGCCAGGCCCGGCCGGGGGCGGCCCCGGAGAGGATGATCAGGCCTTCGGCGTGGCGGCGCATCCGGGTGGTCAGGTGGTCCAGCCGGAACAGGTCGTCCAGCTCGGCCGGGTCCTCGGTGCGGCGCTCCATCGCGTCCAGCAGGGTGAGCTGGCGGTGCACCAGGACCTGGCTGCGGCGGGCCAGGTTGACGAAGACCCCGGAGACCCCGGAGAGCACCTCGGCCCGCTCGACGGCGGCGGTGACCGCGGCCCGGCGGACGCTGCCGAGGGCGCCGTGCACCTGGCCGATCTCGTCCTCGGCGTGCGGGCCCAGCGGCGCCTCGGCCGCCACGTCGATCTCCTCACCCGCCCGCAACCGCCGCATGGTGGCGGGCAGTTGCCGGCCGGCCAGCTCCAGGGCGGAGTTGCGCAGTCCGATCAGCTCGGTCACCAGGTCGCGCCCGATCCGCACCGAAATCAGCAGCGAGGCGACCACGGCCAGCAGGCCGAACAGCACGGCCGCCCCGGCGGGGGTGAACAGGCCGTCCTCGTACGGGTCGGAGCGTTCGGCGGCGGCGGCGCCGGCCATGCTCTGCACCACGCGCAGCGCCCGGGCCACGCCGTCCGCGGCGACCGCCCACCGTTCCGGGCCGACCGCAGCGGCGCCCGCGCGGCCGTCGGCGGCGGTGCGGACGGCGTCCTCGGAGCGGACCAGGTCGTGGTGGTCGACACCGTCCAGGACGGCCTGCAGCGCGGCCCGGTCGGTGGGCCGCAGGTCGGGGGCGACACCCTGCTCCAGCAGCCGGCGGGCGTACGCGGCGGCGCCGAACTCGCGGACCTGGTCGTCGGTGAGCCGGCCGGCGGCCTGCCCGGCGCGCAGCACCACGTCCTCGCGGGCCAGCAGTTCGCGGGAGCGGGCGAGTTCCAGCAGCACCCGGGCGTCCGAACCGGTGCGGTGGTCCTGCTGGGCGGCCACCGCACCGGTGACCTCCAGCGCCCGGTCGACGGCGGCGCCGTACGCGGCGTACCCGTCGGGGAACGTGACGGTGCGGGCGAGCAGCCCGGTGCGCAGGTCGGCCAGGCCCGTGACGGCCCGGGTGAGCGCGTCGATCCGGGCGGCCGCGTCGGCGCCGAGCCCCAGCGCGTCGGCCCGGTTGTAGCCGGGGGCGAGCGCGAGCGGGGCCACCGCCCGGTCGGTGGCGGTGCCGGCCTCCCGCAGCGCGGCCTCGCGGGCCGCGCCGGGCTGCGCCAACAGGTCGGTGGCGGCTGCCCGTTCGGCCTGCAGCGCGGTGACGACGGCCTCCACCGGGGTGCGCAGCTCGCGGTCGACGGCCTGGGTGCGGCGCAGGTCGGCGAGGTCGCGGGCGGTGGTGACGGTGGCGAAGGACCACAGCGCGATCACCGACACCACCGGCACCATCAGCAGCGCGAGGATCTTGGCCCGGACGGTTCGGGGGCGCAGCCGGCCGCGCAGCGGCGGCCGGGGGGCCGGCGGGGCGGGAAGCGCCTCCTCGCGGGCGGGCGGCCCGGCGTGGGCACCCCGGCGCTGCCCGCCGGCGCCCGGCCGGACGGGGCCGCGGGCGGCGCCCGGCGAGGCCGTCGGCGCGCTGCGGGAGGTGCCGCGGCTACCGCGCATGGGTGACTGCCTTTCAGGTCGAAGGTGCGGCGGGTGCGGTCAGGCCGCCCGGTCGAGGGCGGGGCCGCGCAGGTCCTCGACGGCGATCTCGCCGGCCTCCTGGTAGGCGGCCCGCTCCCGGGCGGTCGGGGAGAGCGCGACGAAGGCCGAGGTGAGGAAGAGGAAGGAGCCGAGGCCGACCGCGAGCGGGAAGATGAACTCCATCGGGGTGGCGCCACCGAGTTCGGTGCGGGCCGGGTGCAGGTGGACCTGGACGGCGGCCATGCCGGTGTAGTGCATGCAGCTCACCGCGACGCCCATGACCAGGGCGGCGCCGCCGGCCGCCGGCAGGGTGCGGATGGTGACGGTGGCCCAGAGCGCGGCGGTGGCGGCCGCGACGGCGATCAGCACCGAGAGCGCGACGGCGCCGGGGCGGTAGGAGAGGGTGCCGTGCATCCGGACGGCGGCCATCCCGAGGTAGTGCATGGCGGCGACACCGAGGCCGGTGGCGGTACCTCCCAGCAGCAGGCTGCGGCCGCGGTGGGTGCCGTGGCCGACGATGAAGACGCCGACGCCGACCACCAGGACCGCGACCAGCAGGCTGAGCAGGGTGAGCGGCACCTGGTACCGCAGTTCGGTGCCGTCGACGGTGAAGCCGAACATGGCGACGAAGTGCATGGTCCAGATGCCGGTGCCGATCGCGGCGGCGGCGGTGAGCAGCCAGTTCCGCCGGGAGGTGCCGGTCGCGGCCAGCGCCCGCAGGGTGCAGCGCAGGCCGAGCGCGGCGCCGGTGCAGGCCATCAGGTAGGAGAGGGTCGGGGTGAGCCAGCCGAAACTCAGGTGGTCGATGGTTCCCATTCGTGGCCTCCGCGCGACGGGTCATATGCCTGCCGCATGTGCGCTCGGGATCTCGGATGCGCTGGACGCTACCGAGGGTCCGCGAAGGGTCACGCGAAGATGCGCAAAGCAGCCCACGCCTCGGGCCCGCTGTGCTCGAATGGTGCACCCGTGCGGCCACAAGCACCTGATGCACCGTCATGTCCAGGGCGCACGGAGGCGATCGGGGCGCACAGCCGGCCTCCCGTACGCCCCGACTCCCCCGACACCGTGTTACTGCGCCTCGGTCAGCGCGATCCGCAGGGTGCCCTCGACGCCCATGGTGATCCCGTGGGTCAGCCGGACCTCGGTGTCCACCGGCGCCACCTCGAAGGCCCGCAGCAGGGCGGCCAGGCCGAGCACCGACTCCAGCATCGAGAAGTGCTGCCCGATGCAGGCCCGCGGGCCGCCGCCGAACGGGAACCAGGCGTAGCGGTGCCGCTGCGCCTCCCGCTCCGGGGTGAAGCGGTCCGGGTCGAAGCGCTCCGGGTCCTCCCAGTGCTTCGGGTGCCGCTGGGTCACGTACGGCGCCACCAGCACGTCGGCGCCCGCGGGTATCGGCACCCCGTCCACCACGCAGGCCGCGACCGAGCGCCGGCCGATCGCCGGGGCCGCCGGGTAGAGCCGCATCGCCTCCTTGAGCACCCGGGTCAGGTAGGGCAGCTCCGCCAGGTCCTCGGCCCGGACCGGGCGGCCGTCGCCGAGCACCGAGCGGACCTCGGCGCGGGCCTCGGCCTGCAGTTCGGGGTGGAGCGCCAGCAGGTGCAGGGCGAAGGTGAGCGAGGTGGCGGTGGTCTCGTGGCCGGCCAGCAGGAAGATCAGCACCTGCTCGCGCAGCTCGGTGGCGTCCAGCGCCTCGCCGTCCTCGCCGCGGGCGTCCGCGAGCAGCCCGAGCAGGTCGTCCGAGCTGCTCCCGGCGCGCCGGGCGATGATCTCGTCACAGACGGCGTAGAGCGCCCGTTCGGCGGCGGCGGCCTCCCGGTTGCCCGGCGTCGGCCAGCTGCGGGGCGGGCGCAGCGGGGAGAAGCTCCGATTGCGGACGTAGCGGCCGAGCACCGGGAACTGCTCCCGGACGACCGCGATCGCGGCCTCCACGTCGGCGCCGAACAGGATCCGGGCGACCGCCCGCAGGGCGAACCGGGACATCTCGTCGACCGCGTCCACCACCCCGCCGGGCACCGCCGCCCAGCGTTCGACCAGGGACGCCGCCTCCAGGTCGATCGCCGCCGCGTAGCCGTCCACCCGGCGCCGGGTGAACAGCGGCTGCACCAGCCGGCGCTGGCGCTGGTAGTCGGTGTCCTGCGAGGTCAGCAGGCCGTTGCCGAAGGTGTGCCGGATCTCCTCGTAGAAGAGGTTCTCCTTGCGGAAGTTGGCCGCCTGGGTGGCCAGCACCTGCTGGGCACCCTCCGGGGAGAAGACCATGTAGAACTGGGTCCGCAGCCCCGGCGGGCCGGCCGAGAAGCGGACCACGTCCCCGTGCTCCCGCTGGGCGTCCAGGTACGTCCCCAGCGGGTCCCGCTTCAGGTCGAGCATCGACCCGAGCAGCGGGAGGCCGCTGGGGCCCGGGGTCCGGGTGGCCGGCATGACAACCTCCGTGGTGGGAAAGGACGTACGTATCCGCACCACGCTAACTGACGGGTCGTCACCACAGAAGGGCGCGCGGCCGCACGGCCCGCCCGGACCCGGCGGGCCTACTCGAACTCGGTCCCGCCCTTGCGGGTCAGGTACGCCCCGCCGACCACCTTGGCGATCGCCCGGCCGCCCAGCACCGGGCTGTACCGCTCGACGGCCGGGCGCACCACCACGCCCTCCCGGATGTGCAGGTCCCGCCCGGAGACGGTCTCCCGTCCCTCGGCCAGCGCCAGCACCCGTTCGGCGTCGTACGGGCCGCTCCACAGCCGGGGCACCAACGGCAGTTCGCCCGCCAGCAGTTCGGCCGCGTCCAGCCAGACCGGCTGCCCGTCGACCAGCGCGCAGACGTCGAAGGCCGCGTAGCCGGGCAGTTCGCTCGCGCCGGCCGCGCCGTAGCCGAGGTCCTGCACCCCCGAGCCGTACACCTCGCCGAAGACTCCCACCCGGCTCGCGCCGAGCCGCTCGGCCAGCCGGGCCGCGACCCGCTCCACGCCGTGCGCGCGCACCGCCCGCCAGTAGAGGTTGCGCCCGTCCTCCTTGAGCGCCAGGCCCTGGGCGCCGATGCCCTTGGAGGACACCTGCACCCGGCCGGTGTCGGCGTGGAAGGTGAGCAGGCAGCAGCTGCCGTGCAGCTTCTCGGTGACCACCACCTGCTCGCCCGGCTCGAAGATGCCGGGGAAGCGCTTGAGGTTCTCGATGTCCACCCAGCGCACCAGGTCCGGCGCGTGCTCGACCTCGCCGCTCATCGCGGTCGGGATCGGCGGCGTCCACTTGGTCACGCCGAGCTGCCCGGCGAAGTCGTGGCCCGCCTCGGCGGCCCGCGCCAGGTCGGTCCCGGCCAGCGCGCGCGGGCGGCAGACGATGCCCTGGGAGAGCTCGCCGCGCAGCCGTACCGCCTTGACCCGGTCGGCCCCGCTGCCGGCCAGCCGTCCGGTCAGGCCGAGCTCCTCGATCAGCGCGGCGGGCAGCACCGCCTGCTCCGGGATGTACACGGCCAGGTCGCCGGTCCGGAAGGCGCCCTTGGCGACGACGGCGCGGTAGAGCCCGATCTGGGCGAGCTCCAGGGCGTCGGCGTTCGGGTGCTCATGGATGGTCAGCCGTTCGGCGGTGACCCGCAGGGTCGACATCTCGGGTGCTCCTCCCCCGTGCGCGCGGGCCGGTGCCCGCTTCGTGCGGACACTCTCGCCGCCGGCGGCCGGGCGCGGCCAGGGATTTTCCGCTTGAGCTATCGCACATGCGATCGTCCGGGCGGCCGGTGGCTGGCCTGTGCGATGAAACAGCGGATTTTTCAGCCGTATTTGCGACAGTATGATCAGCGTTGCCGCCACATCCCCGCGCCGTACCCGTCGGCGCGGCAGAAGGGGAAATCCGATGAGCTCCATCAGACGTCGCACCGCACTCGCCGCCGCCTCCGTGCTGGCCCTGGCCGCCGGGCTCACCGCCTGCGGCAGCGACGCCGCCACCCCGGCCGCCTCCTCCGCGCCGTCGGCCGCCGGCTCCTCCGCCGCGGCCCCCAAGGCCACCGGCGCCGTCACGGTGTTCGCCGCCGCCTCGCTCAAGGAGACCTTCACCGAACTCGGCAAGAAGTTCGAGGCCGCCAACCCCGGCGCCAAGGTGACCTTCAACTTCGGCGGCAGCTCCGCACTGGCCCAGAGCATCAACTCCGGCGCGCCCGCCGACGTCTTCGCCGCCGCCAGCCCGGCCACCATGAAGACCGTCACCGACGCCAAGGGCGCCGACAGCTCCAAGGTCTTCGTCCGCAACACCCTCGCCATCGCGGTGCCCAAGGGCAACCCCAAGCACATCACCGGCCTCAAGGACCTCAGCGGCGTGAAGGTCGCCCTGTGCGCCAAGGAGGTGCCCTGCGGCTCGGCCGCCGTCACCGCACTCGCGGCCGGCGCCGTCGCGCTGACCCCGGTCACCCTGGAGCAGGACGTCAAGGGCGCCCTCACCAAGGTCGAGCTCGGCGAGGTGGACGCCTCGCTGGTGTACAAGACCGATGTGAAGGCCGATGCTGCGAAGATCGACGGCGTGGACTTCCCCGAGGCCGACAAGGCCGTCAACGACTACCCGATCGCCGCGCTGACCAAGGCGCCGAACGCCACCGGCGCGGCGGCCTTCGTCGCCTACATCCAGTCGGACGAGGCCAAGCAGCTGCTGACCGCGGCGGGCTTCCAGGCCCCGTGACCGCACCCGCACCGCGCACCACCGGCGCGCCGGCGGCCCCCCGCCGCCGGCGCGCCCGGCGCATCCCGTACCCGCTGCTGGTGCCCGCGCTGATCGGCCTGGCCTTCCTGGTGCTGCCCCTGGTCGGCCTCCTGGTGCGGGCCCCGTGGAGCTCGCTGCCCGAGCAGCTGTCCAGCCCCGAGGTGTGGCAGGCGCTGCGGCTCTCGCTGATCTGCGCCACCTCCGCCACCGCGGTCTCGATGGTGCTCGGGGTGCCGCTGGCCTGGCTGCTGGCCCGCACCGAGATCCCCGGCCGGCGGGTGGTGCGCGCCCTGGTCACCCTGCCACTGGTGCTGCCGCCGGTGGTCGGCGGTGTGGCCCTGCTGCTGGTGCTCGGCCGCAACGGCATCGTCGGGCGGTGGCTGGACTCCGCCTTCGGCCTCACCCTGCCGTTCACCACCACCGGCGTGGTGATCGCCGAGGCCTTCGTGGCGATGCCGTTCCTGGTGATCAGCGTGGAGGGCGCACTGCGCGCCGCCGACCCCCGGTACGAGGAGGCCGCCGCCACCCTCGGGGCGTCCCGGCTGACCGCCTTCCGCCGGGTCACGCTGCCGCTGATCGCCCCGGGCATCGGGGCCGGTGCGGTGCTCGCCTGGGCCCGCGCGCTCGGCGAGTTCGGCGCCACCATCACCTTCGCCGGCAACTTCCCCGGCCGTACCCAGACCATGCCGCTCGCCGTGTACCTCGCCATGGAGCGCGACCCGGAGGCGGCGATCGCGCTCAGCCTGGTGCTGCTCGCGGTCTCGGTCGCCGTGCTCGCCGGGCTGCGCGAACGCTGGCTGTCCACCACGTGACGCGACCGCCCGCCCTCCGCCGCCCCTCCCGCGGGGCGGCGCCCCGTCCGCCGGGCCACCGGCCCCCGTCCCGCCAGGAGCCGGCCCGATGACCACCCCCGCCCTCGACGCCCACCTGCGGGTGGACCGCACCGGGTTCCGCCTCGACCTCGCCCTGAGCGCCGCCCCCGGCGAGGTGCTCGCCCTGCTCGGGCCGAACGGCGCCGGCAAGTCCACCGCGCTGCGCGCACTGGCCGGACTGCTCCCGCTGACGGCCGGCCACCTGCGGCTGGACGGCGCCACCCTGGAGGACCCGGCCGCCGGCCTGCACACCCCCGCCGAGGAACGGCCGGTCGGCGTGGTCTTCCAGGACTACCTGCTCTTCCCGCACCTCAGCGCCCTGGACAACGTCGCCTTCGGGCTGCGCTGCCACGGCCGGCGCAAGGCCGCCGCACGCGCCGAGGCACAGCCCTGGCTGGAGCGGATGGGCCTGACCGACCACCTCGCGGCCAAGCCCGGCAAACTCTCCGGCGGGCAGGCCCAGCGGGTCGCCCTGGCCCGCGCGCTCGCCGTCCGCCCCCGGCTGCTGCTGCTCGACGAGCCGCTCGCCGCGCTGGACGCCCGGACCCGGCTGGACGTCCGCGCCCAACTACGGCGGCACCTGGCCGAGTTCGAGGCGGTCGCGGTGCTGGTCACGCACGACCCGCTGGACGCCATGGTGCTCGCGGACCGGCTGGTGGTGATCGAGGACGGCCACCAGGTCCAGGCCGGCACCCCGGCCGAGATCTCGCGGCGCCCGCGCACCGACTACATCGCCCGGCTGGTCGGCCTGAACCTCTACCGCGGCACCGCCCGCGGCCACCAGGTCGAACTGCCGGACGGCGGCCCGGTGCTGGCCACCACCGAGGACCTCACCGGGGACGCCTTCGTGGCCTTCCCGCCATCGGCCGTCACCCTGCACCGCACCGAGCCCGCGTCCAGCGCCCGCAACGTCCTCCGGCTCACCGTCGCCGGCCTCGACCTGCACGGCGACCAGGTCCGGGTCGACCTCACCGGCCCGCTCCCGCTCGCCGCCGACCTCACCCCGGCCGCCGTCGCCGACCTCGACCTCGCCCCGGGCGCCACGGTCTGGGCCACCGTCAAGGCCGCCCAGACCCACGCCTACCCGGCCTGACCGCCGAGGGTCGACTTCGCGCGCTCCCACGCATCGAGGGAGAGCGCCACCCGCTCGTCGACCAGGTCCACGCCGAGGATCCGGGCGGCGCGAACTCGCCCGCTAAGTGGCGGCGTACGGGTTGACGATGGTGTGGTGCTGTTGGGCGATTTCCAGGACTTTCTGCGGGAATCGGGGCCCGGCGATGTAGTGGCGGCCCTTCGTCTGCCCCACCGCTGTCAGCAGTTCCGCCTTGGTCAGGGCCTGCAGGTCCCTCGTCGCCTGTTGGGTGTTGATCGCTTCCGCCTTCTCGTAGCGCGAGCGGCGCACCCGCCCCACCATTGCCACTTCGTGCAGGGCGGTCGTCTGCCGCTCGGTGATCCCGTACCGATCAGCCTCTTCGATGAGCTGTGTCCAGCAGTCGTTGGACCGGTCGACGCGGCGCTGGACCCGTTGCGTCTGCTGGTGGTAGGCGAGGAGATTGAACTTGATCCAGGGCAGGGTGTCCCGTTGGGGGGACCAGATGGGACCGCCGACCTCGCGCAGCACCTTGTAGTACTCCCAGGTGTTGCCGGGCATCCCCAGCCACTCCTCGATCGAGGAGAACTCGGGGGCGAGGACTCCGCCCCGGGCGATCAGGAGGGTCTGCAGGGAACGGGACATCCGGCCGTTGCCGTCCGACCAGGGGTGGATCTTCACCAGGTTGAGGTGCGCCATGGCGGCCCGCACGAGGACGTGGCTCTCGAGGTCGCCTTCGTTGAGCCAGTCGACGAGCTCGCTCATCAGACCGGGCAGCAGCTCATGATCCGGCCCCTCGTAGTCCGTGGCGAGCTCGTCGCCGGGGGCCGTGATCCGGACGGCTGTCCTGCGCCACTGCCCGGCGGTCTTGAGTGGGTGGTGGTGGCTCTGGAGCATCCAGTGCAGGGCGTTGAGCAATTCTTTGCTGTACCGGAAGTCAGCCACGTCGTGGAGGGACTGGATGTAGGTCATGGCCTGCTGATAGGCCAGGGTCTCCGCCTTGTTCTCGTCGCTGGCGTCGACCTCGCGCTCGCCATCCATCAGGTCGGCGACGTCCCTCGCGTCGACCCGGTAGCCCTCGATGGTGTTCGAGGCCGCGATGGCACTGGCGGTGAGGGCCTTGCGCAGGTCGAGCGTCCACTTCATCGGGGCCTGCTGAACCGCGTGCCGCAGCCGGTCACGCATGGAGTTGATCTGCTCCAGGACCTGATGATCGACGGACTCGAGGCGGGGCATCTTGTACAGCATGAATCAATGATACCCAGCTCCTATCATTCAATCAATCTAGTCCGTCCGGACCTGGTCACGCGAAACCACGCGCCGGCCGACTGCGGCTGGCGGCGATGGACCAAGCCCCAGGAGCCGCAGGATGCCCGGCGCGTCCGATCACCTGCGCCGGGATGGCCCTTCGGCCGGGTCCGCCGGGTACGGGGTGTCCAGGACCGCAAGCAGGCCCGGGTGGACCAGGGCGGCCGGGAGGCGGGGGTGCGGGGTGAGGATCCGGGCGGCCCGCAGTGCGGCCAGGGCGGGCGCGGGGTCGTACGGGATCCGGGTGCGCAGCCAGTCGGCCGACAGCGCGGGGGCGTACCGCAGTTGGCCGAGTACGGCGAGGGCCGCCGGGTCGCCGGCCATCTGCTCCTCGGCCGCGCCGAGGAGGTGCCGGTAGGTGGCGATGGTCGCGGTCCGGTACCGGGCGGTCTCCGTCACGGCGCGGGCGAACAGCTCACCCCAGCGGGCCCAGTCACCGTCCGCCGCCGCGACGATCGCCTCGTCCTGCGCCGCGTGGTGGGCCTGCGCCCAGCCGTCCAGGTCGAGCAGCAGGCCGGGCAGCAGGCCGCTGCCCACCAGGTCGCACTGGGCGAGCAGCCGGGCGATCCGGCCGTTGCCGTCGGGGAACGGGTGGACGGTGAACAGTCGCAGCATCCCGAACGCGGCTGCGTCCAGCGCCGGGGAGCCACCGGCGACCGCCCACCGGTACCAGCGTTCCAGCTGGCCGTGCAGCGCCCGGCCGGGGGCCACCGCGATCACGAACCGGCTCCCGTCCGGCCAGGTGACCCGGGCGGTGGTGCGCCGGAACCCGCCCGGCCCGGGGATGTCCGGGTCGGCCGCCACCAGCAGCCGGTGCAGCTCGGCGAGCGCGTCCGGGGTGAAGCACGGACGGCGGCCGGGCCGCTCCAGCAGCTCCGCGCGGACCGAGCCGACCGCCAACAGGCCTGCCGCGACGCGCTGTTCGGCGGCCGAGGCGAGCTGTTCGGCCAGCCGGGCCGGGTCGGTGGCGGCGACCAGCGCGTGGTGCAGCCGGGCCCGCGCCCGCGGGCGGTGGAACAGGTCCGGGTCACCGAGGTACCCGGCGGCGGCCCTCAGCTCGGCCAACGCGGCAAGCGCCTGCTCACGCGCCCCGGCGGGCACGGCCTCGGCGCCCGGGGGCGGCACGACGGGCCGCACCCGTCGTGCCGCCCCGGACTGTGCGGAGCTCGTCAGCACGCGTGGTCGGTGACCGCACCGGTCGGCGCGGTCACGTTGACGTAGTCGACGTGCTGCTGGCCGAGCCCGTCGTACGTGGTGATCTGGTACACGTTGGTCTGGATCTCGACGAACACCCCGAGGCTCTGTCCCGGGTTGAGGGTGGCGTCCACGGTGTGGGTCCGGGTCTCCGAGGTGTTGACCTCGGCGCCGAGCGAGGCCTTCAGGGCCGTGAGCGCCTCGGAGGAGATGCTGGCCGTGATCTTGAACGAGGTGTTGTACTGCACCGTCGTGGTCAGCTTCTCGGGGATGGTGTTCCCGTTGCGGCGGCAGTACTCCTGCTCCTCCCAGGTCTGGCCCTTGCTGTAGAGGACGGCCGTGGAGGACCCGACGCCGGTGCCGCCGCCGCCGAAGAAGCCGCCGTAGCCGGGCCCGGGGCCGTCCGGCACCGGGTGACCGATGATCTCGATCGGGTCGTTCACGTCCCACGGGTCGCAGGAGGTGTAGCAGTCGCTGGCGAAGGCCGCCTGCGGCAGGGCGATCGCCGGGACGGCGGTGAGTACGGTGACCCCGAGGGCGACGGCGCCGAAGGCCTTCCTGAGCTGCATGGGTGACTCCACGGTAGAGGTGCGAGGGTGCGGGGGTGCGCGGTCGCGGCCCTGGGGCCGCCCCGCCGCGGACGAGTCTCGCCCGGCCCCGCACTCCCGGACATCCGTAGACCTACGCAACCGGACTACCGAACTCCGGCGTCCACCTGCCGACCTGACCGTCCTCCACCTCATCGAGCGGTGTGCATCGTGAAGTTGCAGGTCGCGCGTGTGGTGCGAGGGGCTGGCGGGACGCTCACGCCGGCCGTCGGCGGGTGTCCACGGTGAAGATCGTCCGACATGCCGGTCGGGATCGTCCTTGGGTTCCGCCGCGCCGACCGCAGTGAAGGCGCAGGGAAGGCGGTGCGAGCGCTGGAGCGGATCACGGCTCTCCGGAGTGAACTGGACGCGCTTGCCGAGGAGTTGGCCGAGCAGCCGCAGGAGGTCCAGGCAGAGCGGGAGGAGCTCGTCATCGCCGGGCGGGCCCTGAACCGGGTGGCCGAGCAGGACCGGGCCGCGGCGGAGACCTCCGCGGGCCCTCGCCCCGACGCCCGCCCAGTCGCAGGCAGGCCCGGAAGAAGCCTGCCCGCGGCTGGGCGAAGAAGCCGAGTCCCACCGGCCGAGCCGGCCTACGAGGAACGCTCGGGGCTGTCGTGGCCGAACTGCCGGTGCCGGGTCATCGAGCGGCGAGGACGTGCGCCCACGGCTCATCGATGTCGGCCAGACCCAGCACGGCGACCACGTTGTCGAGCATTCCGGCACCGAACCAGCGCCGCACGGCCTCGTCGTCGCCCAGCAGTTGCCGAACGGTGTCAACCTGTTTGGCGTAGCACCGCCGCACGGCCTCTGCTACCAGCGGCTCGCCGACGGCACAGTTGGCGTGCATGAGGAAACGCAGGATGGTGCGGTCAGCGACGAGCGCGGCGTAGCCGTCACGCGCCGCTGCCAAGGCCGCCGCGGGTGCCGGTTCGGCTCCGCCTGCCGCCGGCGAGTGTGCGAGCAGGGTTTCGGTCATCACCACGGACACGTGGTCGACCGCCGCGGCGAACAGTGCTTCCTTGTTCGGGTACAGGCGGTAGAGATACGGCTGGGAGACGCCGGCGCTCGCGGCCAACTCGTGCGTCGTCGTGCCGTAGAAACCCTTCTGCGCGAAGCAGTCGATCGCGGCGGCCGTGATGGCACGACGTCGTTCGTCGCTCTTCGTCCTGGTACCGGGAGCAGGCATGGGCGTCAGTCAAACACGGCCGCGGTCAGCTGCCAAAAGTGACGCCGCGGTCGGGCTCGGACGGTGCGTCGTCGGGCGTGAGCGCCTCGATCGCCACCAGCGGGTTCCAGTAGTCCAGGTAATGGGTGATGAGCCCGTCTTCATCGGTGCGCACGACCGAGATGCACTCCTGCTCGTACGGCTTGCCGGTCGGCAGTGCGGTGCCCTTCGAGCGGAACTCGGCGATCGCGAGACTCGGATCGACGGTGTCGTGGAACACCAGGCCGACGAACTCCACGTCGAAGGTCTCGGGGAAGTTGCTCATGTGCGCGACCAGGGCGTCGTGGCCGGCCACCCGACGCGGCACACCGGCCGGCGCGTACGGGAACTCGAGCACCGCGTCCGGGGAGAACAGCTTCACCCACTCGTCGGTGCGTCCCGCGGCGGTCAGGCGCAGGTGCTCGGCCACGGCGCGCTGCGCAGCGGTGAGGCGGTTCGCGCTGTCTTCCTTGACTGCCATCTTCACTCCTACGTTAGTGGTCGACCTATAACCTACCATGGCGGCAGCCGTTGCCGGAGCCGAACCGAGGTGGCGCCAGGGGATCCCGGCCGTTCACGTACCCGACGGCGCCCTGGAGAGACGCCCCTCGGCGGCGGGCGGCAGCCCGGTGCCGTCGGTGCCCGTCACACGTCGGCGGACGGACTGCCGCGCGCGACCAGCAGGAGCATCCGGGCGCGGAATCGCACCAGGCCCGCGACCTGCCGCTTCACGATGCACACCACTCATCGGTCCAGGGGGGGTCAGTCCGCGCCGGGCGGGCGGTGCAGAAGGCGGGCCAGGGCGAGCCGCGAGCCGACGCCGAGCTTGCGGTAGGCGCTGCCGAGGTGGGTGTCGACCGTCCGGGGGCTGAGGACCAGCCGCTCGGCGATCACCCGGGTGGGGAGCCCGGCCGCCGCGAGTTCGGCCACCTCGCGTTCGCGGGCGCTCAGCCCTGCCACCGGGCTCGGGTCGGACGAGCCGGGCGGCCCGGCCGCGACCAGCGCGGCGCGCATCCGGGCCCCGTCCTCGCACAGCCGCAGCGCCCCGCACCGCCGCGCCCCCTCGATCGCCTCGTCGAGCGGCCCGATCGCCGCCGCCGGGCCGTGCGCCCGGGCCACCGCCACGGTGACGGCCAGCACCGTCCAGGCGTGCAGGACCGGCATCCGCAGCGCGCGGAACGCCTCCGCCGCCTTCGCCGCCAGCTCCGCCGAGCGCCCGTGGTCACCCTCGGCCGCGGCGAGCGCGGAACCCGCGCGGTCGGCCTGGGCCTGCTGGAACGACGGCCGGCCGAGCCCGCCGGCGGCGGCGTCGGCGGCGCGGGCGCTGCGCCGGGCGAGGTCGAGGTCACCGCTGTGCACCGCCGCCGTGGTCATCAGGGCGAACAGCGAAGGGCGGGAGGCCGGTTGGAGCGGTTCGAGGTCCTCGCCGCCGCCCTCCAGGAGGGTCCGCAGGCAGTCCTGCGGGTCGCCGCCGACCAGCCGGGCCAGCGCCAGCAGCCCGAGCGCGGAGCCGCCCCACCAGCCGGTGCCGGGCACGGTGTGCCGCAGGCCCCGTTCGGCCAGTGCGACGGCCTCCGGGGTGCGGCGCGCGGGCAGCGTCCAGAGCAGCGCCGAGGCGCGCATCGCCATCGCCATCCCGACGGCGTCGGGCGCGCCGAGCTCGGTACCGAGCCGCTCGGCCTCCCGGGCGTGCCGTTGCGCCAGGTCGAGCCGGCCGGCCCAGTTCTCCAGGGTGGACAGGCCGATGAGGTGGTTGACCGCGACGTGCTTGTGCGCGCCGCCGCCCGCGACGGCGAGGCCGCGGCTGAGGTGGCGGTGGGCGTCGGCGAAGCGCTCCAGGTAGAGCTCCGCGCAGCCGAGCAGGGCCAGCACCTCGGGGGCCCGGCCCGCCACCGTGTCGGGCCGGGCGTCGACCAGCCGTCCGCACCGGGCCACTTCGGGCCCGACCCGGGTGAGGTCGCCGGCGTAGCTGTCGCAGAAGGCGGCCAGCACGCGCAGCGCCGTCCGGTCGTCGGGACCGGAACCGGCGGCGGCCGTGGCCGCCGTGACCTCTGCGGCCCCGGCTGCGGCTGCGGCCTCGTGGGCGAGGGTGCGGACCTCGGCCGCGGTGCCGCGCAGGGCGTGCACCAGGCCGTGGTCGAAGACCAGTTGGACGGTTTCGGGGGCCAGCGGGGCCGGCAGCGGCCGGGGCAGGGTGTCGATGACGGTCCGGGCCATCGCGTCGGCCTCGGCGTAGCGTCCGAGCAGGCGCTCCACCTCGACGCAGGCGGCGAGGGCCGCGGTGCGGCGCTGTTCGGGCAGACCGCCGGGGGTGCGCAGGAGGTCGTGCGCGAGGGTTCGGGCCTCCTCCAGGCGGCCGGCGGCGGTGAGCGCCCGGCAGCGGTCCAGGCCCAGCGCCACCCGGTGCTCGGCGCCGGGCCCGGTGGCCGGCAGGGCCGCCAGTGCGGCGCCGAGCCAGCGGGCGGCGGCGGCAGGGGCCGAGGCGTAGACCTCGGCGGCGCCTTCGGCGAGCACGGCGACCAGGTCGGGCCGGTCGCCGCCGAGCAGGGCGTGCTCGGCGTGCCGGGCCCGGGCGGCGGCGCCGGCGTGCCGGGCCTCCAGCAGGGCGAGGGCCCGGCGGTGGGCGCGCAGCCGCAGGCCGGGGGCGATCCGGTGGTGCACCAGGTGGCCGAGGACGGGGTGGCGGAAGGTCAGGTCGCCCGCCGGGCCGCCGGGCCTGAACAGGTCCGCGCGGGTGAGTTCGGCGACCGCCTCGGCGGTGTGGTCCGGATGGTGCCCGGCCACCTGGGCGAGCTCCCCCAGGAGAAACGTTTCGCCGAGGACGGCGGCCGCCGCCAACACCTCCGTCGCCGCCACCGAGAGCGCGTCGAACTCGGCGATCAGCGGTGCGGCGGCCCGCAGCAGCGGCCCCGCGGCCCCGGCCGCGCGTTCGGGCCACAGCTGCGGATCGGCCCCGGCGGCCAGCAGGACGCGCAGGATCCGCGGGTTGCCCCCGGCGGCGGCGCGCAGCCGTTCGGCCTGCTCGGCACCGCGGACCGCGCGCCCGTCGGCGGCGGCCCCGGCGAGCACGGCGGCGACCGCGGCGGCGTCCAGCGGCGCCGGCTCGATCCGGTGCAGGGTGCCCGCCTGCTGGGCCTCGTCGAGCGCGGCGAGCAGCGCGGGCGGGGTCTGCCGGGGCCGGTGCGCGAGCGCCAGCAGGTACGGCGGCCGGCCGCCGACCAGCCGTTCGGCCAGTCGGATCGAGGCGGGGTCGCCGTGGTGGAGGTCGTCCAGGATCAGGACCGCGCCGGGCCCGCCCCCGTCCGTACCATCGCCCCTCGCACCGCCACCCCTCGCACCGCCGTCCTCCGGTCCGCCGGGCCCGTACCGCTCGGGCAGCGTGCGCAGCGCCCGCACCAGGTCGCGTTCGGCGGCGGTGTCCCAGGACGGCCCGCCGGGGCAGGGCGGTTCGGCGCTGTCCCAGGCGTCGCGGAACAGCTGGTACGGCTTCGCGTCCTCGGGCCGGGCCCGGGCCCGCAGCACGGCGGCGCCGCGATCGGCCGCCAGCGCGGCGAGCCGGTTCAGCAGCGCGGTCTTGCCGATGCCGGGATCGCCGACGATCTCCAGCACCGCGCCGCGGCCCGCACCGAACTGCTCCACCGCCCGTGCGAGCGCGCCGAGTTCGTCCTGCCGTCCGGGTAATGCCGAAGCCGCCGACACGGCCGTCCCCTCTCAGTCGCCTCGGGACCGCCTGAGCTGGGAGACTAGCGATCTTCACAAGAGCTTGACAAGGCTCGCCCGCCGGTCCTGCCCGAACTCGCCCGGCACCGGGCCGACATGCCGCATGACGGTCCGGGCACGCCCGCCGCCGGCCGCCCCCTCGGCCTCCCGTACGCCCCCGGGCGCGCCCCCATCACCGCAGGTGGCCGCGCCGCCCCGGCAGGCGCCCGGCGCGATAGGGTGGCGGACATGCCGCAGACCGTTCTGCCACCTCCCGCCGCTTGAGCGGGCGGCCAGGCCACTGAGGACCACTCCCGGGTGATCACCACCCCCGGGCCGGTCGGTGCTGCCCGCGTACGGGATCACACGACCGACACCTCATGTCTTCGGTGGGAGAACCACACCCATGTCGCACCCCCGTGCCCTGCCCGTCGGGCGGGCCCTGCTCTACCTCGTGCTCTCCGCGACCGCCTGGGGCACCGCCGGCGCAGCCGCCGCCCTGCTCTACGGCCGCAGCGGACTCGGCCCGATGGCCCTCACCTTCTGGCGCTCGGCGGGCGGAGTCCTGCTGCTCCTGATCGCCCGACCGCTCGGCGCCGCACACCGCGCCCGTACCCGGAGCACCAGCGCCCGTACCGGTGGCACCGCCGCCCGGCCGCTGCCCCGCACCGCCCGGCTGCGCCGGATCCTGGTCAACGGCCTCGGACTCACCCTGTTCCAGGCCGCCTACTTCCTTGCCGTCCAGCAGACCGGCCTCGCCGTCGCCACCGTCGTCACGCTCGGCGCCGCCCCCGTCCTGATCGCCCTCGGCGCCCGCCTCACCATGGGCGAGCAGCTCGGCGCGGCCGGCACCCTCGCGGTCACCGGCGCCCTCGCCGGGCTCGCCGTCCTCGTCCTCGGCGACGGCGGCAGCGGCCAGGTCCGCCCCGCCGGCATCGCCTGGGCCCTGCTGTCCGCCGGCGGCTACGCCTGCATCACCCTCTACACCCGGCGGCTCGGCCGCGACGGCGGCGGCGACAGCCCGTACGCCACCACCCTGTGGTCCTTCACGGTGTGCGCGGTGTGCCTGCTTCCGTTCGCGGCCGCCGAGGGCCTGTGGCCCGACCCGGCCGCCCTCGGCCGCACCCTCGGCCTGCTCGCCTACCTGGCCGCCGTGCCCACCGCGCTCGCCTACGGGATGTACTTCGCCGGAGCGGCCGTGGTCCGAGCCACCACCGCCTCCGTGGTGGCCCTGATCGAACCCGTCAGCGCCACCGTCATCGCCGTCCTGCTGCTCGGCGAGCAGCTCACCACGGCCACCGCCGCCGGCACCTGCGTCCTGCTGCTCTCGGTCACCGGCCTGGCACTGGCGGAGGCCCGGCTCGCGGTCCGCACCCGCCCGGCCTGACCGGGCCCGACCGGCCCGCCGGGGCGCCCACGGGTACCCCGGCGGGCCGGTCTAGGCCTCCCGCAGCGCCGGGTGGTCCGCGACCACCGTGCAGCTACCGGGAGCGATCTCGGTGAAACCCGCGTCGCGGACCAGCGGCAGCCCGCCCGACGTCAGCCCGGCCCACGCCTCGGGCGAGGCCGTCCGCACCGCCAGCGCGAAACCCGACTCCGCCCACTCCTTGCGCTGCGCGCCGTCCAGCCGCCACCAGGCGAGCTGGGCGGCGTGCCCGGTCTGCGCCATCGTCTTGCCCGCGCTCATCTCCAGCCCCGGGTTCAGCCAGAGCACCGGCACCCCGGCCGCGGGCGGCGCCGGCGGCTCGGCGTCGTCCAACTCCGTACCGGAGACCTGCAGCTTCGCCAGCTCCTTCGGCCAGCCGTCCAACGGCACCGGCGGGAACACCCGCACCTCGGCGCCGCCCGCCCCCGTCACGGTGATCCCCGGCAGCTCGCCGGCCTTGCGCCACTCCCCGCCCCGGGCCCGCCGGACCACCTTGCGGATCCGGGCGTCCTCCCAGGCCGCGACCCGCTCCGCCCACTCGCCCTCGACCCCGGTCACCCGCGGATCCGCCAGCAGCGTCAGCACCGCCCGCGCCGAGGTCTCCAACGCGTCCGTCCGGCCCGGCGGGTCGGCCCGCTCCAGGCGGACCACCAGCGGCAGCACGAACTGCTCGAGGCTGTCCCGGTCGGCCGGCTCTTCGGGGGTGCTGGGGGCGTCGAAAGGTGAACTCACCCCACCAGGATGCCAGCCGCGGACGGGCTCAGCGCCGGTGGCCCCGGCCCGGGTCCCGCTCCTCCGCGTCCTCGTACGTCAGGAACCAGCCCTCCGGATGGGTCGCCCCCAGCAGGTGCTCGGTGCGCTGCGACGAATCCAGCTCCGGATCACCGTCGTCCGGACCGAACACCCCGAACAGCTCGTCCGCGCAGCCGTCCCAGTCGTAGTCGTACAGATCCGCCGGCAGGTCGCCCATCATGTCCGCGACCGACTCCGGCTGCGCCCCGAGCAGCGCCCGCGCGTCGGACAGCGCCATCCGCAGCGCCAGCTCCTCCGCCAGACTGCGCGGCAGCGGCCACTCGCCGAGCGCCAGGTCGTCCGCCAGGTCGTCGAAGGTCCGCGCCAGGCTGCGCCGCCAGGCCCGGTGCAGGCCCCAAGTGCGCTGCGGCAGACGGGAGAAGACCGTCCAGTCCCCCTCGTCCCCGTCGGTCACCGGCTCGTCCAGGTGCTCGTCCAGGTCGTCGTACCCCGCGTCCGCGAGGCCGATCAGCTGGGTGTGCAGCAGGCAGGCGGTGCGCGGGGTGAGCGTCCAGTCGCCGCTGTCGCCGTCCTCGGAGTCCAGCGGGAACAGCTCGGCGAAGTCGGGGGCGAAGTCGTCCGTGACGCTGATCTCCAGCGTGCCGCCGAGCGCCTCGATGCCGGGGATGGCCGCGACCAGCCGGTCCGGGTGCAGCAGGGCACCGAGCGCCGCGTTCGGGTCCTCCGACACCTCGCGCAGCAGGTCGGCCCGCTGCTTGGCGGGATCGATGCCGGCGAAGTCCAGCTCCGCGACCGCGGCCTGCGCGGCGGCGCGCAGGGCCGGCCAGTCGGTGATCCGGATGCCGAGGACCACGGTGGCCTCGATCTCCTGTGCGTTGGACTCCTCCGCCGCGCCCGGCCCCTGCGGATGATCGCTTCGCTCGCCCATGCGCCTACAGTACGGCCCCCGGGGCCCGGGATCACCGGTGCGGGCCGGGTTCGTCGCACCGCTGCGGGCCGCCGTGGCACGGGCGGACCCCCGGCGCGTCAGCCGGGCACCGTGGAGTTCATCGGCAAGGGTGGTGGGATGAGCAACCTTGACGACTTCGGCGGCGGGCAGCGCCCGTCCGACAGCGTGCTGGTGGTCACCACCAACGATGTGCCGGGCTACCGGGTGGAGCGGATCATCGGGGAGGTGTTCGGGCTGACCGTGCGCAGCCGCCACCTCGGCTCGCAGATCGGCGCAGGGCTGAAGTCGCTGGTCGGCGGCGAGCTGAAGGGCCTCACCAAGACCCTGGTGGAGAGCCGCAACCAGGCGATGGAACGCCTGGTCGAGCAGGCCGGGGCCCGGGGCGCCAACGCGGTGCTGATGATGCGGTTCGACGTCACCGAGGCGGCGGACCTGGGCACCGAGATCTGCGCGTACGGCACGGCGGCGGTGATCTCCCCGCTCGGCTGAGCGGGCGCACGCGGTGCTGATGATGCGGTTCGACGTCACCGAGGCGGCGGACCTGGGCACTGAGATCTGCGCGTACGGCACGGCGGCGGTGATCTCCCCACTCGACTGAGCGGGCGCACGCGGGCCCGTGCAGCCACGCACGGGCGCACGACCCGGGCGCGCGGGCCGGGCGTACGGGGCGAACCCCGGGGCGCCCGGCCCGTTCCGCGCCCCGGAGCCGCTGCGGCGCCGAGCCCCCTCGCACGAATCTCGCTGGCCGGACCGCCCAGCGATCGGGATGATCTCCGCTGTGAGGACACCACGGGAGTCGGCGATCGGCCTGGTCCGGGCCTGGCTCGCATACGAGCGCACCTTGGCGCTCGACACCCACCGGTGGGCACCGGAGGTGCTGGTCTCCGGCACCGAGGAGCATCCACCGGGATGGCTGGTCTTCTGCCAGTCGGCCGAGTACCTCCGCACCCGCCACCGGAGGCATCGACTGTCGGGCCTCGGCCCGTTCCTGGTCGACGCGGCCGACGGCAGCCTGCACCTGATCCCGGCCCCGACGTACCTGACCGGCGCATGGGAGGACCTCTACCGGCACGACGTGCGCGGCCTGCCGCGACCGGACCCGGTCGCCCGCCTGGTCGGCGCGAGGCTGGAGGATCGGGGCACCGTGGCAGCACTGCGCGAACTGCGCCGCCACGCACCGGGGATGAGCATCGCCCAGGCCCGCGAGTACGTCGCCGCCGTTGCCCGGCACGAACCGCCCCGCGCCGAACTGGCGGACCTCACCCGGCCACCGGAGGTGGTCCGCCCGCCCCTGCCCATCATCACCGTGCGCCGCCTCCCCGAGACCGCCCCACCGCTGCTCACCGGCGGCGACCGGGCCCGGCAGCTGGGGTACTACCGGGAACTGGCCGGCGGTGAGCAGCAGGCTCCGAGCATGCTGCCGTTCCTGTACGCCGACCCCGGCGAGGACGACAAGGCTCTCCTCGGCTACCTGAGGGCGGGCACCCTGCTGGCCGCCACGACATCCCTGGCCAGCTGCCACCTCGAACCCGGAGGCCCGCCGCTGGGCAGCACGGCCGTGCTGACCGACGGTACGTGGGACTGGCCGAGCGACCTGGCCCACTACGTCGAGCAGCACCACCTGCGGCTTCCGCCCGCTTTCGTCCACCATGCGCGCAGCAACGGGTGGGTGCCGCCGTCGCAGGCCGACCCGGGACGCTGCGGAGCGGCTGCCCCTGACGCTCCGGAGTCCGAGGTCCCGGGCCTCTGACGAGGGAGCGGGACGCTCCTCAGCCGGGCAACCCCGCCTCACTGGCCAGCACACCGAGCAGTCGCATCAGCGCCTCACCGTCCGCCGCGCCGAGCGAGGCGGTGAGTTCGGCGTCGAGCTCGGCCGCCGCCGCCAGGCAGGCGGCCAGCAGGTCGCGGCCGCCGTCCGTCAGCGAGAGCCGATGACGGCGACGGTCCTCCGGATCCCGTACCCGCTCGATCGCGTCGAGCTCCTCCAACTGGTCGGCCAGCGACACCACCAGGCTCGGCACCACCTTCATGACCCGCGCCAACTCCTGCTGGGAGGCGGGAGCGCCCGTGCTGAGCACGGCCAGCAACCCGACGTGCTTCGGCTTGACCCCCAGCGGTGCCACGGCCGCCGCGAACCGCGCCGAGACCAGCGAACCGAGGGTGCCGAGCCGGAACGCCAACGTCCCGGTCAGCGCATTGGCATTGACATCGTCCATGGCGGCAACGCTACTCTTCCAGAATCGTTCACAGCTCGAATGATTCTTGGAGAGACCGGAATGTCTGCCGCCATTGCCCGCCCGCTCACCGGCGACCGCCGCACCCGCACCCTGCTCATCGCCAACGCCGCCTTCGCCGCCGTCTCGGCCCTCGCCTGCCTGCTCGCGGTCGCCTCACCCGCCCTGCTGCTCCCCGACGCCGGGGCCGGAGCGGACTTCTACGCCGAGGCGTACGCCGCACGCCAACTCCCGCTCAGCGCAGCGATCCTGCTCCTGGTGGCCACCGGCCGACGGCGCGGCCTGCTCCCGCTGCTCGCCGTCTCCGCCGTCGCCCAGCTCGGCGACGCCCTGCTCGGGATCACGCACGGCAACCCCGGCATGACCATCGGCGCCACGGTCGGCACCGCCCTCCACCTCGCCGGCGCCCGGCGGCTCGGCCGTGCGGAGCGGAGCGGAGTGATTCGTAGCGTTCCGCCACGAACCGTTCACGTGGAGTAGTAGCGTGGCGCCCGGACAGGGAGTTGCCGGGCGCCACGCCCGCCCGCCAGGGGGTCGAACCATGAGAAACCGCCAGCACGCACGGGTCCAGGGCACGCTGCGCCCGGAGAGCTTCGCCTGGCTCCTGCGCGACCTGATCGCCGACGCCGGCGAGACGGCCACCTCGGTCGCACGCCGGATCCCGTGCCACCCGTCGCTGATCTCCCGGATCGAGAGCATGGACCGGGTCCCGCAACGCGACCTCGCCGAACGCTGCGACGCCATCCTCGCCACCGGCGGCCGACTCGCCCGCGCCTGGGACGAGGTGGCCTGGTACGCGGAGGTGGAACACCCGGACTGGTTCCGCCGGTACGCGGCGATGGAGGCGGAGGCGGTTCACCTGCGCCAATATCAGGTCAGCCTGATCTCAGGACTGCTGCAGACATCGGACTACGCCGCTGCGCTCTTCCGAGCGCAGAATGAGGACGCGGACGAGGACCAGATCGCCGAGTACGTCGCCGCCCGACTGAGTCGCCAGCATCGCTTTCTCTCCGGGGTGGACGCGCCCGCCCTCGCGGTAGTGCTCGACGAAGCAGCGATCCGACGCGTGGTCGGCGGGCCGCGGGTGATGCGGGCCCAGCTGGCCCACCTCCTGAACGTCGGGCAACGTCCCAACATCACCTTGCAGGTGGCGCCCTTCGACCTAGGCGAACGCACCCGATCCGGAACGACCTTCACCATCGTCACCCTGCCGGAGGGAGCTCGATGGGTGTACTCCGAGAGCATTGCGGGCGGCCATTTCACCTGCGATCCCGACCAGTTGGCGCGACGCACCCGGGCCTATGATCGACTCACAGCCGATGCACTGTCCGTCAGCGACTCGGCTCGGCTGATCCGTCGCGTCATGGAGGGACTGCTCAACATGGACCCCGATCACCGCACCGCCGCCCACTGGATGAAGAGCAGCTACAGCGACGGAAACGGGGGCGACTGCATCGAAACGGCCTACAACCTCGGTGACACCATCCCTGTCCGTGACTCCAAGAACCCCGACGGGCCCCAACTCCACTTCCCCGCCACCACCTGGGAGCGGTTCGTCCGTGCCGCCGCGGACGGCCGGTTCGGCGAGGTCTGAGCGACCGGCGGTGTAAGGACTGCCGATAATGCGGGCATGGATCGCAATCCCGTCCGCCCCAGGACAACCCGAGCCGGCGCTCTCGCCCTGGCCGCCGCACTTCTCACGCTGCTGACGGCGTGCAGCTCCGGCAGCACCGCGCCGGCCGGTCCCGCCGAGGCCTCCTCGACACCGATCGGTTCGCTCTCCGTCCGGGGCCCGCGCGCCCACCTGGAGCTGACCGACGCGGTACTGCACCGCGACGCGGCCTCGGGCGGCGCCGAGTTGACCCTCACCGTCCGCAACGAGGGCACCGTCCCCGAGCACCTGAGCGTGGTGAGCACCACCGAGTACGGCCGAGCCACCCTCCAGGGCAGCACAGGGCCGCAGAACGCGCTCTCCTCGGCGGGCGTCCTGATCAACCCGGGCGAGAGCGCCACCTTCGGCGGGTCCGGCCCCCGCATCACCTTCCCGCCCGCCGGCCAGACCGCGCCCCCGGCCTCCCCCACCGCCGCCGTGGACACCATCCTCATCTTCAGCGTCGCCGGCCTCGTCCACCTCCAGGCGGCCACGGGCTAGCGGCTACGCGCCGAGGGTGTCGACTTGTCTTCAATTGGACGATCGAACACGGAACCCGGCAAGCAACTGGCACAGCTGCGCCCCGGGCTGTCCCACAGTGCGCGGGAAACAGCACCCCCGGCCGGTCACTGAAAGGCCCGAACAGGGAGCATCCCCGCGGCCGCGGGGAGCAGTTGCCGGTTTAGGCGGAGTACTTGGCGCCGAAGGGACCATCCCCGCGGGTGCGGGGATGGTCCCGGCTTCGTGCGCTGAGGACGGGTGGGACCAGTCTGCTCCCCGCACCCGCGGGGATGGCCCCTCCCCATCCAAGCGAGCCCGCGCGGGCCCGGGAACACGGCAACGCCCCCCGATGTTTCACGTGCGTGACTGTTTACGGTGCAACGAATGAGCCGGTCGAGGTCGATGTGGTGGTGATCGGCGCCGGGCAGGCGGGGCTGTCGGCGGCGTACCACCTGCGGCGGCGCGGGTTCGTGCCGTACCGGGGGTTCGTGGTGCTGGATGCGGATGCGGGGCCGGGTGGGGCGTGGGCGCATCGGGCGCCGTCGTTGCGGATGGCGACCGTGCACGGGTTCCACGATCTGCCGGACTTCGAGTTGCCGGTGCCCGACCCGGCCGCTCCCGCGCGGGAGGTCGTGCCGGGGTACTTCGCGGCGTACGAGGCGAAGCACGCGCTGCCGGTGGTGCGGCCGGTGAAGGTGCGGGCGGTGCGTTCGCTCCCGGACGAGCGGCTGCTGGTGGAGAGCGATGCCGGGCGGTGGTCGGCGCGGGCGCTGATCAATGCGACGGGGACGTGGAGCCGGCCGTTCCTGCCGCACTACCCGGGCCATTTCGCCGGCCGGCAGCTGCACTACGCGGACTACGCCGGCCCGGAGGGCTTCGCCGGGCAGCGGGTGGTGGTGGTCGGCGGCGGCGCGTCCGCGATCCAGGTGCTGTCGGAGCTGGCCGAGGTCGGCGAGACGGTGTGGGTGACCCGGCGGCCGCCGGTGTTCCACGAGGGGCCGTTCACCCCGGAGTTCGGGCGGGCCGTGGTGGCGCAGGTGGAGGAGCGGGTGCGGCTGGGGCTGCCGGTGCGCAGTGTGGTGAGCGTGACGGGGCTCGGTCCGTCGGTGGCGTACCGGCGGGCGCAGGAGCTGGGCGCGTTGGAGCGGCGGCCGATGTTCGACCGGCTGACCGAGCACGGGGTGGCGTGGGGCGAGCACGAGGAGCGGGTGGACGCGATCGTGTGGGCGACCGGCTTCCGGCCGGAGGTGACCCACCTAGCCCCGCTCGGCCTGCGCTCCCCCGGCGGCGGGATCCAGCTGGACGGCACCCGGGCGACCGCCGACCCGCGGGTCCACCTGGTCGGGTACGGCCCGTCCGCGAGCACGATCGGGGCCAACCGGGCGGGGCGGGCGGCCGTCAACGGGATCGTGAATCTGATCGGCGAGCCGGAGGCGGCGCAGGCCCCCGTGCTCAGCCCTTGAGCGCCGTGAAGGAGGCCTTGGCGAACTCCTCCATCTTGCGGAGCACGACGTCGGCGGCCTTGTCGTCCGGCGGTTCGCGGAAGTCGACCAGGAAGGTGACGGTCATCTCCACGTTGCTGTCCCGGGTGACCAGTTCGAACATCGGCCCGGTGTCGGAGCCGGCCGTGTTGCGGAACCGGAAGGCCTCCCGGCCGACCCCCTTGACCTCCGTCACCTTGCCGCCGATGGCGTACTTGGGCTGGTTCTCGGTGCGGTCGAAGGTGTGCAGCTTGCGGGCGAGCGCGGTGTCGGGGAGGAAGACGACGTCGACCGTGGTGACGGTGTGCTGGTAGGGCGAGGCGCTCTGCGGGTCGAAGGAGGCGACGCACTTGGACGCCGGTGCGCCACCCGAGTCACGGGTGGACGGCTCGTCGGTGCCGAAGTGGTCGCCGAGCGGGTCGGTCAGCAGCCGGTACGGCAGCACCGTGCAGATGTCGTCGGTGGCGTGGTAGTCGCCCGGTCCGTCCTTCTCCGGGGCCGGGTCGGAGCCGCAGCCGGCCGCCAGCAGGGTCGCGAGCAGGACCGGCCCGAGTCGGGCCAGGTGGTGGCGCATCCGGTCTCCCTCCGGATCGGAACAGGGCGCGCCCACTCAACCACACTCGTACGACAACGAGTTGGCGTTTGTTCCGATCCTTCGGGACGACTCCGGGACGACCCCCGGTGCGGGCGGCGGGTTCAGCGGTCGTAGTCGACCGTGACCCGTTCGGAGACGGGGCGGGCCTGGCAGGTCAGGACGTAGCCGGCCGCGACCTCCTTCTCCTCCAGCGCGAAGTTGCGCCGCATCTCGACCTCGCCGTCGACCACCAGCGCCCGGCAGGTGCCGCAGACCCCGCCCTTGCAGGCGAACGGCAGGTCGGGGCGGGAGCGTTGGGCGCCGTCCAGCAGCGAACGGTCGCGGGGCAGGGCGAGGGTGGAGGCGCGGCCGTCCAGCACGAGGGTGACCTCGCTGGCCTCGCCGTCGGGGGTGGCTTCGACGCGCTCGGCGACGGGTTCGTCCTCGGCGTGGAACAGCTCCTGGTGCACCCGCTCGGCGGGCACGCCGAGTTCGGTGAGCAGTGCCTTGGTGCCGACCACCATGCCGTACGGGCCGCAGAGCCAGAAGTGGCCGACGGCGGGCAGGTCGACCAGGGCGGTGAGCAGCGCCCGGACGCGCTCGGCGTCGAGCCGGCCGCTGAGCAGTTCGGCGTCCCGGGTCTCCCGGGAGAGCACGTGCAGGAGTTGGAAGCGGCCGAGGTGGCGGTCCTTGAGGTCGGCCAGCTCGTCGGCGAACATCACGGTGTCGCTGCGGCGGTTGCCGTAGAGCAGGGTGACCCGGGAGTCGGGGTGGGCGTCGAGCACCGAGCCGGCGATGGACAGCATCGGGGTGATGCCGGAGCCGGCGGCGATCAGGACGTGTTCGGCGGGCTCGCCCAGGTCGGGGGTGAACAGGCCGGTGGGGGGCAGGACTTCGACCGGTTCGCCGGCGCGGGCACGGCGCACCAGCCACTCGGAGAACAGCCCGCCGGGCACCTCGCGCACGGCGATCCGCAGCGGGCCGCCGGCCGGTGCGCAGAGCGAGTACGAGCGGCGCTCGTCGGCGCCGTCGACCAGCCGGCGCAGGGTGAGGGTCTGGCCGGGGCGGAAGGCGAAGTCCTCGGCGAGGGCGTCCGGCACCGTGAAGGTGACCGCGACCGCGTCCTCGCAGAGCGGCTCCAGGGCGGCGATCCGCAGCTCGTGGAACGTCGGTCGGCGGACGGCCATTCAGATCTCCTTGATCCGGTCGAAGGGCTCCCGGCAGGCACGGCAGCGCCAGAGTGCCTTGCAGGCGGTGGAGCCGAAGCGGGACAGCTCCTCGGTGTCGGCGCTGCCGCACTGCGGGCAGGTCACCAGGCGCCGAGTGGGCCCGAGGCTGAGCAGTCCGGGGCCGGACCCCGTGGTGTGCGGCGGGGCGATGCCCGCGTCGGCGAGCTTGCGGCGGCCGTCCTCGGTGATCAGGTCGGTGGACCACGGCGGGTCGAGCCGCAGCCGGACCCGGACGTCGGTGAACCCGGCGGCGCGCAGCCGCCCGTCGACGTCGGCGGCCATCTCGGCGACGGCCGGGCAGCCCGAGTAGGTCGGGGTGATCCAGGCGGTGACGGTGTCGCCGGCCTGCTCGACCTCGGCGAGGATGCCCAGGTCGGCGAGGGTGAGCATGGGGAGTTCGGGGTCGGGGACGGCGGCGGCGACCTCCCAGGCGCGGGTGGCGGTGGTCACCATGTCGCCCCCGGGTGGGCGCGGGCCAGCACCTGGAACTCGGCCAGCAGGGGGCCGAGTGCCTCGGTGTGGACGCCGTCGCGGCCGGCCCGGCCGCCGACCCTGGCGAGCGGCGGGATGGTGGGCACGGTGAGGCAGGCCTCGCCGATCACGGCGGCCAGGCTCGTCAGGACGCCGTCGCGTAGGCAGGACGGGTCGACGCCGAGCCGCAGTTCGACGGCGTGCGGGGTGAACAGCTCGTCCAGCAGCGGCCAGACGGCGTCCAGGCCGGCCTGCATCCGGGCGGCGGAGTACGCGGTGCCGTCGCCGAGCCGGAGCGTCCAGGAGGCGGCGTACTCCTGGTGGTAGGCGAGTTCCTTGGCGCCGCGGGCGGCGACGGCGGCCAGCACCGGGTCGGCGTGGTCGGCCAGCCGCAGGTAGAGGGCGTGCCGGGCGGTGGAGAACAGCAGCAGGCGGGCGATCGAGAAGGCGAAGTCGCCGTTCGGGGCCTCGACCAGCCGGACGTTGCGGAACTCGTGCTCCTCGCGCCAGTAGGCGAGGTCGTCCTCGGTGCGGTCGCTGCCGTCCGCCTGGCCGGCCCGGGTGAGCAGGTGGCGGGCCTGGCCGAGGAGGTCGAGGCCGAGGTTGGCGAGCGCGACCTCCTCCTCCAGCTCGGGGGCGCGGGTGCACCATTCGATCAGCCGCTGGGCGAGCACCAGCGCGTCGTCGCCGAGCATCAGGCAGTAGGCGGCGAGGTCCGCGCCGTCGACGCCGGGCGGGACGCTGGTGTCGACGCCGAGCAGCGGGTCGGCGAACCCGGTGCCGTACGCCCAGCGGGCCTCGCCCTCGGGGCCTGCGGCGGCCTCGGAGAGGTGGAGGTAGACGTGGTCGTCGGTCATGGTCTGCGGTCCCCCGTCAGATGTGCGGGACATCCTCGGGGATGTCGTAGAAGGTCGGGTGGCGGTAGACCTTGTCGCCGCTGGGCGCGAAGAACGGGTCCTGCTCGTCCGGGGTGGAGGCGGTGATCGCGCTGGAGCGGACCACCCAGAGGCTCACGCCCTCGTTGCGCCGGGTGTAGAGGTCGCGGGCGTTGAGCAGCGCCATCCGGTCGTCGGCGGCGTGCAGCGAACCGACGTGCACGTGGTTGAGGCCGCGCCGGGGGCGCACGAACACCTCGTAGAGCGGCCAGCCGGCCTTGGTCTCAGTCACGTTCGGCTCCACCCTCGGATCTCCGCTTCTGTGCGTACGCCAGGGCCGCCTCGCGGACCCAGGCGCCGTCCTCGTGGGCGGCCCGGCGGCGCTCGACGCGCTGCTCGTTGCACGGGCCCTGCCCCTTGATCACCTGCTTGAGCTCGGACCAGTCCGGCTCGCCGAAGTCCCAGCTGCCGCGCTCCTCGTTCCAGCCGAGCGCCGGGTCGGGGAGGGTCACGCCGAGGTGGTCGGCCTGCGGGACGGTCATGTCGACGAACCGCTGGCGCAGCTCGTCGTTGGTGTGCCGCTTGATCCGCCAGGCCATCGACTGCGCGGTGTTCGGCGAGTCGCCGTCGGAGGGGCCGAACATCATCAGCGACGGCCACCACCAGCGGTCGACCGCGTCCTGGACCATCCGGCGCTGGGCGTCGGTGCCGCGCATCAGCGTGATCAGCAGTTCGTAGCCCTGCCGCTGGTGGAAGGACTCCTCCTTGCAGATCCGCACCATCGCGCGGGCGTACGGCCCGTAGGAGCAGCGGCAGAGCGGGACCTGGTTGCAGATCGCCGCGCCGTCCACCAGCCACCCGATGACGCCGACGTCGGCGAAGGTCAGGGTGGGGTAGTTGAAGATCGAGGAGTACTTCTGCCGGCCGGAGATCAGCTTCTCGGTGAGCTCGGAGCGGTCGATGCCGAGGGTCTCGGCGGCCGCGTACAGGTAGAGGCCGTGGCCGGCCTCGTCCTGGGCCTTGGCGAGCAGGATCGCCTTGCGGCGCAGCGAGGGGGCCCGGGTGAGCCAGTTGCCCTCGGGCTGCATGCCGATGATCTCGGAGTGGGCGTGCTGCGCGATCTGCCGGATGAGCGTCGCCCGGTAGGCGTCCGGCATCCAGTCCCGGGGCTCGATCCGCTGCTCGGCGGCGATCACCTCGTCGAAGTGTGCTTCCAGACCCGGCTCGGCCAGGCCCGTCGCCTCTGTCGCCGTCATTGCACCGCCTCCCGACTGACCGTTCGGTCGGTTCCATTGTGGACGGCGGTGCCGTGCCTTGACAAGGCACCGGGGGTGGGAGTCGGCCGGCGGGGTGGGATCGGCACCGGGGCGGGGCGGTTCCGGGCGGGACCGGAGGTGGACCGGTGCCGCCCGACGCCGGTGGTGCGGGGTCGGGCAGCGCCGGGCGGGCGGGCGGTCCGGAGGGGACCGCCGGGTCAGGTCCGGTCGCGCAGGCGGGGCAGCGGGACGGCGAGCAGGGTGGCCAGCAGCGCGATCCGCGGCGCGAGCTGGTCGACCCTGATGTGCTCGTGGCGCGCGTGCGGGCCGGCCCCGACGGCGCCGAGGCCGTCCAGGGTGGGCAGGCCGCGGGCGCCGGCCGCGTTGGTGTCGCCCGCGCCGCCGGCCGGGGCGCCGTCGAGCTGCTGGCCGAGCGCGGCGGCGAGCGAACGGACGTGCCGCAGCAGCAGGTTGCCGGAACGCTCGGGCCAGGCCGGCCGGCTGGAGATCACCTCGGCCCGGACCCGGGCGCCGGGGCGCAGCGCGGTCAGGTGGGCGAGGGTGTCGAGGGTGGAGCGCTGGGCCTCCGCGGTCGCGAACCGCAGCCCGAGCTCGGCCTCGGCCCGGCCCGCCACCACGTTGGCGCGGGTGCCGCCGGTGATCCGGCCCGCGTTGAGCTCGGTGCCGGGCTGGCGGGCCAGCCCGCGGACGGCCACCAGCTGGTCGACCAGCTCGTCCACGGCGGAGACGCCGAGCGCGGCGTCATTGCCGGCGTGCGCCTCGCGGCCGGTGACCGTCAGCCGGACCCGGGAGGAGCCGCGGCGGGCGGTCTTCAGCCGGCCGTCCGGGTGCGAGGGCTCCAGACCGAGCACGGCGGCGGCCCCGCGCAGGTGGCGTTCGACCAGGATCCGGCCGCTCGGGCTGCCGATCTCCTCGTCGGAGACCACCACCAGGCGGACGGTGCGGTGCGGGCGCTGGCCGAGGTCGGCGAGCAGGGCGAAGGCGCCCTCGATCAGCGCCAGGCCGGCCTTCATGTCCAGCACGCCCGGGCCGCTGAGCCGACCCTCGTTCTCCTCCACCGGCCAGTCGGCGAGCGTGCCGGCCGGCCAGACGGTGTCGTGGTGGCCGACCACCAGCAGGTGGGGGAGGTCGGCGCGACGGCCCGGCCACTCCACCACCAGGTGGTCGCCGGCCTCGCCGGACTCCCGGGCGACCTCGGCACCGGTCGCCTTGAAACCGGCGCTCAGCTCCTCGGCGAGCGCGTCCAGCCGCGGGGCGTCGCCGGACGGGGACTCCATCCGGGCCAGGTCGGCGCAGCGGCGGCGGACCCCGCCGGCCAGCGTGCGGGCCCGGCTGCTGAGCGCCTGCGGGAGGCCGGGGAGGGCGGCCATCGCAGGGGTCTCGGGGGCGCTCGGCGCGGGGGTGGCCGTCGGGGCGCTCGGCGCGGTGGCGGCGGTCTGCCCGGCGGCGGCGGTGGGCGCCGCGGTGGCGCGGGTGGCGGATCTGGTCGCGGTACGGGCCGTGGTGGCCGTGCGCGCGGCGGCGGACCGGGCCGCGGTGGCCGTACGGGCTTCGCCGGGGCTGCGGGCGCCGTCCGTACCGTCGCCCTCCGGCGCTCCGCCGGCGGCGGTGGCGGGGCGGGGGCCGGACGCGGGGCGGGGGCCGGACGCGGGGGCGGATCCGCCGGCGGCCGGCGCGACGGTATGCGCGCTCATCGGGCACCTCCCGTGCCGACGGTACTCAGCGGCAGGGTGCGGAAGTCCGCAGCCGTGCGGCGGGCGGGGCGGGTGCGGCGGCATGGCAGCCGGCTTGGCAACGTCAGGCGGTGCGACCTCGGGCTGGGCAACACAGCGACCTCCTCGCTCGGTCCGGCACCCCGGCTCGGCCCGGGGCCCGTGGACGTCGGCCCCGCCGGGCCGGTGCGGCGGGCACCGGCGCAGGAGGCCGAGAAGCGAGCCTAGAAGATTCGTTCGGCTCCCTGCGAGGTGGCCCGGCACTCCGCACGCCCGGAACGGCCGGTGGCGGGGGCACCGAGCCCCGCTTCCACCTTCCCCCCGCCCCGGCCCGGCGGCATCGCGAAGCGCCTGCACGGGGCCTCACTCCACGCCTGATGGGTGAGGAGGGGTCGGCTGTCCGTACCGGCCGGGGGGCGCACGGGGAGCGCCGGGGAGCAGGTGGGCGATGTCAGGGCCCGGGTATCGACTGACAGATATTGAAATCTGTCATCCCACATGCCATAGTTGTCATCAGTCAGCCTCACGCCCATCCCCGGCAGACCTGGAGCCCCTCATGACCACCCCCGCCACTCCCAGCACCCCCACCCCCACCCCCACCCGCACCACCCTCGGCCGCACCGGCCCCACCACCTCCGCCCTCGGTCTCGGCCTGATGGGCATGTCGGACCTGTACGGCCCGGCCGACGAGACCGAGTCGATCGCCACCGTCCACGCCGCCCTCGACGCGGGCGTCACCCTGCTCGACACCGGCGACTTCTACGGCATGGGCCACAACGAGCTGCTGCTGCACGAGGCCCTGCGCGGCCGCGACCGCGCGAGCGTCGAGATCAGCGTCAAGTTCGGCGCCCAGCGCGGCCCGGACGGCACCTGGCTCGGCTACGACGCGAGCCCGGCCGCCACCAAGTCCGCGCTCGCCTACACCCTGCGCCGCCTGCGCACCGACCACATCGACATCTACCGCCCCGCGCGGCTCGACCCGAACGTCCCGATCGAGGAGACCGTCGGCGCCATCGCCGAGCTGGTGAAGGCCGGCTACGTCCGCCACATCGGCCTCTCCGAGGTCGGCGCCGAGACCCTGCGCCGCGCCGCCGCCGTGCACCCGATCAGCGACCTGCAGATCGAGTACTCGCTGATCTCCCGCGGCCTGGAGGTCGAGGTCCTGCCCACCGCCCGCGAGCTGGGCATCGGCATCACGGCGTACGGGGTGCTCTCCCGCGGCCTGCTCAGCGGCCACTGGCAGGGCGACCGCGCGGTCGACCGGACCGACTTCCGCAGCCACAGCCCCCGCTTCCAGGGCGACAACCTCACCCACAACCTCGCGCTGGTCGAGGCGCTGCGCGAGATCGCCGACGCGAAGGGCGCCACGGTCGCCCAGGTCGCGATCGCCTGGGTCGCCTCGCGCGGCGCGGACGTGGTGCCGCTGGTCGGTGCCCGCCGCCGGGACAGGCTGGCGGAGGCGCTCGGGTCGCTGCGGGTCGAGCTGTCCGCGGCCGACCTGGCGGCGATCGAGTCCGCCGTCCCCGCCGGGTCCGCCGCCGGCGACCGGTACGCTGCGGCACAGATGGCACACCTGGACAGCGAGCGCTGACCGGACGCGCCGTACCCGCCGCACCGGCACCCGCCGCACCCGCCGACCGCCCGGGCCGGACCGCACCACGGTCCGCACGCCGGCCCACACACCGGCCCACCCGCTGGACCGCACGTTAGGACGTACCGCCGTGACCACCGACAGCACCCTCACCCCCGAGCAGATCCTGGGCGCGGCGGAGGACGTGCTGCGGCGGTTCGGCCCGGCCAAGGCGACCGTGGTGGACATCGCCCGCGCCCTCGGGGTCAGCCACGGCAGCGTCTACCGGCACTTCCCCAGCAAGGCCGCGCTGCGCGAGGCCGTCACCCAGCGCTGGCTGGACCGCGCGCACCACAGCCTGGCGGCGATCACCGCCGAGCGCGGCCCGGCCACGGAGCGGCTGCACCGCTGGCTGGCCACGCTGTTCGCGGCCAAGCGGGCCAAGGCGCTGGAGGACCCGGAGCTGTTCGCCACCTACATGACGCTGGTCGGCGAGCTGAGCGACACCGTCGAGGCGCACATCGAGACGCTGATCGGCCAGCTCGCCGAGATCATCCAGGACGGCATCCACCAGGGCTCGTTCCGCCCCACCCACGTGCGGACCGCCGCCCGGGCGGTGTTCCAGGCCACCGCCCACTTCCACGACCCGGCGCACGCCGCCGAGTGGAGCCGGCCGCAGGCCGAGGCCGACTTCGAGGCGCTCTGGACCCTCCTGCTGAACGGCCTCAAGGGCACCTGACCCCGCGAGCCCTGACCGCGCGCCCCGACCGCAAGCCCCGCCGAGGGACGGGACGGGACCGATCAGAAGAACTCCAGGGCCGCCCTGAGGTCCGGCCCGCTGTGCGCCCAGCACACCACGTCGTAGGGCCCGCCCCCGACCGCGCCCTCCGCCAGGTCACCACCGGACGCCGCATCACCGGGCGCCGTATCACCAGGCGCCGTATCACCGGGCACCCCGTCGCCGAGGTACCACTCGCCGTCGACCGTTCCGACGACGCACAGCCCTCCGACGTCGATCACGCACCGGACCTCCAGGCGCACGCCCTCGTGGGTCACGGTGCCGAACTCGTCCACCAGCCGGGCTTCGGCGCAGCCGGTGAGGCGCTGGACGTCGGCCAGTTGCCAGCCCTCGGGCAGGCGCGGGTCGTGGTCCGCGGCGGCCGGGAGGAGTTCGACGACGGCGTGGCCGAGCCGGGGTCGGATCCACTCGCCGTCCCGTTCGATCCCGAGGACACCGCCGAGGAAGGCCATGCCGAACGTCCCCACGGGGTTCGTCCAGACGAACGGGACCCGCGAGACGTGCGACGGGAACTGCCCACCGCCGGCGCTCCCCGGCCCGAACTCCGTCCTGGGCGAAGGCCCTTCGTCGGTGTACCGGTGGGCGAAGAAGGCGTTGATCCACCCGGTGACCTGGCTGCCACCGGAGAACGCCCGGTACTTGTACAGCGAGCTCCAGAACTCCTGGTCGACCCCGTGCCCGGCGGCGGTCGAGGCGATGGTGTCCAGCACCGGCAGCAGGGCGGTGAACCAGGGCGCCAGCGCCGGGAAGTGTGCGGCCAGCCCGCGCGCCCGGTCGGCCAGCAGCTGCCAGTCCGCGGCCGTGCCCTCCAGCCGGATCCGGGGGATCCCGCAGAGCGTCCGCCATCGGAACTGGTAGTACGGGGACACCACGTCCATCAACGCCACCAGCGCGGCGGTGGCGTCGGCGGGCGTGGTGGTCGAGAACGCGGGCAGGAACAGGTCGGCCGTCCGCTCCCCGATCAGCGCCCGGAGCGGCTCCCGGACCAGGTTGATCGAACGCTCCCAGTCCTCGGGCGCCCGGTCGTCGCGCACCTCGACGATCTGGCGCTCGTCCGGGGTGGCGGTGAACAGCCCCGCGTACACGGCGCTGTTGAGGCGCACGTGGACGGCGATCTCGTGCACGACGGCGTACCACAGCACGTCGGGCGCCAGGCTGAGCGGGAGGTGTCCCGCGAAGGACAGGTGCAGCGCGCGCAGCAGCAGGCTGGAGGTCGGTTCGGTGACCTCCGGTCGGGTGCTGGGCCGGCCGGTCAGCCGGTCGGTGCTGCGGTGGTGCAGCCGCACGGGGGCTCCCACCACGGCCCGCAGGAAGCGCTCGTTGCCCAGCTCGGCGAGGCCGGCCGCGAACTCGGCGGCCCTGGCGTCCCCTTCGGCATCGGTTCCGAGGGGCAGGTCCAGCTCGAACGGCACAGGCACTCCCGGGTCGGTGATCGGCCCCGACCCTACGGCGCGGGAGCGGCGCCCCGCCACCGGTTACCGAGCCCCGAGGACGGCAGGAGGCCGGGCCCGTGGCTGTCCGCCGTGGGCCCGGCCTCCTGGTGTCCGCGTCGCGCGACCGGTGCGGACCGGTTCAGTCGCGCGAGCGGCCGAAGACGATCCGGTAGGCGATCAGCAGCACCAGCGCGCCGACGATCGCCGAGCCCCAGGTCGGCAGGTCGAAGAAGTCCTTGGAGATCGGCTTGTCCAGGATCTTGGACGACAGCCAGCCGCCCACGAACGAACCTGCGATGCCGATCAGCGTGGTCACGATGATGCCGCCCGGGTCCTTGCCGGGCAGCAGGAACTTGGCGATGGCCCCGGCGACCAGGCCGAGGATGATCCAGCTGAGTATGCCCATACCTACTGTCCTGCCCTTCGTCGGACGGAGCGAACCTCGTCCGCCTCACCGGCCAGGACGCCCTGACGGACCGCCCGGTTGCACCCACACCCCGGCCCCGCCCCGAGCCCGCCCCGGCCCCACCCCCGACGCCGCCCCGGCCCGGCCCCGCCCCGCGCTCCCCCGACGCACCCGGGACCGCCCACCCGGCGGGCGGCCCGACTGCCCGGCGTGAGAGGGTCTGGCCCGGACGGGAGGAGGCCCGATGGACGGGAACGCGACGGCCGGCCGGGTCCTGGTGGTGGACGACGACGCCGCCATCCGGCGTTCGCTCGAGCGCGGCCTGCGGCTGAGCGGCTTCACCGTGCTGCTCGCCGCGGACGGCCGCAGCGCCCTGCGCGAACTCGGCGAACGACGGCCCGACGTGCTGGTGCTGGACGTCTCCATGCCCGGCCTGAGCGGCACCGAGGTCTGCCGCACGCTGCGCGCCGCCCGCGACGACACCCCGGTGCTGATGCTCTCCGCCCTCGACGAACTGGCCGACCGGGTGTCCGGCCTCCAGGCGGGCGCGGACGACTACCTGGTCAAGCCGTTCGCCCTGGAGGAACTGGTGCTGCGGCTGCACGCGCTGCTGCGACGCCGGCCCGCCCCGCCCGCCGACCGGCTCCGGGTCGGCCCGCTCACCATCGAGCCCGCGACCCGGCAGGTCCACTGGGAGGACACCGAACTCCGGCTCACCCGGCGCGAGTTCGAGCTGCTCACCCAGCTCGCCCGGAACGCCGGCATCGTGCTCAGCCGGGACCAGCTGCTGGACCGGGTCTGGGGCTACGACTTCGAGGTGCGCACCGACGCCGTCGACACCTTCATCAGCTACCTGCGCCGCAAGCTGGAGGAGGGCGGCCGTCCCAGGATCGTGCACACCGTCCGCGGCGTCGGCTTCGTCCTGCGGCTGCCACCGGACACCCGGCCCGACAGCCCGCCCGCCGACGGTCCGCCCAACGGCGGTCCGCCCAGCGCCGCCGGCCGACCGGGCGCCGACCGCACCGGCGCCGACCGCCCCGGCGACGACGACCGGGACCGGACGTGATCCGGCGGCCCGAGCCACCGGGCCGCCTCCGGGGCATCCGGCTGTCCACCCGGATCGCGCTCTGGGTCACCGTCCTGGTACCCCTGCTGGTGACGGCGTTCGGCCTGCTGCTGCTCCCCCTGGTCAACCGGGACCTGCACCACCAGGAGGACTCCGCCCTCACCGACCGCGCCGCCGCCGTCCTGCCCAGCGTGCGGACCCTGCTCGCCGCCGACCGCAAGGGCAAACCGAAGTCCGAGCAGAACCAGCAGCGCAAGGTCATCAACGACGCGCTCGACTCCGGCGTGCGGGTCGCCGGCCAGGACGGCGAGGTGCTGGTGGCGATGGGGCCGCAGCCCGGCGACGCCGTCCGCCTGCCCACCCGGGCCGGCGGGCCGGTCACGGTGCGCGGCGGCGGCCGGGTCTGGCGGGTCCTCACCGTCCGGATCGACGGCGCCGCCCCCGGCACGCTCTGGCTGGTCGTGCCCTCCAACAGCGACGATCCGCAACTGACCGCGGTGCGGCGGCGGGTGCTGCTGATCGCGCTGGTCTCCGCGCCGGTCTCCGGGGCGATCGCGCTGGCCGTCGCCGAGCGCGGCACGGCCTCGCTGCGCCGGCTCAGCCGCCGGGCGGCCGCGCTCGACCCGGGAGCGGGCGCCGCGGCCTTCGCGCACGGCCGCACCGGCACCGCCGAGGTGGACGAACTCGCCGCCGCCATCGGCCTGGTGCTGTCCCGCTACGACGACCAGGCGAACCGCACCGCGCAGGCCCTGGACACCGCGCGGTCGTTCTCCTCGGCCGCCTCGCACGAGCTGCGCACCCCGCTGATGAGCATGCGCACCAACCTGGACGTGCTCGCCGCGCACCCCGAACTCCCGCACGCCGAACAGGCCGAGGTGGTGCAGGAGCTCCAGCAGGACCACGCCCGGCTGCTCGAACTGCTCACCGCCCTGCACACGCTGGCCCGCGGCGACCTGGTCGACGTGTCGGCGTTCAGCTCCACCGACCTGGCCGAACTGGTCGACGCGGAGGTCGCGGACGCCGGCCGGCGCCGCGCGCACGCCGTGATCCGCACCGAACTGCCGGCCCGCATCCGGGTGTTCGGCTGGGAGGCCGGACTACGGATCATGCTCGCCAACCTGCTCGCCAACGCCGCCCTGCACGGTCGCGGCGAGGACGGCACCGCCACCGTCACGGTACGGCTGCGCGCCGCCGGCGGCTGGGCCGAACTCACCGTGGACGACACCGGCCCCGGCATCCCGGCCGCCGACCGCGCCACCGTCTTCCACCGCTTCCAGCGCCGCCAGGACAGCCCCGGCTCCGGCCTCGGCCTCACCCTGGTCGCCCAGCAGGCCGCCCTGCACCGGGGCACCGTCACCATCGGCGACGGGCCCGGCGGGCGCGGCTGCCGCTTCACCGTACGGCTGCCGCTGGCCGGGCCGGGCGGGACGCAGGGGACGGCGGCGGGGCTGCCGGCGCGGCGGGACTGGCTCTCCGGCTGACGGCCGAGGCCCCGGGGCCGGGGTCGGGACCGGGGCCGGCTCCGACTCCGGCCGGGTGCGGAGCTTCCACAGGGATTCCACAAGAACGACGCCTACGCTCCTCATCGGTCGGCACAGACGCCGCCGCGAACCGGAGGAGACCGCCGTGCCCGTGAACCGCAAGGCCGCCGCGGCCGCCACGCTCGCCCTCGCGGGCATCCTGCTGGCCGCCGCCCCCGCCGACGCCGCGCCGACGCCCACCGGCGACGGGTCCAAGGCGATCTGCAAGCGCCTGCCGAAGACCCAGGAGCGGGTCGGCAAGGCGCTGGAGCGCCTCAACGGCGACGCGGGCGTGCTCGGCTCGGTCGCCCGGCTCGACCAGCGGGTCACCAACGCCAGGACCGCCGGCCACACCGAGATCCAGACCTACCTGAACGACCGGCTGACCTACCGCAAGAGCCTGCTGACCACGCTGCAGACCCGGCAGAACGACCTCAAGTCGGTCGCCACCTGGTGCGCCGCCCAGTCCCCCGCCGCCGGCAAGTGACCCGGCGCACCGCCCCGGCCCTGGCGGCCCTCGCCGCCGCGGCCGCCCTGCTCCTCACCGCCTGCGGCCCGCACCCCGCCGCCACCCCGGCGACCGGCCCCAGCACCCTCGACCAGGCCCAACTGGACGCCCTCCAGCAGAAGGTGGACGCCGCCGAGAGCGCCGCGGCAGCCGCCGACCAGAACGCCACCGAGGACAACTGAACCCCCGGCCCCACCCTCGAACCACCGTAGACCTGCCCTTCCCCGGGGGCAGGTCTACGGTCGTCCGGGGCAGGTTCGCCGCCCACCGGCACCGCGTCCGGGCACCGTTCCCCGATCGTGTGTTCGACCGTAGACTCCCCCGGGCCGACCGCCGACCGGGAGGATCACGCGCCAGTGGGGATCATGCGCGAGCAGCGGGCCGGGACGGGCCCTTCGATCTCCGTCCTCACCGCCTGCCACAGCGGCCGGACCGGCACCCTGACCGCCGCGTACACCTCGCTGGCGGCTCAGTCACGTACCGACTGGGAGTGGGTGCTCCAGTTCGACGGGCCGGTGCCGGCCCTGCCCGCCCCGCTGCAACGCGCCCGGGCCGCCGGCCGGCTCAGCGTCGCCGGGTCGGACCGGGCAAGCGGCTACGGGCCCGCCGAGGCCCGCAACCGCGGACTCGCCCGCTGCCGCGGCGCCCTGGTGCAGAACCTGGACGCCGACGACGAGTTGGAGCCCGCGGCGCTGTCCGTACTCGCCGGCGCGCTGCTGGACCACCCCCGGGCGGCCTTCGCGGCGGGGGACGCCCGGGACCTGCTGCCCGACGGTTCGCTGCGGTCCGTGCCGTTGCCGCTGCAGCCAGGCCTGCTCGCCCCCGGTGAGGTGTACCGGCACTGGCGTACCGATCCCGCCGGCTACTCGGTGCCGCTGCACCCGGCCGGGGTGATGTGGCGGCGCGCGGCACTGCTGGAGTTCGGCGGCTGGCCCGCGCTGTGGGGGATGGACGACACGGCGCTGCTGATGGCCGTCTCGGCGGTGCGGCCGGGGGTCTACCTCGCCCGGGACACCCTCCGCTACCGCCTGCACGACGGGCAGCTCTCGGCCCGGGTCGACCACGGACGCGGCCGGCTGGCCGGTCAGGTGGCGCTGGTCCGGCAGCGGGTGGCCGCGCTGCGCTGGCACGCCGCGGAGCGGTCCGGGTCGGCCGGGTGGGGGTACGTCGGGGGTCAGGGGGTGGACGTGGCTTGACTCGGTGGGGGGTTGTCGTGAACGATTCGGCGCATGAAGCCCGGCACCGTTCTGGTCTGCCGCCTGCACGTCGACCTGCGACGTCAGGCGAGCGACATGTGTGCCCGCTGACGGTTGGTTCCCACCCCGTGTCGTCGTCCGGGGTCCTGTTCCGCTGATTCGCCTCCTGTCCTTCCGGTCGGTGCCCGCGCGCTCGTTCCGCGCGCCGGGGCGCCGCCGTTCCCTTCGGCCTCCCCGAGGACATCCGATGAGTGTTGTGAGTCCTGAAGCGCCGCCGGCGCCCGCGCCGCGACCGCTGTCCCCCGACGACCTGCGGGCGATCGTCCGCGACCTGGCGCAGCGCCCCGATGAGTGGATCCACCGGGTCCGGCTGGCCAGCGGCGACCGCTGGTACGAACGGCTGGCGGCCGGGCCGGAGCACGAGGTCTGGCTGATCAGCTGGCTGCCGGGGCAGTCGACCGGTTTCCACGACCACGGCGGCTCGCGCGGCGCGTTCACCGTGGCGCTCGGCGAGCTGGAGGAGCTGTCGCTGGCCGGGCCGCAGGACGGGCTGCTGATCCGCCGCCTGGGTCCGGGCACGGAACGCTCGTTCGGCGCGGAGTACCTGCACGACGTACGCAACACCGGTGGTGGACCGGCGGTGACGATCCACGCCTACTCGCCGCCGCTGAGCGAGATGTCCCGCTACGAGCTGCGGGCCGGCGGCCTGGTCCGTACCGCGGTGGAAGGGCCGGAGCAGTGGTGAGCGCGGTGGACGGGCTGGTGGAGCGCGCCCGGGAGGGCGTGCACCGGCCGGGGCCGGTGGAGGCCCAGGAGGCGGCCGGGCGCGGTGCGCTGCTGGTGGACATCCGGCCGGCGGCCCAGCGCGCCCGGGAGGGCGAGATTCCCGGTGCACTGATCATCGAGCGCAATGTGTTGGAATGGCGGCTCGATCCGACGGGCAGTGACCGCATCCCCGAGGCCACCGGCAGCGGTGTCGAGGTGATCGTGGTCTGCTCGGAGGGGTACGCGTCGAGCCTGGCCGCCGCGAGCCTGCGCGAGCTGGGCCTGCACCGGGCCACCGACCTGGACGGCGGCTTCGTCGCCTGGGCGACGGCCGGCCTGCCGACCCGCCGTTCGGATCAGGGTTTGGGCTGAACCGGGGGCGGGCAGCCACGCTGGCGGGATAAATTCGACAGCTGTTCGATAACAACGCCCCATCGACCCACCCGACCACCCCGTACCGCACCACCCCGTTCCACCCGTACGGCCACCGCAAGGACCAGACCCTGTGATCAGATTCGACGGCGCCGCCAAGCGCCACCCCGACGGCACCCTCGCCGTCGGAGGCCTTGACCTCGACGTCCCCGCCGGGCGAATAACCGTGCTGGTCGGCCCGTCCGGCTGCGGGAAGACCACGATCCTGCGGATGGTCAACCGGATGGTCGAGCCGACCTCCGGCCGGGTCCTGCTGGACGGGGTCGACGTCGCCGAGCAGGACGCGGCGAAGCTGCGCCGCGGCATCGGGTACGTGATCCAGCAGGCGGGCCTGTTCCCGCACCGCCGGGTGCTGGACAACATCGCCACCGTGCCGCGCCTGCTGGGCTGGGACCGCAAGCGGGCCCGGGCCCGGGCGGCCGAGCTGCTGGAGCTGGTCGGGCTGCCGCCGGAGACCGGTGGCCGCTACCCGTACCAGCTGTCCGGCGGTCAGCAGCAGCGGGTCGGGGTGGCGAGGGCGCTGGCGGCCGACCCGCCGGTGCTGCTGATGGACGAGCCGTTCAGCGCGGTGGACCCGGTGGTGCGCGCGGGGCTCCAGGAGGAGCTGCTGCGGCTCCAGTCGGAGCTGGGCAAGACGGTGCTGTTCGTCACCCACGACATCGAGGAGGCGGTCCGCCTCGGCGACCAGGTGGTGGTGCTGCGCGGGCACGGCGAGATCGCCCAACTGGCGGATCCGCACACCCTGCTGACGGCCCCCGCGGACGAGGACGTGGCGGCCTTCCTGGGCCGCGACCGCGGCCTGCGCGGGCTCGGCCTGCGCGCGGCGGACGCGGTGCCGCTCGACCCGGCGGACGGCCGGCCCGGTGGCTGGCGGCTGGTCCTGGACGAGGCGGGGCGCCCGCTCGGCTGGCGGTCGCCCGAGGGCGGCGACGCCCTGCACGCGGCACCCGTCTTCCACCCGGGCCGCGACACCCTGCGCAGCGCGCTGGACGCGGCGGTGCTCTCGCCGGCGGGCGCGGCCGTCGCGGTGGACGACGCCGGCCGGGCGGTCGGCACCGCCGACCGGGCGGCGATCCTGGCCGCCAGCGGCCCCGTCACCGCCACGGCCACCGCCACCGCCACCGCCACCGCCACCGCCGGCACCGTCCGCCCCACCACCACCGTTCGCCCCGCCGTCCACCCGACCGGAGCGACCGCCCCCGCCACCGACCCCGTCACCGACCCCGAGGCGGCCCCCCGTGGACGGTGAGCCGCTGATCCGGTGGAAGTGGATCGGCGACCACCTCCGCTACCTGGCCGACCTGACCCTGGACCACGCCGTGATCGCGCTGGTCCCGGTGCTGATCGGCGCCCTGATCGCCGTCCCGCTGGGCCTGGCCTGCACCCGCTGGCCCAAGCTGTACCAGCCGCTGTCCGGCGTGTTCAACGTGGTCTACGCGCTGCCCTCGCTGGCGGTCTTCGTGGTCCTGATCCCCTACACGGGGCTGGCCACCCGGGCCACCGTGATGATCCCGCTCACCTGCTACGCGGTGGCCGTGCTGCTGCCGACCACGGTGGACGGGCTGCGCGCGGTGCCCGAGTCCGTCCGGCAGGCGGCCACCGCGATGGGGTACGGGCCGTGGCACCGGCTGACGGCCGTGGAGCTGCCCGCCGCGGTGCCGTTCCTGACGGCCGGCCTGCGGGTGGCGGCGGTGGCCTCGATCTCGCTGGCCGCGGTCGGCGCGCTGGTCGGCCGGGGCGGCCTCGGCTACCTGTTCATCGACGGCTTCCAGCGGACCTTCCCGACCCCGATCGTGGCCGGGATCGTGCTGGTGGCCCTGCTGGCGCTGGTCACCGACCTGCTGCTGGTGCTGGCCCGGCGGCTGCTCGCCCCGTGGGCGGCCCGGCGGACGGGGGCCGGCCGATGAACTGGCTGAACTGGCTCTCCACCTTCTTCACCGACCCCGACCACCGCAGCGGCGCGGACGCGATCGCCCACCGGATCGCCGAGCACCTGCTGATCTCCGGCGAGGCGCTGGCGCTGGCCGCGCTGCTGGCCGTCCCGGTCGGCCTGCTGATCGGCTACACCGGCCGGGGCACCTTCGTGGTCACCGCGCTGACCGGGGTCGCCCGGGCGCTGCCCACCCTGGGCCTGGTGACGCTGGCCGTCCTGCTGGCCGGCGTGAACGACCTGGCGGTGCTGGTGCCGCTGGTCGCGCTGGCCGCGCCGCCGCTGCTGGTGGCGACCGCCGAGGGCATCGCGGGCACCGACCCGGAGGTCCGCGACGCCGCCCGGGGCATCGGGCTGACCCACCGCCAGGTGCTGTTCGGGGTGTGCGTGCCGGCCGCGCTGCCGACCGTGCTGGCGGGGCTGCGCACCGCGGCCGTCCAGGTGATCGCGACCGCCACGGTGGCCGCGTACGTCGGGCTCGGCGGCCTCGGCCGGTACGTGATCGACGGGCTGGCCACCCGGAACTTCCCGACCACCCTCGGCGGCGCCCTGCTCGTGGTGCTGCTGGCCGTGGTCACCCAGCTGGTGTTCGCCCTGCTCATCCGTCTCTCCCTGCCGCCCGGCGCCCGCGCCCGGCGGCCCCTCACCACCACCAAGGAAGCACTATGACGTCCCGTCTGCTCACCACCCTCACCGCCGCCGCGATCGTGCTGGGCGCCGCCGCGTGCAGCTCCTCGGGCGGCGGCGACCCGCTGGCGGCCCCCTCCGGCGGCTCGTCCGCCCCGGCCGGTGGCGGGAAGACCGTGGTGGTCGGCTCGGCCAACTTCCCGGAGAACGTGCTGCTCGCCTCGATCTACTCGCAGGCCCTCAAGGCCAAGGGCGTGAAGGTCGAGGAGAAGTTCAACATCGGCAGCCGCGAGGTGCTCTACGGGCAGCTGCAGAGCGGCAACCTGACGGTGCTGCCGGAGTACAACGGCGCGCTGCTCGGCTACCTGGACCCGAAGGCCACCGCCACCGGCACCCAGGACGTGAACGCCGCCCTGCTGCAGAAGCTGCCCGCGGAGCTGGCCGTGCTGGACTCGGCCGCGGCCGAGGACAAGGACTCGCTCACGGTCACCCAGGAGAGCGCCGACAAGTACCAGCTGAAGACCATCGCGGACCTGACGGCGAAGGCCGGCGAGTTCACCATCGGCGGCCCGCCGGAGTTCAAGTCGCGCCGCGAGCAGCAGTTCAAGGACGCCTACGGGCTGACCTTCAAGGAGTGGAAGCCGACCGGTGACACCACCGCCAACGCCCTGAAGGACAGCGGCATCCAGGTCGGCAACGTGTTCACCACCGACCCGCGGATCGTGCAGTTCAAGCTGGTCTCGCTGGCCGACCCGAAGAACGTGTTCAGCTCGCAGAACGTCACCCCGCTGGTCAACAAGGCGGGCGTGGACGCCACCACCACGGCGGCGCTGAACGCCGTCTCGGCCAAGCTGGACACCGCCGGGCTGACCGCCCTGATGGCGAAGGTGTCGGTCGACAAGGAGGACCCGGCCGCGGTCGCCAAGGACTGGCTGAAGGCCAACAACCTCGGCTGAGCCCGGCCGCGACGGGCCACGCGACGGGCCGGACACCCCACGGTGTCCGGCCCGTTGCCGTGCCCGGCGGCGGTCGGCACGAACGGCCTTCTCCGACCCGGGAGTTCCCACCAGGGAAGGTACGGTGACGAACAGTTAGGGCTCTTGACAGACGACTGGTCTAGTCCAAACATAGGCGTTGGTCTTCCGACCGGGACGCATCGTGGGGGTGTGACCACCGGCCGGCTGTGCTGTCGTGCACCGCCGCACCACCCCTGCTGCGAACCGCCGCCCGCCGCGGCGGACCACCGCCGCGCCCAGGTCCGGGCCGGCGGGCCATCCCTCCTGTCCGTTGGAGCATCGATGCGCCTGTACAGATCGATCCAGGCCCTGCTGACCACCTGTGCCACCGTGGCCGCCTCGGCCGGCCTGCTGGCCCTGGGCGGGGGCACCGCACACGCGGCGACCCCGCTGCCGCAGCACGTCTTCGCCCCGTACTTCGAGGCCTGGACCGGCGACAACCCGGCCACCCTGGCGGCCCAGTCCGGTGCCAAGCACCTGACCATGGCCTTCCTGCAGACCGCCAGCAAGGGCTCCTGCACCCCGCTGTGGAACGGCGACACCGGGATGCCGGTCTCCTCGTCCGTGTTCGGCAGCGAGATCGCCACGATCCGGGCCAACGGCGGGGACGTCATCCCGTCCTTCGGCGGCTACACCGCCGACAACACCGGCACCGAGCTCGCCGACAGCTGCACCGATGTCAACGCGATCGCCGCCGCCTTCGAGAAGGTCGTCACCACCTACGACGTCAGCCGGATCGACCTCGACATCGAGGACAACTCGCTGACCAACACGGCCGGGATCGACCGCCGCAACAAGGCGATCAAGCTGGTCCAGGACTGGGCCGCGGCCAACGGGCGCTCGGTGCAGTTCTCCTACACCCTGCCGACCACCACCAGCGGGCTCGCCGCCAGCGGACTGGCCGTGCTGAAGAACGCCGTGCAGAACAACGCACGGATCGACGTGGTCAACCAGATGACCTTCGACTACTACGACAACGCCTCGCACACCATGGGCGAGGACACCAAGACCGCCACCACCGGGCTCTACAACCAGCTGGCGAAGCTCTACCCGACCAAGACCCCGGCGCAGCTGTGGGGCTCGATCGGCATCATCGAGATGATCGGGATCGACGACTTCGGCCCGGCCGAGACCTTCACCCTGGCGGACGCCACCAACGTCTACAACTGGGCCGTCGCCAAGGGCGTCAACACCCTGTCGTTCTGGGCGCTCCAGCGTGACAACGGCGGCTGCGTCGGCACCGCGGGCTCCGACAGCTGCTCCGGCATCAGCCAGGGCACCTGGGACTTCTCGCACATCTTCGCGCCGTTCACCGGCGGCGGTCAGACGGCGAACGACTTCTCGGTGGGCCTGGCGCCCACCAGCGGCGCGGTGAACCCCGGCGGCTCGGCCTCCGCGACGCTCAGCACCGCCGTCACCGCCGGCTCCGCCCAGACCCTCAACCTCGCCGTCACCGGCGCCCCCGCCGGCGTCACCGCGAGCCTGAGCGCCTCCACCGTCACCACCGGAACCGGCGCCACCCTCAACATCACCACCACCGCGGCCGCCACCCCCGGCAGCTACCCGCTCACCGTCACCGCCACCGCCCCCAGCGGCACCCACACCGCCACCTACACCCTCACGGTCAACGGGCAGGTGGCGAACGACTTCTCGGTGAGCCTGGCGCCCACCAGCGGCGCGGTGAACCCCGGCGGCTCGGCCTCCGCGACGCTCAGCACCGCCGTCACCGCCGGCTCCGCCCAGACCCTCAACCTCGCCGTCACCGGCGCCCCCGCCGGCGTCACCGCGAGCCTGAGCGCCTCCACCGTCACCACCGGAACCGGCGCCACCCTGAACATCACCACCACCGCGGCCGCCACCCCCGGCAGCTACCCGCTCACCGTCACCGCCACCGCCCCCAGCGGCACCCACACCGCCACCTACACCCTCACGGTCAACGCCACCGGCGGCACCGGGCTGGTCAACGGCGGTCTGGAGAGCGGCTCGCTGAGCCCGTGGACCTGCCAGAGCGGCGGCTCCGTGGTCAGCACCCCGGTGCACTCCGGCGGCAAGGCCCTCCAGGCGGCGGCCACCGCGAGCCAGACCGGCGAGTGCGGCCAGAGCGTCACGCTGGCGCCGAACACCAAGTACACGCTGAGCGCCTGGGTGCAGGGCAGCTACGCGTTCCTCGGGGTGAGCGGCGGCGCCACCGCCAGCACCTGGACCTCCAGCACCGGCTGGACCAAGCTGAGCGTGCCCTTCACCACCGGCGCCTCCGGCACCGTGACCGTGTACCTGCACGGCTGGTTCGGCCAGGGCAGCGTCTACGGGGACGACTTCACCGTCTCCTGACCCGTCCGACCCCGGCGGCCCGCACCCGAACCCCGGGTGCGGGCCGCCGGGCCCGTGCTACGCCTTGACCAGGCGGTCCTCGACCGGGTCCGGCACCCGGGCCCAGGGGCGGCAGAGCAGCAGGTAGGCGGTCGTGGCCAGCAGGGCGCAGCTGAGCACGACGACGCCCAGCGCCACCGCCGAGGGCTGCCCGCCGGCGCTGCTCAGGGGGGCGACCACCGCGCCGCACAGGAAGGTGCTGGTGCCGAGCAGGGCCGAGGCGGAGCCGGCCGCGTGCGGGGCCATGGTGAGCGCGCCGGCCGAGGAGTTCGGCAGGATCAGGCCCTGGCCGGCCATCAGCAGGAACAGCGCGGGCCACACGCCGGCGAGGCCGACGTCCAGGACGGCGGTGAAGACGATCAGTGCCGCGCCGGCGAGCGCGGCCATGCCCAGGCCGACGAGCATCAGCGCGGACTGGGTGAACCGCCCGGCCAGCACCCGGCCGTTGAGCTGGGTGAAGGCGACCACGCCGACCGAGTTGGTGGCGAAGATCAGGCTGTAGGTCTGCGGGGAGACGTGGTAGACGCCCTGCAGCACCACCGAGGAGCCACCGACGTAGGCGAACAGCGCGCCGAAGCCGAAGGTGCTGGTGAGCACGTAGCCCAGGAACGGCCGGTCGCGCAGCAGTCCGCCGATGGCGCGGAAGGTGGAGGCCACGCCGCCCGCGTGGCGGCGTTCGGGCGGCAGCGTCTCGCGCAGCACGAGCAGCGCGCCGAGGGTGAGCAGGCCGCCGAGCACCGAGAGCGCGACGAAGGTGCCGCGCCAGGAGGTGAACCGCAGCAGCTGGCCGCCGAGCACCGGGGCGAGGATCGGGGCCAGGCCGGAGATCACGCCGAGCGAGGCGAGGAAGCGGATCATCGCCACGCCCTCGTAGCGGTCCCGGGCGATCGCCCGGGAGATCACCAGCCCCGCCGAGCCGGCCAGGCCCTGGACCAGCCGGGCGCCGATCAGCACCTCCATGGTCGGTGCGAGCGCGCAGAGCACGGTGGCGGCGGTGTACACGGCCAGCCCGACCACCAGCGGGCGCAGCCGGCCGAGCCGGTCGCTCAGCGGGCCGAACAGCAGCTGGCCGAGCGAGAGCCCGATCAGCGAGGCGGTGAGGGTGAGCTGGGCGGCCGGGACGGTGGAGTGCAGGTCCGACCGCAGGGCCGGCAGCGCCGGCATGTAGAGGTCGAGGGTGAGTGGCCCGAGCGCGACCAGGCCGCCGAGGACGACCACGGTGGTCGGCCTAGGCGGCGCGCTGGTCGCCGGTATGCCGGCGGGGTCGGTCGTCGAGCGGTCTCCGTCGGCATCGACGGACGGGGCGGCCATGGGGCTCCTTCGCGTGGCGGTCACGCACCGTCCTATCGCACCCGGAGCATCCCGCGAAAGCCGGGCCCCTCGATCGTGGGCACCGCTGGGTCAGTCGGCGGTGCAGCGCATCCCGCCGGGCGGCCCGCCGGGGCGGGCCGGGTCAGCGGTAGGCCGCCTCCCCGGTGATCGCCTCGCCGAGGACCAGGGTGTGGATCTCCGAGGTGCCCTCGTAGGTCAGCACCGACTCCAGGTTGTTGGCGTGCCGCAGCGGCGAGTACGCGGTAGTGACCCCGTTGGCGCCGAGGACGGTCCGGGCCGAGCGGGCGATCTCCAGCGCGGTGCGGACGTTGTTGAGCTTGCCGAAGCTGACGTGCGCGGGCAGGCTGCGCCCGGCGTCCTTGAGCCGGCCGATCCGGACGGCCACCAGGTAGGCCTTCTCGACCTCCAGCATCATCTCGACCAGCTTCTGCTGGGTGAGCTGGAAGCCGGCGATCGGGCGGTCGAACTGGATCCTGGTGCGGGCGTAGTCCAGCGCCGCGGTGTAGCAGTCGCGGGCCGCGCCGACGGTGCCCCAGAGGATGCCGTAGCGGGCCTCGTTGAGCGAGGAGAGCGGGCCGCGCAGGCCTCGCACGCCCGGCAGCACGGCGTCGGCGGGCAGCACCACCTCGTCGAAGGACAGCTCGCTGGTGACCGAGGCGCGCAGCGAGAGCTTGCCGTGCACGTCGGTCGCGGTGAAGCCGGCGGCCCCGCGCGGGACCAGGAAGCCGCGCACGCCGTCCTCGGTCTGCGCCCAGACCACGGCGACGTCGGAGACCGAGCCGTTGGTGATCCACATCTTGGTGCCGGACAGCACCCAGTCGCTCCCCCGGCGGCGGGCCCGGGTGCGCATGTTGGCCGGGTCGGAGCCGAAGTCCGGTTCGGTCAGGCCGAAGCAGCCGATCGCCCGGCCGGCGGCCAGCTCGGGCAGCCACTGCTGCTTCTGCTCCTCGGAGCCGAAGGCGTGGATGGAGCGCATCGCGAGCGAGCCCTGCACCGAGACGAAGCTGCGCAGGCCGGAGTCGGCCGCCTCCAGCTCCATGCAGGCCACGCCGTACTCGGTGGCGGTGGAGCCGGCGCAGCCGTAGCCGTCCAGGTGCATCCCCAGTACGCCCAACTTGCCGATCTCCGGTGCGAGTTCGCGGACCGGGAAGGTGCCGCGCTCGAACCAGTCACCGATCTCGGGGCGGATCCGGTCCTCGGTGAACCGGCGCACGGTGTCCCGGATCAGGCGCTCCTCGTCGGTGAGCAGCTCGCCGACGGCGAGCAGGTCGGCCGGGTCGAGGCGGTCGGGGGTGGTGGCCATGGCGGTCTCCTCGGACGGTGACGGCGCGGCGGGGGTGGGGCCGCGGCGACGAGTATCCCGCGCCACCGGTACCGGCCGGTACGAGATGATGCCCACAGTCGACCCGAGGATCGGAGCCCGCCATGCCCGCGATGCCCGCCGCATCTTCCGCACCCGACCTGCCCGGTGCGCCCGGCCCCGGCGCGCCCGGTGCCGTGATCGGCCGGCTCGGCGCCGCGGAGCTGGCGGCCGCCGCCGGGCAGCTCGGCGGGTTGCTGGTCGACGCGGTGGCGGACGGCTCCTCGGTGGGCTTCCTGGACCCGCTCGACCCGGATGCGGCGGCCGGCTGGTGGCGGTCCCTGGCGGCGGGGGTCGACGACGGTTCGATCGTGCTCTGGGCCGCGCGGGACGGCGAACGGCTGCTCGGCACCGTCCAGTTGCGGCTGAACACGATGCCGAACAGCCGGCACCGGGCCGAGCTGGCCAAGCTGATCGTGCACAGCGACGCCCGCGGCCGGGGCCTGGGCCGGGAGTTGCTCCGGCACGCCGAACAGGAGGCACCCGCGCTCGGGGTCGGCCTGCTGCTGCTGGACACGCAGAGCGGGAGCCCGGCCGAGCGGCTGTACGCCTCGGCGGGCTGGACCCGGCTGGGCAGCGTGCCGGACTACGCGGCCGACCCGGCCGGGGTGCTGCACCCGACCACGTTCTTCCACAAGTCCCTGGCCTGAGCCGGCCGAAAGGGCCGGGCCGGTCAGCGCCGGGGCCGCCGGATCTTCATGTCGTCCACGCTGGTGGCGCCGGCGCGCAGCGGCCCGTGGCCGACCCCGCGGCCGGCCAGGGTGGCGGCCGCCCGGTCGCAGGCGGTGGCGCCGGCCGCGTCCTCACCGGCGTCGGCGTCCTGCCGCACCACGCAGCGGTAGGTGAAGGTGCGCAGCGCGCGGTCGTAGATGAGGGTGCCCTCCTCGGTGAACGCGGCGGTGAGGATGTCGTGCTGGTCGGCGGTGGCCAGCAGCGCGGCGCGGCGCTCCTCGTCGAGGTCGGCGAAGACGCCGCGGACGATGACCCGGTAGGTGCGCTCACTCATGGGTGGTGTTCCTGTCGTCGGTGGTGGTGCCGGTCGGGGGCAGCAGGACGGCCAGGCCGTCCAGGAGGCGTTCGAGCCCGAAGCTGAAGCGCTGGTCCATGGTCGGTTCGGTGATCTCCCCGGCGAGCGCGACCAGGTGCGGGAACTGGGCCGGGGGCAGCGCGCGCAGCTGGTCCCCCACCGCCGTGGCGGCGGCCAGCCGGCCGGCGCCCATCGCCTCGGCGGCCGAGAGCGGCGCCTGCTCCTGGAGCACGAAGCCCTGGACGTAGACGCCGAGCAGGTGGTTGGCCAGCGCGGCGTCGGCGGGCGAGAAGCCGGCGGCGCGCAGGCGCCCGAGGTGGTCCTCCATCAGCCGCAGGATGTGCGGGCCCGGTGCCAGCCGGCCGGCCGCGACCTTGGCCGCGTCCCGCTTGCCGAGCAGGTACTGCCGGTGGAGCTCGCCGAAGCTGCGTAGCTGCTCGCGCCAGGGGCCCTCGCGGGGCGGCGGTACGGCGTCCGCCATCTGCGCGTCGGAGAGCAGATCGAGCAGCTCCTCCTTGTTGCGCACGTGCCAGTACAGCGAGGCCGCCTTCACGCCGAGGTCGGCGGCGACCTTGCGCATCGAGAGGCCGTCGATGCCGTCGCGCTCCAGCACCCGCAGGGCGGCCAGCGCGATCGACTCCCGGGTCAGCCCCGGCTGCGGGGCGCCACCGCCACGGCGGTCGTCCGCCCCCGTCGCTTCCTCGGTCACCGGGCCACTCCTCGGTCGGGCGGGAGAATCCCGCTTGCCATCTAACGCTGTTAGGGGCAATCTAACCACGTCGTACCGACCACTAACACCGTTAGGGAGAGTGATGGAGGAGTGGACCTCCCGGCGCAAGAGGCTGGTACTCGCCACCCTGTGCGCCACCATGTTCATGGCGATGCTCGACAACGTCATCGTCAACAACGCCCTGCCCCGGATCGGCCGGGACCTGCACGCCGGGGTTGACGGGCTCCAGTGGGTGGCCGAGGGCTACAGCCTGGTCTACGCCGCCCTGCTGCTCACCGGCGGCACGCTCGGTGACCGGTACGGCCGCCGGCGGGTGTTCCTGATCGGGCTGGCGCTGTTCACCGCGGGCTCGGCGGCGGCCGGGCTGTCCTGGTCGACCGCGACCCTGGTCGGTGCGCGGATGGTGCAGGGCGTCGGCGCCGCACTGCTCACCCCGGGCAGCCTGTCGATCCTGCGGCACGTCTACACCGACGAGCGCGAGCGCGCCCGGGCGGTCGGCGTGTGGTCCGCCGTCTCGGGCCTCGGCCTCGCGGTCGGACCGGTGCTCGGCGGCCCGGTGGTGGAGGCGTTCGGCTGGTCCGGCGTGTTCTGGATCAACGTCCCGATCGGCCTGGCCTGCCTGCTGCTCGCGGCCCGCACGCTCCCGGAGTTCTCCAACGGCGTGCCGCGGCTCGACCTGCCCGGCCAGCTGCTCTCGGCGCTCGGCCTGGCCGCCCTGGTCTACGCGCTGATCGAAGGCCCCGGCCACGGCTGGACCGACCGTACGGTGCTCGGCTGCCTGGCGGCGGCCGCCCTCCTGCTGCCCGCCTTCCTGCTGGTGGAACGGCGCACCAGGACACCCATGTTCGACCTGCGCCTGTTCCGGGACCGGCTGCTGTCCGGCGCCGTGCTGAGCGGCTTCATGGTGAGCTTCGGGATGTTCGGCGCGGTGTTCTTCCTACCGCTGCTGATGCAGGACGTGATGGGCTGGGCCCCTGCCGACGCCGGCCTCGCGGGGCTGCCGAGCACCGTCATGATCGTGGCCGCCGCGCCGGTGGCGGGCTCCCTCACCGCCCGGTACGGCCCCCGCCCGCCCCTGGTCACCGGACTGGCGCTGTGCGCGCTCGCCCTCGCCGGCCTGTCCCTCTACGGCGAGGGCGCCCGCTACCCGCAGTACTTCTGGGTGCTGCTGGTGATGGGCTTCGGCATGGGGCTGACCTTCGCGCCGGTGTCGATCACCGTGATGCGGCAGGTCGAACCGGCCCGCGCCGGGATGGCGTCCGCGACCGTCAACACGCTGCGCGAGCTGGGCGGGGTGATCGGCGTGGTCGTCCTGGGCGCGATCCTGGCCACCCGGCTCCCCGACGGCTCGACCGGCCCCGGCGCCGACGGCCCGGCCTTCGTGGCCGGGCTGCACCTCGCCCTGCGCTGCGGCAGCGCGGCGCTGGCCGCCACCGCCGTCGTGGCCGCGGTCCTGCTCCGCCCGCACCGGCCCCGCGTGCCGTCGCCGGCGGGCGGGGCGGCTCCGGCACCCCGGCCGGTCGGTGCCCGGGTGCCGTGAGGCCGCCGCCGGCCCGCGCGGCGCCGGCTCAGCGCAGCAGGCGGTCCAGGAAGGCGTTGGAGAACACCCGGTCCGGGTCGTGCCGGTCGAGCACCGCGACCGCCTCGGCCCAGCCGCCCGCCTCGCCGAGCGAGGCGGGCACGGCGCGCCCCAGCACGTCCGGGTCGGCCCAGGCCTCGGTGTCGGTGTAGCCCCAGCCCTTGGACCACTCCACCCGCAGCCCGGCCCGGGTGCCGTCGAAGGTGCGCAGCAGGTACTGCTCCAGCTCCCGGCAGAACCGCTGCATCCCCGGCGTGCCGGGCAGGGTCAGGACGTCGAGCCACACCGCCGTGTCCCACTCCGGCCGGTCGGTGCGCGGCCGCAGCGCGGACAGCAGCGGCGCCCGCGCCCCGGCCACCCCGACCGGGGCCGGGTCGTCGAGGCCGGTGACCCGGATCTCCACCCCGCCGTTGACCGGGAACTCGCCGCGCGCCTGGTACCGCCCGAGCAGCGCGCGGTAGTACGCGGCGAACTCGCCGACCACCCACTGGAGATCGGCCCGCCGGGCGAGCACCGCGTACCCGTTGGCGGTGACCCGCAGGGTGCTCGGGCGGACGTACTGCAGCAGCGTGCGGGAGGGGCCCCACAGGTCGGAGCGCAGGCCGTCGGCCAGCAGGTGGACCAGGGCGTCCCCGCTCAGCAGGTCGCGCAGCAGTCCGCCGCCGAGCAGCAGGTCGGTGAGGTCGCCGGTCAGCCCGATCTTCGTCACCAGGTACTGGAGCTGCCCGAACAGCGGCGCCGAGCCCCACGCCCCGGCCAGGATCTCCCCGGCCAGCCGGGCGACCGGCTCGGGGATCCGGTCGGAGAAGGGGTAGTTGTACGGTTCGCGCACCTCGCGGGCGGCGACCGGGCGGGCCGGGGCCGCGCTCCACACCTTCACCCAGGGCTGCTCGGTGAAGGCGTACCAGATCACCTCGACCCGGCCGGAGCCGTCGACCAGGCTCGCCAGGCTGCGGCCGCCGGCGCCGGGCGGGGCGAGCAGTTCGGCGGCCGGGATGTCCGTGCGGCTGAGGCAGCGCAGCCGCTGGTCCGGGCCGACCCGCAGTTCGACCTCGGTCAGGAAGGCCCGGCCGAGGTGGACCAGGAAGGCCGCCGCGTCCGGCTCGGACCGGTCGAAGGTGCGCAGCACGTACCGGTCGCTCCCCGGGTCCAGGACCACGGCGGTGAACCGGACGACCTGGTTGCTGACGGTGCCGTAGCCGTGCCCGGGCAGCGGCTGCCCGGCGGCCGGCGGGACGGCGGTGCCGTGGCCGCCGATGGCGAGCACGCCGCCGACGGTCAGCTCGCCGGGCGCCGGGCAGGCCGCCACCCCGAGGCCGCGGTCGGCGAGGAAGGCGAGCAGCGCCTCCATGTCGGCGCCGGTCTGGGCACGGACGGTGGAGCCGTCGACCAGGGTGAGCGCGGTGAGGTGCCGGGTGGTGTCGACCAGCAGGACCTGGGCGGCGGCGGGGAGGCCGGGCGGGACGGTGAGCGGTGCCCAGGTGTGCCGGTGGCCCTGGGCGCGCAGCCGCCAGCCGTGGGCGCGGGCCCAGTCGGCGAGCCGGGCCACCTGCTCGGGCGAGTCGGGGGCGCAGGTCCACAGCTGGTCGGCGTGGATCTCACCGGACCAGTTGCGGTACTCGGCCCGGTACGGGCCCACCCCGGCGGGCAGGTCGGGCGGGAGCGGGACCTCGGCGCTCGCGCTCTCCGGCCCGAGGACGCCGTTGAACAGCCAGCCGGCCACCCCGAGGGCGGCGGCGCCCGCCACCAGTTCCCGCCTGCTCAGCCCTGTGTCCTGTGCACGTGCCACCGTTGCCCGCCCCGTCCCGGCTCGTCGTCCGGATCGGCGTCCGGCTCGTCCCGCGTGGTCCCGGTCGACCCGGGCCGTCGGTGTCCGGCTGGTGCGCCGGATCCGGGCCGAGGTTAGGCAGCGGCGGGGCGGAGCCGTCCGCAGGCGCACAGATCTTCATCCGTTCGAGTGAAGAATCGACGGACGGTCAGCGGGCGGCCCGGAAAGCTGCATCGGCGAAGTTGTCCCAGTGGCCGGCCGTGGCGGGCGGCAGGCAGATCCAGTCCTTCATCGGCCGGCCGCCGGCCGGGTCGAAGAGGTGCGCGCCCGGCAGGTGCATCGCCTCGGCGAAGGCCGGGGTGTCGCGGCCCAGCCGGCAGACCAGCTCGCCGGTGTGCAGGCCGAGGAAGGCCTTGCCGTCCGGGTCCTTCAGGCACGGCATGCCGAACATCTGGGCGCGGACGGCACCGTGGGGCGCGAGGTCGGCCGCGATCTCGTCGTAGCGCAGCGCCGGATCAGGGGCCGGGGCCGGATCAGGGGCGGGGACCGGATCGGGGGCGCGGGCCGGTTCCGGTCCGTCGGCCGGTTCCGGCAGGTCGGTCAGTTCCGGTGTGTCGGTCACCCCGCCATCCTCCCGCACCGCGACGCTGGCCGGGGGTTGCCCCGCCGACCGGTACGACCGGCGTGCCACCGCCGGTGGCGTCCGGTGGCGGACAGCACCCCCGGGAACGGAAATAATGCGGCCGCCCGCGCGGCTCGGCAGAGCAGGAGGTGTCGCACGATGGGTGCAGAGGACAGGTTCAGGGTCGAGCACGACTCGATGGGCGAGGTACGGGTGCCGGCGGACGCCAAGTGGCAGGCGCAGACCCAGCGGGCGGTGGAGAACTTCCCGGTCTCCGGCCACCGGCTGGAGCGCGCGCACATCGCCGCGCTGGCCAGGATCAAGGCCGCCGCCGCCCGGGTCAACGCCGAACTGGGCGTGCTGGACGCCGAGACGGCGGGGGCGATCGAGCAGGCCGCGTACGAGGTGGCGGAGGGGCACTGGGACGCGGAGTTCCCGGTGGACGTGTTCCAGACCGGCTCGGGCACCTCGTCCAACATGAACGCCAACGAGGTGATCGCCACCCTGGCCGGCGAGCGCCTGGGCCGGCCGGTGCACCCCAACGACCAGGTCAACGCCAGCCAGTCGTCCAACGACGTGTTCCCGTCCTCGATCCACATCGCCGCCGCCGCGGCCGTGACCGGGGAGCTGGTCCCGGCCCTGGAGCACCTGGCCGCGGCACTGGAACGGCGCTCCGCCGAGTTCGCCGACGTGGTCAAGGCGGGCCGCACGCACCTGATGGACGCCACCCCGGTCACCCTCGGCCAGGAGTTCGGCGGCTACGCCGCACAGGTCCGGTACGGGGTCGAGCGGCTGACCGCGACCCTCCCCCGGGTCGCCGAACTCCCGCTCGGCGGCACCGCGGTCGGCACCGGGATCAACACCCCGCCGGGGTTCTCCGCGGCCGTGATCGCCGAACTCGCCCGCACCACCGGGCTGCCGCTGACCGAGGCCCGCAACCACTTCGAGGCGCAGGGCGCCCGGGACGGCCTGGTCGAGCTGAGCGGCCAGCTGCGCACCGTCGCGGTCGGGTTCACCAAGATCGCGAACGATCTGCGCTGGATGGGCTCCGGCCCGCGCACCGGCCTCGGCGAGATCAACCTGCCCGACCTCCAGCCCGGTTCCTCGATCATGCCGGGCAAGGTCAACCCGGTGCTGCCCGAGGTGGTGCTGATGGTGGCCGCCCAGGTGATCGGCAACGACACCACCGTCACGGTGGCCGGCGCGAGCGGCAACTTCGAACTCAACGTGATGCTGCCGGTGATCGCCCGCAACCTGCTGGAGTCGGTCCGGCTGCTGGCGAGCAGCGCACGGCTGCTGGCCGACCGCACGGTGGACGGCATCACCGCCAACGCCGAGCGGGCCCGCGAGTACGCCGAGTCCTCGCCCTCGGTGGTCACCCCGCTCAACCGCTACCTCGGCTACGAGGAGGCCGCCAGGATCGCCAAGCAGGCACTGGCGGAACGCAAGACGATCCGGCAGGTGGTGCTGGAGCGCGGGCACGTCACCGACGGCACGCTGACCGAGGAGGAGCTGGACCGGGCGCTGGACGTGCTGCGGATGACCCGCCCCTGACGGCGGCCGGCGCCCCGGACATGACCGCGGCCGGTGCGACGCCCCGTGGCGCGCACCGGCCGGGTGCTCTCTCTCAGCTGCCGCCGCTGCTGCGGCGCATCGGGGATCCGGCCATGGAGATCGCTCCCACCGACAGGCAGATCATCAGTCCGCCCACCACCAGGTTGGTCAGGATCGTCCGGAACACGGCTTCACTGCCCACCGTCCACCACGGCGCGAGGCAGGTCCACGCGCCGATCGCGAGGCAGGCCCACGCCCGCGCGTGGGTCCGCTCGTAGGCGGAACCGTAGCCCGCCATCAGGACGGTGAAGGCCAACCCGAGAACCAGGTTGCTGATGGTCAGCGCGGTGAAGCCGGAGAATCCGACCACCCACGGGGAGATCGCCAGGAAGAGGCCGGTCACCAGGGCCAGTGCCTCGACGCCCTGGGCTCGCGGCGTGGCCGCGGCCCGCTCGTAGTGCTCACGCAGTTCCAGGATGTCCGGGTGGTGCTCCATGCCCATGGGCAACTGGGTCGACACCGGGACCACCTCCTCGCTAGGGGACTTGGCAGGCGCCCTGTAGCTACCCGATCCTGGCCGGATATAACACTTATTCGCCCTTTATGTCCGAATTTTCATGCAGGACCCTCGATCCGCAGCGCCGGCGGCTCGCCGAGGAAGGCCGCGACCGCCTCCGCCTCGGCCTCGACACCCGGGCCGACGGCCGCCGGCAGCGGCTCGAACGGCTCCACCACCAGCGCGCCGCCCGCCCTGCGCCACGTCCCGAGCACCCGCCCGTCGGCCACCAGCACCGGCCGGATCACCCCGCCGCCGGCATTGATCCGCTTCGCCCGCGCCGGGTCCAGCATCAGGTCCCGCGAGCGGTGGCCGAGCAGGTACGTGTCGTACGGGCCGAGCAGCCGCACCAGCGGCGGGCCGGCCGGCGGCGGCTCGGCGCCCGGCAGCACGGACCGCCCGGCCGGCGCCTCCACCGCCCCGGCCGCCTCGAACCCGGCCCGCGCCACGGCCTGGGAGAGCCCGGACCAGGCGGCGAAGTCGGTCGGATCGGCGGGGCCGAACGCCCCCAGGTAGCCGCGCGCCAGGTCCCCCGTGGTGAGCTCGCGGCCCGCCGGCAGCGGCCGGTAGCCGGGTTCGCGCGGCGCGACCTCCGCACCCCGGCAGAGCCTGCCGTGCGCCGCCAGGAAGGCGGTCAGGTGCGCGGGAGCCTGCCCGGTGGGCTCCACCGGGACGCCGTGCTCACGTAGCCGCGTGACCAGCTCCGCCCGGCTCGGCGACGGTTCCAGCAGGCCGTCGACCACGGCCAGCGCCCGGGCGCACAGCTCCTCGGTCAGCCCGAGCTCCCGGCGGCGGCGCGCACCGCCCCTCAGCAGCCGGTCCCGGAACAGCGCCACGAGTCCGGCCGCGTCCTCGGCCGGCACCAGGTGCAGGGTGCCGCGCATCAGCCAGGTGGCGACCACCTCACCGGCGGCGTACGCGGCCTGCGCCGCCGCCGGATCGGCCGCACCCCGGGCCCGCAGCGCCAACCGGACCGCGCCGGCGTCCTGGGCCTGGACGCCGGCGCAGCGCCGGGCGATGTCCGCGACGGCTGACGGCCCGTCGGTGAACTGGTGGTGCATCCGCCACCGGAGCAGCTCGGCTTCGTCGGTCATGCCGCCATCCTGCCGCGCGGGCCGGCCCGCAGGGCTCAGGCCGGTTCGGCGGGCTCGGTGCCCAGCATCCGGCGGATCAGCTGCACCACCCCGCCGACGGCGAAGGCGCCCCCGATCAGGACCGTGAAGCCCACCACCGCCTGCTCGGCGTTGCCGCCCGCCGAGTACTCCAGCAGCCAGGGCACCGCCGCCAGCGCGATGCCCACGCACCGGAGCCGGTCGGGCCGCCGGGCCGAGAGGTGCACCACGAGCAGGGCCGCCACCGCCACGAACAGCCAGAGATCGGCCAGCGACGCAACGATGTACGGCCGCCACTCGGCGATCGGGATCGCCCACACCCAGGTGAGCGTCAGCGCGGTCGTCACGGCGACGGCGACGACCGTCCGGCGCCCGCGCCGCGCGGTGTCCACCAGGTCGGGCGGGGCGAGCAGCACCAGCGCGGCCAGGCCGCCCACCCGGCACAGCTCGCCGAGCGTCCCGTACCCGACCGTGAGGATCAGACCCGAGAACACCAGGTCGAGCGCGACCGCGAGGACGGCCGCCGCCCGGGCGGGTCGCCACCGGCCCGTGGCGGCGCACAGCAGCGCCGTGATCCAGGGGATGAACGCCAGCACGAACACCAGGGTGCCGCGGACGACCTGACCGGGGCGTGCGTGGGTGAAGACGGGGACGAAGTCCCGCATGATCCACAGCAGGTCCGACACGCAGACGCCCGCTCCCAGGGCGAGGGCGATCGGGGCGGCGCCGGCGAGGATGCGGCCGGCGGGGTCGGTGGACGCTATCCCGAGCCGCAGGCGCAGGGCGTGCGAGGCGAGGTCGAGGCGCTCGCGCAACAGCGCACGACCGGTGAGGCCTTCGGTGACCTCGGCGAAGGTCGCGGCGATGTCCTCGCCGTACAGCTCGCGGTAGCGGGCCGGATAGAGGCCGATCAGCCGTCGACCCGCCTGCGGGACGGTGTTCTGCTCGTTCACGCGCTCGCTCCACTCGGACGCAGCCGGGCACCGCCCAGGCGCCGCTCGGCCTCCAGGACCGCCAGCCGCAGCCGCCGGGTCTCCTCGGTCAACAGATCCTTGCCCTGCTCGGTCAACGCGAACGTCCGACGCAACCGCCCACCCACCACTTCCTCACCCTCGACCCGCACCAGACCCTGCTGCAACAACCGGTCCAACGCCGTGTAGAGCGTCCCGGTCCGCAACCGGGTACGACCCTCCGAGATGGCCAGCACCTCCTGGATGATCGCGTAACCGTGCCGCGGAGCATCGGCCAACGCCGTGAGCACGAGCCTGGTCGGCTCCTGTACTTGACGATCCGTCATATTCGTTTCCATCCGCAGATGTTCGACTTGTCCACCCGGCATTCAGGCCGGGTCGGCGGGGCCGGCCCTGCGTGCCCGGCGGGCCATCCGGACCCCGGCCGCCAGCGCGACCATCAGGCCGAGCAGAACCAGGTAGGACATCAGCAGCTCGACCAGCCGGGAGAGCCGCAGCACGTCGCCCGACATGGCGGGGTGCAGCCAGACCAGGCCGAGCAGGCCGGCGCCGGCCGCCCCGTACCGGTCGGGATGCCTGACCACGAGGCGGCCGAGCAGCACGGCGGCGGCGGACAGCAGCGGCCAGAACACGTAGACGTCGAAGGAGGCGAGGTACATGTAGAGCTCGGTCCGGTGCGCGAGGATCATCAGGGCGGCGAAGGTGACGGCCACCCCGGTGGCTTCCCAGCGGCGCGACGCCGAGCCGACGAGCAGGTCCGGCGGCGCGAGCAGCACCACGGCGCAGAGCGCCACCCAGAGGCTGGCCCCGCCGTAGAGGATCTGGATCCACGGATCGAACACCACCGAGCACACCGCCCAGACCAGGGTCCCCGCCAGGCCCAGCACCCGGGCGAGCCGCACGCGCCCGACCGCGAAGCCGGCGAGGGCGAGGACCCACGGCAGGAACGTCGCCAGGAACCACAGCACCGACTCGACGGCATAGCCGCGCCCGTGGCTCGCAGCGGGGTCGCGGACCCGGTGCATCAGCGGGCGCACCTCCGGCAGCAGGATCCACAGGCAGAATCCGGCCAGGAGGGCGAGGGCGATCGGGGCGGCGCCGGCGAGGATGCGGCCGGCGGGGTCGGTGGACGCTATCCCGAGCCGCAGGCGCAGGGCGTGCGAGGCGAGGTCGAGGCGCTCGCGCAACAGCGCACGCCCGGCCAGCCCTTCGGTGGCCTCCGCAAAGGTGGCGGCGATGTCCTCGCCGTACAGCTCGCGGTAGCGGGCCGGGTAGAGGCCGATCAGCCGTCGGCCGGCCTGCGGGACGGTGTGTTGCTCGTTCACGCGCTCGCTCCACTCGGACGCAGCCGGGCACCGCCCAGGCGCCGCTCGGCCTCCAGGACCGCCAGCCGCAGCCGCCGGGTCTCCTCGGTCAACAGATCCTTGCCCTGCTCGGTGAGCGCGAAGGTACGGCGCAACCGACCCCCGACCACCTCCTCACCGTCGACCCGCACCAGACCCTGCTGCAACAACCGGTCCAACGCCGTGTAGAGCGTGCCGGTCCGCAACCGGGTACGGCCCTCGGAGATGGCCAGCACCTCCTGGATGATCGCGTAACCGTGCCGCGGAGCATCGGCCAACGCCGTGAGCACGAGCCTCGTCGGCTCCTGTACTTGACGATCTGTCATGACGGTGAGCATAGGCCTCCCATCGCCATATGTCGATGATCTACCTATCGACCGAATCGGGTGAGCTGCGTCTCACCTGGGGCGGGCCCCGTTGCCTATGCAACTCGTTGCATAGCAGGATGCGGGTATGGCACTGGAGCACGCGATCCTCGTCTCGCTGCTGGAGCAGCCCGGCTCCGGCTACGAGCTGGCGCGCCGGTTCGACCGGTCGATCGGCCGCTTCTGGACCGCCACCCACCAGCAGATCTACCGGGTGCTGCGGCGGATGGAGGCGGACGGCTGGATCGCCGCCGAGGAGGTCGCCCAGGACGGCCGGCCGGACAAGAAGGTCTACTCGGCCGCCGGTCCCGGCCGGGTCGCCCTCTCCGGCTGGCTGCGCGAGCCGGTCGAGCCGGAGACCGTCCGGCACGAGCTGGCGGTGAAGATCCGGGCGGCCGCCTTCGACGACCCGGGCGCGCTGGTCTCCGAGGTCGAACGGCACCGGGAGTCGCACGCCGCCCTGCTGGCCCGCTACCTGGCCGGCGAGCAGCGCGACTTCCCGGCCGGCTCCGCGCTCGACGCCCGCCAGGAGCTCCAGCACGTGGTGCTGCGCGGCGGCATCGAGTACGAGCGGATGACCCTCGCCTGGCTGGACGACGTGCTCGCCACCCTGCACCGCCTCACCGCGTCCGGCACCGACTGAGTCCGGAACCGGCCGAGCCCCGAAGCCCACCGACCCTCGACCCCCAGGGACGACACCATGCTCTTCAACCCGCGCAGCTACGACCCCGTGCAGTTCGACGAGCCGACCCGCCGGCTGCTCCGCGCCACCGTGGACTGGTTCGAGTCGCGCGGCAAGAAGTCGCTGATCGACAGCTACATCGACCGCACCTGGTACGCGGACTTCCTGGAGTTCGCCGCCAAGGAGGGCCTGTTCGCGGAGTTCCTGACGCCGTCCTCGGCCGACTCCGGCAAGCGCTGGGACACCGCCCGCAACGCGGAGCTGAACGAGATCCTGGGCTTCTACGGCCTCGGCTACTGGTACACCTGGCAGGTCACCATCCTGGGTCTCGGCCCGGTCTGGCAGAGCGAGAACGAGGCCGTGCGGGCCCGCGCCGCCAAGCTGCTGACCGAGGGCCACGTGATGGCGTTCGGCCTGTCCGAGCGCAGCCACGGCGCCGACATCTACTCGACCGACATGATCCTCACCCCCGACGGCGAGGGCGGCTTCACCGCGACCGGCTCCAAGTACTACATCGGCAACGGCAACGTCGCGGGCCTGGTCTCGGTCTTCGGCCGCCGCTCGGACGTGGACGGCCCGGAGGGCTACGTCTTCTTCGCCGCCGACAGCCGCCACGAGGCCTACCACCTGGTCAAGAACGTGGTGAACGCGCAGATGTACGTCAGCGAGTTCCGGCTGGAGGAGTACCCCGTCCGCGCCGAGGACGTGCTGCACACCGGCAAGGCCGCCTTCGACGCCGCGCTGAACACCGTCAACGTCGGCAAGTTCAACCTGTGCACCGCCTCGGTCGGCATCTGCGAGCACGCCATGTACGAGGCTGTGACGCACGCCCACAACCGGGTGCTGTACGGCAAGAAGGTCACCGACTTCCCGCACGTGCGCCGCGAGCTGACCGACGCCTACGCCCGCCTGGTGGCGATGAAGCTGTTCAGCGACCGGGCCGTGGACTACTTCCGCACCGCCTCCGCCGAGGACCGCCGCTACCTGCTCTTCAACCCGATGACCAAGATGAAGGTCACCACGGAGGGCGAGAAGGTCATCGACCTGATGTGGGACGTCATCGCGGCCAAGGGCTTCGAGGCGGACACCTACTTCGACAAGGCCGCCAAGGACATCCGCGGCCTGCCGAAGCTGGAGGGCACCGTCCACGTCAACCTGGCGCTGATCCTCAAGTTCATGGGCAACTACCTGTTCGCCCCGGCCGAGTACGCGCCGGTGCCGAGCCGGCTGGACGCCGCGGACGACGAGTTCCTGTTCCGCCAGGGCCCGGCCCGCGGCCTGGGCGCGATCCGCTTCCACGACTGGCGGACCGCGTACGACGCGCACGCGCACGTCCCGAACGTGGCCCGGTTCCGCGAGCAGGCGGACGGCTTCTGCGCGCTGCTGCTGGCCCACGCCCCGACCGCCGAGCAGCAGCAGGACCTGGACTTCCTGCTGGAGATCGGCCAGCTGTTCGCGCTGATCGTCTACGGCCAGCTGGTGCTGGAGCAGGCCGAGCTGACCGGCCTGACCGGCTCCGAGGACGGCGCGGACGTGCTGGACCAGGTCTTCGACGCGCTGGTGCGGGACTTCTCCGCGCACGCCACCGAGCTGCACGGCAAGGCCTCCACCAGCGAGGAGCAGGCCGCCTGGGCGCTCGCCCACGTCCGCCGCCCGGTGGCCGACACCGAGCGCGCGGCCCGGGTCTGGGGCCGGGTCGAGGCGCTCTCCGGCGCCTACGAGATGCAGCCGTAACGACGGCGCGGGGCGGGGCACCGGAGTGGTCCGGTGCCCCGCCCCCGTGCGTGCCGGGCCTCAGAAGGTGAGCTTCCAGCTGTCGAGGTAGCCGGTGTCCTGCGCCGCGACATCCTGGACCTTCAGCTTCCAGGTGCCGTTGGCGGCCTTCGCGGAGGCGTTCACCGTGTAGGTGGTGAGGACGTTGTCGGCGGAGTCGTTGCCGCTGGAGTTCTTCAGCCGGTAGGCGGTGCCGTCCGGCGCGAGCAGGTCGATCACCAGGTCGCCGCGCCAGGTGTGCTTGATGTCCACGCCGACCTGGAGCGTCGCCGGGGCGTTGCCGGTCCGGCCGGAGACGGTGATCGAGGAGGTGACCGCAGCGCCCGCGTCCGGGATCGCCAGGTCCGCGGCGTTCTCGAAGACGTTGCCGCCCGGCGTGCTCGGCGACGGCGAGGGGGACGGCGTGCCGCCGCCACCGGCCGCCAGGGTCCAGATCGCGTACGCGATGGCGTCGCTCATCCGGTCCAGCGCGGTGTCGTCGATGTTCGCCGAGGTGTCGCAGGAGGCGTGGTAGCAGCGGTCGAAGGCCTGGCCCGAGGTGCCGCCCCACTTGGCCGCCTGCGCGGCGGTCTTGATGTAGTCGGCCCCGCTGAACAGCCCGCCGACCGCGATGCCCGCGTTCTTGAACGGCGAGTGGTCCGAGCGGCCGTCGCCCTCGGTCTCCGGCTCGGTGGCCACGCCCAGGCCGGAGAAGTAGTTCTTGAACAGCGTGTCCAGCGCGGCGTTGTCGTCGTAGACGAAGTAGCCGGGGTTGGGCGAGCCGATCATGTCGAAGTTGAGGTACGCCTCGATCTTCGAACGGTCGGCGGAGGACAGGCTGTTGACGTAGTTCTTGGAGCCGACCATGCCGGCCTCCTCGGTGCCCCACCAGCCGAAGCGCAGGTGCTTGGCGGGCTGCAGGCCCGCCCGGGAGACGGCCAGCGCGGTCTCCAGGATGCCCGCCGAGCCCGAGCCGTCGTCGTTGATGCCGGGCCCGGCGGTGACCGAGTCCAGGTGGGCGCCGACCATCACGGTGTGCGCGGTGTCGCCGCCCGGCCAGTCCGCGATCACGTTCCAGCTGGTGGCGCCGTTGTAGGTGTACGCCTGCAGCACGGTGGTGAAGCCCGCCGCGTCCAGCTTGCCCTTCACATAGTCGGCGGAGGCCTTGTACCCGGCCCGGCCGTGCGCCCGGTTGCCGCCGTTGGCGGTGGCGATGGACTGCAGCTGGGCCAGGTGCGCCTTGACGTTGGCGACCGGGACGTCCGGCGCCGCGAGGGCCGGCCGGCCGGCCGTCGAGCTGGCGGAGGCACCGCCCGGGAGGAGGAAGGTGGTGACGGCGACGGCGGTGACGGCGACGGCCGCCACGGCGGCGCGGCGGACACGGGATCGCCGTATCGCGCGCCGCACAGCGGGCTCGGACATGGGAACTCCGGATTCTGGTGGGGCAGAACGGAACGGGCACGGCACCGGGCCGCCGCGCTCCGGTTGGGGGCGGGCGCGCGGCCGGGAAAAGTTGACGCGACCATGATGATTGGGCGAAAGCAAAGCGTTCGTCAAGAGGCATGCCCGCCAACCCCGTTGGGCGCCGCCGCACGCCCCGCCGTCCGGGTGAGTCTTGGGGACACGCGCGACCCGCCGCCCGCCCGCGGGGGATCCCTCGACGGCAGACCGGACCGGACCGTCCCGAAAGGCACCCACCCATGGCATCGAGACTCCCCCGGGCCGCCGCCCGCCTGGCCCTGGCGGCCGGCGCGCTGGCCGCCACCGCACTGCCGGCCGCCGCCTCACCGGTGCTGCCCGCACCGCCCGGCGACTTCGGCAGCTGCCGGGCCGGCCGCCCCGCGCCCCGCCCCTGCCTCGCCCTCGGCACCCCGCAACGGCTGGGCGAGGGCCTGGTGCAGACGTACGGGCAGCTGGACGGCGACCGCCCGCTGGCGGTCGGGATCCGCTACTCCGAGCGCGCGCTCGACGGCCTGCCGACCACGATGACCGACGGCCACCACTGCTTCGACGCCGACGGCGACGGGCGGACGGACCCGGCGACCGAGTGCCTGCCCAACCACGAGTACGTGCTGCCGCTGCCGCACGCGGTGCTCGACCTGCCCGGGATGCCGCTCAAGTGGGCGCTGCTGAACTGGAACCCGATGGGTCACCCGCCGTACGGCGTCTACGACCGGCCGCACTTCGACAACCACTTCTACCTGCAGCCGAAGGCCGAGCGGGACGCCATCCGCCCGGGCCCCTGCCGGGCCGTGATCAACTGCGCGGACGCCGCCACCGCCACCCGCCCGGTGCCGCCCGAGTACCTCCCGGAGGGCTACCAGAACCACAACCTCACCGAGGTGGCGATGGGCAACCACCTGAGCGACCCGGACGCGGCCGAGTGGCACGGCGCACCGTTCACCAAGACCTTCGTCTACGGCTCCTACGACGCCCGGATCACCTTCCTGGAGCCGATGGTCGCGCTCGCCGCGCTGCGCGAGGCGCCCACGGCCGGCGAGGCGGGCGACTGCGCACCGATCAAGCAGCCCGCGGCCTGGCAGGTGCCCGGCTGGTACCCGCGCACCTACTGCGTGCGGCACCGGACGGACGACCGGTCCTACACCGTCTCACTGGAGGACTTCGCCCGGCACGGGTGACCCGCCCGCCGGCGCGGACGGGCAACCGGGCGCGGGGCGCCGGGGTCGGCCGGGGCCGGCCGGGGTTCAGCCGGCCCAGACCCGCGCGGCGTGGTCCAGGAAGTTGCGCCCGAGGATCTTCTCGATCCGCCCGGAGCCGAAGCCGCGCCGCTCCAGCAGCCGGACCAGCTCCCGGAACTGGTCCACCCCGCGCAGGTCGAGCACGAACGGCAGGGTGTCGGCCCGCTCCCCCGCCGCCGCCACACCGCTGCTGCGGCGCAGCTCGACGTGGTCGGCGAGCTTGCGGCGGTAGGCGTCCAGGTCGTCGATCGAGGTGACCGGCCCGTCCGTCCCGATGCCGACGTGGTCCTCGCCGCAGACGTTCACCGCGTGCACGATGTGCTCGACCACATCGGCCGCCCGGGCGTGCCCGGAGGGGTTGAGGAACGGCATGAAGTAGATCCCGACGAAGCCGCCGCGCGAGGCGACCAGGCGCAGTTCCTCGTCGGTCTTGTTGCGCGGCAGGTCGGCCAGCGCCCGGCAGCCGGTGTGGTTGATCGAGACCGGCAGGGCGGAGATCCGGGCCGCCTCCAGGCAGGTGCGCTCGCCGCTGTGCGAGAGGTCGACGATCACCCGGTGCTCGTTCAGGGCCGCCACCACCTCGCGCCCGAACGGGCTCAGGCCGCGGTTCCCCGGGGCCGCCGAGCCGTCGCCGAGGTGGTTGGCCTGGTTGTAGGTGAGCTGGACGACCCGGACGCCCAGATCGGCGAAGGTCCTGATCCGGTCCGGGTCGGTGCCGACCGCGACCGCGTTCTGGAAGCCGTAGACGATCCCGATCCGGCCCTCCCGCCGGGCCCGGTGGACGTCCGCGACCGTGCGGACCTTGAGCAGGTCGGCGGGGCGCTCGCGGATGATGCCGTCCCAGACCGCGATCTCCTCCAGGGTGTGCTCGTACGGCGGCAGGTCGCCCATGGTGTAGCCGAGCGTGACGGTGACCGCGGTCAGCCCCGAGGCCCGGGCGTCCGCCAGGGCGCGCGCGTCCACGGCCAGCTGGGAGCTGCTCGGGTTGAGGTCGCCCGCGGCCGCGGCGGAGACCGGTGCGTTGGGGTTGTCCAGCTGGCCCAGCGCGTTGACGATCAGTGGCATCCGGGTGGTGGTCATCGGTCCTCCTCGCAGGCGAAGTCGGCGCGCGGGAAGCGGCGGCCGCGCTTGACGGTCAGCGTGATGCTGCGCAGGTGGTCGATGTCGCGCAGCGGGTCCTCGTCCAGCACGGCGAAGTCCGCCCGGTGGCCGGCGACCACCGTGCCGGTGACGCCGCGGGCGCCGGTGCTCAGCGCGCCGACCCGGGTGGCGGAGCGGAGCACCTGCTCGACCGGGAGGCCGCACTGCCGCACCAGGAAGGCCAGTTCCTCGTACAGGGCGGGGAACGGCTGCCCCGGGGCGGTCTCGTAGTCGGTGCCGGTGGAGATCGGCACGCCGGCGCGGTGGGCCTGGGCGGTGAGCACCGCGGCGAGCCGGGCGGAGTCCCGGGCCCGCCGGGCCTGTTCGGGTTCGTCGGAGGCCAGCGCCTCGCTCGCCCACATGCCGGCGGTCGCGTCCAGCACGGTGCCGCGCTCGCGCATCAGCGCGAACAGCGCCTCGATCCGCGGGTCGTCGCCCGCGGCGAACCGGGCGTGGTCGACCGGCGGCTTGTCCCGGTAGCTGGTCAGCGGGCGGGTGGCGCCCTCGAAGGCGAGCAGCGTGACGTGCGAGACGGAGTGCACGCCCGCCTCGACCACCTCGCGGGGCGTGGCCGGGAAGACGGCGGCGTGCGCCCAGATCGGGACGGACTGGCGGCGCGCCTCCGCGGTGACGGCGGCGACCAGGCCGGCGTCCAGGTCCGCGTACACCTTGATGGCCGCGGCGTGCGTGCCGCGGGCCAGGGCGACCGCAAGCCGCAGGTCGGTGGAGTCGGTGATCGCCTGCATCCACGGCACGGTGCCCGGGATCTCGCCCTGGGAGACCTGCCAGGTGCGGGGGTCGTCGAAGAAACCGGGGCCGGCCATCAGCGCCGCGTAGTGGATGTCCGGGCCGGGGATCTCGCCGACCCGGGTGGCCCGGGCGAGGTCGCCGACCTGGCGCAGGTCGTCCGCCATGTCGCGGACGGCGGTGATGCCGCCGTAGACCTGGCGGCGCAGCACGGCCTCGGCGGCGGGCCGGTCCGGGGGCGTGGCCAGGTGCTGGTGGGAGTCGATCAGGCCGGGGACGACGAAGCGGCCGTCCAGGTCGAAGACCGCGGCGTGGTCCGGGACGTGCGGGCGGACCTCGGCGTCCGGGCCGACCGCCAGGATCCGGCCGCCCTCGAGCACGATCGTGACCGGGCCGCGGGCCGGGCGGTCCGTCCCGTCGAACAGCGTCGCCCCGCGGTAGACCGCGTACTCGTGCTCGGCGGGCGGGGCGTACGGCGGCGCGCCGTCGCCGGGGGTCCGGGCGGGCGGGCCGGGGCACTCGGTCGGGCGGGTCCGGTCGGACGGATCGGGCCGGTCGGGCATGGTCACCTCGTCGCAGCAGGAGCGTGTTGCATGGTAGGTAACAGCTGTATCGTTCGGTGAAACAACGGCACTGTAGCCCCAGCCCCACCGGGACGCCAGAAGGAGTGGTCGGATTGCCGCAGGACCCCCGGTCCGCCGTGGACAAGGCGCTGGACCTGATCGAGGCGGTGGCCGCCTGCGACCGGCCCGCCCGGCTCACCGACCTCGCCCAGCAGGTCGACCTGCACCGCGCGACCGCCTACCGGATCCTGCTCGACCTGGTGCGGCGCGGCTGGGTGCTGCGGGTCGGCGAGCTCTACCTGCCCGGCGCGGCGGTGCTCCAGCTGTCCGCCGCGGCCGCCCGGCACTCGCTGGCCGCGCTCGCCCGGCCGGTCCTGGAGGAGCTGGCCCGGAGCACCGACCTGATGGTCAACCTCCAGGTGCCGGAGAGCGACCGGGCCCGGGTGGTCGACGTGGTCCGGCCCGAACGGCTGGCGATGATCACCCACCTGCGCGACGAGGCGCTGCCCGTGCACCGGTTCGCCGGCCCGCTCGCCCTGGTGGCCGCGCTGCCGCCGCAGGAGCGCGGGCCATACCTGCGCCCGGCCGTGGACGCCGGCCACCCGCTGGACGGTCCGGACGGGCTGCTCGCCGACCTGGCCCGGGTCGAGCGGACGGGCTTCGCCCTGGAGCGCGGCCGGCACGAGAAGCTGGTCGCCTCGATCAGCCGCGCGGTGCTGTCCGACCGGGGCGCGCCGCTGTGCGCCCTCACCCTGGTCGGCCCGGACGCGGAGTTCGAGGAACCGCGGCTCGACCGGCTCAAGCACCGACTCGCCGCCGCGGCGGACGAGTTGAGCCTGGTGCTGCGCTCCCCGGTGGCGCCCGGCGGCCCGGCGTGAGCGCGCCGGGAAGAGGCGGCGGGGCGGCAGCGGAAATGGTCGGCGGGGCGGGTGCGGAGCGCGGCGTGCTGGTGCTCGACCGCGCGCAGACCCGGGCCGCGCTGGACCCGCTGCGCACCACGGAGGCGGTGGCGCGGGCGCTGGTCGCGATCGCCCGGGGCCAGGTCTCGGTGCCGCCCCGGATCGCCGCCCTGGCACCGGCCGGGCTGCTCGGCGCGATGCCCGGCCACGTCCCCGGGCTCGGGCTGGCCGCGAAGCTGGTCACCGTGTTCACCGATCCCGAGCGGCCGGGGCGCAGCGCCCACCGCGGCGTGGTCGCCCTGTTCGACGAGGCGGACGGGCGGCCGCTCGCCCTGATGGACGCCGAGTCCGTCTCCGCCGTGCGCACCGCCGCGGCCGCCACCCTGAGCATGCGCGCGCTGGCCCGGCCCGGCGTCCGGCGGGTGGCGGTGATCGGCACCGGCGCGCAGGCCCGCGCGCAGCTCGCCATGCTGGCCGCGCACGCGCCGGGCGTCCCGGTCGTGGTCGGCGGCCGGGATCCGCTGCGCACCCGGGAGGCCGCGGCCGGGCATCCGGGCGCCTCGGCCGCCACCGTGGAGCAGGCGGTGCGCGGCGCCGGGGTGGTGTTCTGCTGCACCGGCGCGGTGCGGCCGGTGCTGCGCCGCGACTGGCTCGCCCCGGGCGCGCACGTCAGCTCGGTCGGCGGCTCGCACGGCCACGAGCTGGACGGGGGGACGGTCGCCGACGGCACGCTGTTCGCCGAGTGGCCGGGGGCCGCGGGCGCGCCGCCGCCGGCCGGGGCGGGCGAACTCCAGGGGGTGCCGGTCGAGCGGGTCACCCTGCTCGGGGCGGTGCTGGCCGGCGAGCACCCCGGGCGCCGCCGCGGCGACGAGCTGACGGTCTTCAAGTCCACCGGCCACGCGGCGCTGGACGTGGCGGCCGCCGCGGTGGTGCACGCCCACGCGCGGGAGCTCGGCATCGGGGTGCGGGTCGACCTCTGAACAGCCGGGCGGCGGAACCGGTCCGGGCCGGCGTCCGTCCAAGCGCCGAAACCCCGTCAGCTCCGGAAGGACACCGCCGTGCAGCGTCGCGCCACCGCCCTCGTCCTCGCCCCGACCGCGACAGCCCTGACCGCGCTCGCCCTGACCGCGACCGCCCTGACGGCCGCCTGCGCCGCGCCCGACCGCCGGCCCGTCACCGTCACCGCCGTCCCGCCCGCGGCGAACGTCACCACGGCCACCACCGCCCCGCCGGCGGACCTGTGGGGCGCGGCCTCCGCGCTCGGCGACCAGGGGCGCGGGGCGTTCGCCGACGTCTGGTCGGCGCTCTCGCTGGACGGTGCCCGCAACCGGGTGCTGCTGTACGCGACCGACGCCGACCGGGCCCGGCAGCTGGTCGCGGCCGCCCGGCTGGCCCACCCGGAGACCGCCCGGATACCGGTGGACGTCACGGTCTGCGCCTACTCCGCCCGGCAGGAACTCGCCGCCGCGGAGCGGGTGATGGCCGCCGGGGCGGCCGGCCGGATCGGGCTGGAGGTGCTGGGCGCCACGCCGACCGCGGACGGCTCCGGGATCCTGGTGCACGCCACGGCCGAGACGCTCGGGTCACCGGAGTTCGCCCGGCAGGTCCGGGCGGCGGCCGGTGACGTCCCCGCGCGGCTGATGGAGGGCCCCCGGGCCGTGCCGGGCGAAGGCCCGCGCTGACCGGCCGCCACCGCCCGCGCTACGCCGGGGCCGGACCGCCGGCCGCCGGGCCGGTCGCCACCGGCAGCTCCGAGGGCAGGCCCCACTCGCTCCACGAGCCGTCGTACACCGCCAGGTCCCGGTAGCCGGCCAGGTCGGCGCCGAGCGCCAGGACGCAGGCGGTCACCCCGGATCCGCAGCTCAGCACCAGTCGCTCGCGGTCGCCCGCGACCGCCGCGAACAGGGCCCGCAGCTCGGTGGCCGGGCGCATCCGGCCGCCGTCCTGGAGGTCGCCGAACGGGAGGTTCGACGCGCCGGGCATGTGGCCGCGCCGCAGCCCCGGCCGCACCTCCTCGACCTGCCCGGCGAACCGCTCCCGGGTGCGGGCGTCCAGCACCGCCGTACCGTCCTCGGCCAGTGCCCGCACCACCTCTGCGCGGTCGACCAGCAGGCCGGGGCGCGGACGCGCGGTGAAGTCCCCGGCGGGCGGCTGCCCGGCGGGGGCCGGGGCGAGCGGCAGCCCGGCGGCGGCCCAGGCCGGCAGGCCCCCGTCGAGCACGGCGACCCGGTCGAAGCCCATCACCCGCAGCATCCACCAGGCCCGGGCGGCCGAGTAGATCCCGATCCGGTCGTAGACCACGACGGTGCTGTCCGTGCCGACCCCGAGCGCCCGCAGCTCCCGGGTGAACCGCTCCGGCCCCGGCATGGTGTGCGGCAGCGGGCTCGACGGGTCGGAGAGCGGACCGTCCAGGTCGAACCGCCGGGTGCCGGGGATCCGCCGGCCGTCGCCCTCGTCGGCGCCCACGCTCGCGTCCAGCAGCACCAGGGCGGGGTGGTCCAGGTGCCCGGCGAGCCGGTCGACGCCGATCAGGGGCCCGGTCCCGGGCAGTACGGCCATGGTTCCTCCGATGCTCCAAGGGGTTCGTAGCCTGTCAGACGAAGATCACCCCGGCCACCCCCGCCGGGTCCACCGGCGGACCCGTCCCCGCCGCGGGCGGGGTCGTACCGTGGAGGTGGAGGCGGCCTCATGGACTACACCGACCGCAGGGACGCCGGCCGCCGCCTGGCGGCCGAGCTGACCCACCTGCTCGCCGACGACCCGGTGGTGGTGGCGCTGCCCCGCGGCGGGGTGCCGGTGGCCGCCGAGGTGGCCCGGGCGCTGGGCGCCCCGCTGGACATCTGCGTGATCCGCAAGCTGGGCGTGCCGGGGCAGCCGGAGCTGGGCATGGGCGCCATCGGTGAGGACGGCGCCCGGGTGGTGAACGAGCGGGTGATGCGCGACGCGGGCGCCACCCCGGCGCAGCTGGCCGAGGTCGAGGAGCAGGAGCGGGCCGAGCTGGCCCGCCGGGCCCGGCGCTACCGGCGCGGACGGCCGGGCGTGCAGCTGCGCGGGCGGACCGTGGTGGTGGTGGACGACGGGGTGGCCACCGGCTCGACCGCGCTGGCCGCCTGCCGGATCGTCCGCGCCCGGGGCGCCGCCCGGGTGGTGCTGGCGGTGCCGGTCGCACCGCAGGACTGGGCGGAGCGGCTCGGCGACGACGCCGACGAGCTGGTCTGCCCGTTCACCCCGACCCGGTTCTGGGCGATCGGGCAGTTCTACCAGGACTTCGAGCAGACCACGGACGCCGAGGTGCTGGCCTGCCTCGCCGAGGCCGGCGAGCGGCACGGGGCCGAACCGGCCGTCCGGGAGATCGTCTACGCGCTGCCGGACGCCCGGCTCGTCGGCGACCTGCTGGTGCCTCACCACCCGCTCGGCGTGGTGCTGTTCGCGCACGGCAGCGGCAGCAGCCGGCACAGCCCGCGCAACCGGGCGGTGGCCGCCTCGCTCAACCGGGCCGGGCTCGGGACGCTGCTGCTCGACCTGCTGACCACCGCGGAGGAGCCGGACCGGGGCAAGGTCTTCGACCCGCCGCTGCTCGGCGCCCGGCTGGCCGAGGTGACCAGGCGGCTGCGCGCGGACCCGGCCTGCACCGGGCTGCCGGTCGGCTACTTCGGTGCCAGTACCGGCGCCGCCGCCGCGCTCTGGGCGGCGGCCGAGCCCGGCACCGAACCGGCCGCGATCGTCTCCCGGGGCGGCCGGCCCGACCTGGCCGGCCCCCGGCTGGCGGAGGTCACCGCGCCCACCCTGCTGATCGTCGGCGGTGCGGACAGCGGGGTGCTGGAGCTCAACCGGCTGGCCCGGGCCGAGCTGCGGGCCGAGAGCGCGCTGCTGGTGGTGCCCGCGGCGGGCCACCTGTTCGAGGAGCCGGGCGCGCTGGCCGCGGTGGCCCGGCTGGCGGCCGAGTGGTTCACCCGGCACTTCACGTTCGAGGATTGATTCGAGGATTGACCGCGGGGGCCGCCGAGCAGGGGCTCGCAGGACTGGTCAATCTGAGCAGAAGAACCGGTCCGGCGCTGCTCACCTTGTACACATTGATCAGTGAAAACCCGACCTGTTGCCCAACCAGCCCTCCGGGAGCAAGCTCAGCGCAACCGATGGCGCCGACCCCTGCGCCGCGGACCCCTCGACGTGGAGGAAGCACCGATGACCGCCAACGCCGTTGAACTCACCCCTGAGGAGCTGGAGGCCGGGCTCGACGCCGAGCAGCTGCGCCGCCTGGTGGGCCTGGTCGAGCACGACCCGGCCGACGACCCCTTCCCGGTGATCGCCCAGGACGCGGTGGTCTTCGTCGTCGGCAACGCCACCCTGACGGCCCAGCTGTACCAGGTCGTCTTCGGGATGGACCTGGTCGCCTACTCCGGCCCCGAGACCGGCCGCCGGGACCGCAAGGCGTACGTGCTGCGCTCCGGCTCCTGCCGGTTCGTGATCAAGGGCGGGGTGGCCCCGGACAGCCCGCTGCTGGCGCACCACGCCCGGCACGGCGACGGTGTGGTCGACCTGGCGATCGAGGTCCCGGACGTGGACAAGTGCATCGCGCACGCCCGCGCCCAGGGCGCCCGCATCCTGGAGGAGCCCAACGACGTCTCGGACGAGAACGGCACCGTGCGCCGCGCCGCCATCGCCACCTACGGCGAGACCCGGCACACCCTGGTCGACCGCTCCCGCTACTCCGGCCCGTACCTGCCCGGCTACGTGGTCGCCGAGACCAAGGTGGAGCGGCCCGAGGGCGCCCCGCGCCGGCTGTTCCAGGCGCTCGACCACGCGGTCGGCAACGTCGAGCTCGGCCACATGAACGAGTGGGTCACCTTCTACAACAAGGTCATGGGCTTCGTGAACATGGCGGAGTTCGTCGGCGACGACATCGCCACCGAGTACTCCGCGCTGATGAGCAAGGTGGTCGCCAGCGGCAACCACCGGGTGAAGTTCCCGCTCAACGAGCCGGCCGTGGCCAAGAAGAAGTCCCAGATCGACGAGTACCTGGAGTTCTACGGCGGCCCCGGCTGCCAGCACCTGGCGCTCGCCACCAACGACATCCTGACCACCGTGGACGTGCTGCGCTCGCGCGGCGTGGAGTTCCTGTCCACCCCGGACTCGTACTACGACGACCCGGAGCTGCGCGAGCGGATCGGCAAGGTCCGGGTGCCGGTCGAGGAGCTCAAGAAGCGCGGCATCCTGGTCGACCGCGACGAGGACGGCTACCTGCTGCAGATCTTCACCAAGCCGCAGGGCGACCGGCCGACGGTCTTCTTCGAGTTCATCGAGCGGCATGGTTCGCTGGGCTTCGGCAAGGGCAACTTCAAGGCGCTCTTCGAGTCCATCGAGCGCGAGCAGGACAAGCGCGGCAACCTCTGAGCCCCTGAGGAGACTCCACGATGGCGCACTACCGGCAGCTGGGCAGCATCCCGCCCAAGCGGCACACCCAGCACCGCACGCCCGAGGGCGGCCTCTACTACGAGGAGCTGATGGGTGAGGAGGGCTTCACCTCCGACTCCTCGCTGCTCTACCACCGGGGCATCCCCTCGGCGATCGTGGACGCGCGGCCCTGGGAGCTGCCGGACCAGTCGACCACCCCGAACCTCCCGCTGATCCCCCGCCACCTCAAGCTGCACACGCTGAGCGAGGGCGAGGAGTGGAAGGACACCGACGCGGTGACCGGGCGCCGGCTGGTGCTCGGCAACGCCGACGTGCGGATCGGCTACGTGGTGGCGGGCGCCCCCAGCGAGCTGTACCGCAACGGGCTGGGCGACGAGTGCGTCTACGTGGAGTCCGGCTCGGCCACCCTGGAGACGGTGTTCGGCACCCTGGAGGTCGGCCAGGGGGACTACGTGATCATCCCCCGGGCCACCACCCACCGCTGGGTGCCGGCGCCCGACGCGCCGCTGCGCGCGTACTGCATCGAGGCCAACAGCCACATCACCCCGCCCAAGCGGTACCTGTCCCGGTTCGGCCAGCTGCTGGAGCACGCGCCGTACTGCGAGCGGGACCTGCGCGGGCCGGTCGGGCCGCTGGTGGTCGAGGGCACGGACGTGGACGTGCTGGTCAAGCACCGCGGCAGCCACGGCGTGGTGGGCACCCGCTACACCGTGCCGCACCACCCGTTCGACGTGGTCGGCTGGGACGGCTGCCTGTACCCGTACGCCTTCAACATCGCCGACTTCGAGCCGATCACCGGGCGGATCCACCAGCCGCCGCCGGCCCACCAGGTCTTCGAGGGCCACAACTTCGTGATCTGCAACTTCGTGCCGCGCAAGGTGGACTACCACCCGCTGTCCATCCCGGTGCCGTACTACCACGCCAACGTGGACAGCGACGAGGTGATGTTCTACTGCGGCGGCGACTACGAGGCCCGCAAGGGCTCGGGCATCGCCCAGGGCTCGATCTCGCTGCACCCCGGCGGCCACACCCACGGGCCGCAGCCGGGCGCCTACGAGCGCTCGATCGGCGCCGAGTTCTTCGACGAGCTGGCGGTCATGGTGGACACCTTCCGCCCGCTGGAGCTCGGCGAGGCCGGCACGGCCAGCGAGGACCCGGGCTACGCCTGGACGTGGTCCGGCCGCGGGCCGAACCGGTGACCGTCCCCGCCCTCTACCGGGGGCTGTTCGACGACGCCGCGCTCTTCCCGCCGGGTGACCTGCCGCTGCCCGAGGCGGTGCCGGCCCACGCCGTGCACCGCACCGCCTGGTACGCCGAGGCGGTCGGCCCGTTCCTGGTCGGCGCGGGTCGGCTGGCCGAGCTGACCGCCGTCCTGGCGGGCGCGCCGCTGCGGGTGGCCCTGGTGCTGCCCGACGGCGCCGGACAGCTGGCGCCCGCGCTCGCGGACGCCGGCGCGCTGTCCGTGGCCGGCGTGGAACTCGCCGACCCGGACGTGCGGGCGGCGGTCACCGCGCTGGACGGGCAGCTGCCGGCCGGCGTGCAGGCGGCCGTGGAACTCCCCCGCGGCGACGGCCTGCCGGCCGCGCTGGACGTGCTCGCCGGCACGCCGTACCGGGCCAAGTTCCGCACCGGCGGCCTGGCCGCCGGGGCCTTCCCCACCGAGACGGAGCTGGCCGGCTTCCTGGCGGGCTGCGCCGAACGCGCCCTGCCGTACAAGTGCACGGCCGGCCTGCACCACGCCGTCCGGCACACCGATCCGGCCACCGGGTTCGAGCACCACGGCTTCCTGAACGTGCTGCTGGCCGCCGTGGCCGGGCCGGACGAGAAACTCGCCGCCGAGGCGCTGGCCGAGCGCTCCGGCGCGCTGCTGGCCGCCGCCGCCCACGATCTGACGGATGATCAGGTCCGGCAGGCGCGCGAGCGCTTCACCGCGTTCGGCACCTGCAGCATCGTCGAGCCGCTCGAGGACCTGGCCGCGCTCGGCCTGCTCACCGCACCCGCACCACAGGAGGACCGTTGACCGCCACCACCTGGCTCGCCGTCCCGGCCGAGTCCCCGTTCGGCATCCACAACCTGCCGTACGGCGTCTTCACCGCCCCCGACCGGCCGGGCCGGCGGCGGATCGGCGTGCGGATCGGCGAGCAGGTCCTCGACCTCGGCGCGACCGCCCGCGCGGCCGGGGCGCCGTCCGTGCTGCTGGACGCGGACAGCCTCAACCCGCTGATGGCGGCGGGCCGTTCCACCTGGACCGCGGTCCGGGCGGCGATCACCGAGTGGCTGACCGACGAGGCGTACCGGCCCGTGGTGGCGCCCAACCTGGTGGAGCTGGCCGACGCCGAGCTGCACCTTCCGTTCGAGGTCGCCGACTACGTCGACTTCTACGCCTCCGAGCACCACGCGACCAACCTGGGCAAGCTGTTCCGCCCCGGCACCGAGCCGCTCACCCCGAACTGGAAGCACCTGCCGATCGGCTACCACGGCCGGGCCGGCACGGTGGTGGTCTCCGGCACGCCGGTGGTCCGCCCGCACGGCCAGCGCAAGGCGCCGACCGACCCGGTGCCCGGCTTCGGGCCCTCCCGCCGGCTCGACATCGAGGCCGAGGTCGGCTTCGTCGTCGGCACCCCGACCGAGCTCGGCAGCCGGGTCGCGCTCGCCGACTTCGCCGAGCACGTCTTCGGCGTGCTGCTGCTCAACGACTGGTCCGCGCGCGACATCCAGGCCTGGGAGTACGTGCCGCTCGGCCCGTTCCTCGGCAAGTCCTTCGCCACCTCGGTCTCGCCCTGGGTGGTGCCACTGGCCGCCCTGGAGCACGCCCGGGTCGCCCCGCCGGCCCGCGACGTGGAGCCGCTGGCGTACCTGGACGACCGGGCGGCCGAGCCGTGGGGCCTGGACCTGGCGATGGAGGTCGAGCTCAACGGCCATCCGATCTCCCGGCCGCCGTTCGCGGCGATGTACTGGACGGCCGCCCAGCAGCTGGCGCACCTGACGGTCAACGGCGCCTCGCTGCGCACCGGCGACCTCTACGCCTCCGGCACCGTGAGCGGCCCCGAGGCGGACAGCCGCGGCGCGCTGATCGAGCTCACCTGGAACGGCGAGAACCCGGTCAAGCTCCCCGACGGCACCACCCGCACCTTCCTGGAGGACGGCGACGAGGTCACCGTCACCGCCACCGCCCCGGGCCCCGACGGCACCCGGATCGGCTTCGGCGAGGTCTACGGCCGGATCGTCCCGTAACTCCCGCCCACCCCGCCGGGGCCCGCCACCTCCCGAGGTGGCGGGCCCCGCGGCTTCGGGGGCAGCACCTAGGCTGTCGGGGGCACCGACCCCCATGATCCGGAGGACCTGCGATGGACGTGCTCGTCGAGCGGGACGGCCTGGCCGGCCGCCTCACGCTGAACCGGCCGAAGGCGCTCAACTCGCTCACCCACGACATGCTGCGCGCGCTGCGGACCGCGCTGGACGCCTGGGCCGGTGACGACTCGGTGGCCACCGTGGTGCTGACCGGCGCCGGCGAGCGCGGGCTGTGCGCCGGGGCCGACATCCGGGCCATGCACGACGACGCCAAGGCGGGCGGCGCGGGCTTCCGGGAGTTCTTCCGGGACGAGTACCTGCTGAACGAGCTGATCGCGCGCTACCCGAAGCCGTACGTCGCGGTGATGGACGGCATCACGATGGGCGGCGGTGTCGGCGTCTCCGCGCACGGCAGCCTGCGGATCGTCACCGAGCGGTCCACGGTGGCGATGCCGGAGACCAGGATCGGCCTGGTGCCGGACGTCGGCGGCAGCCACCTGCTCGCGCACGCGCCCGGCGAGCTGGGCACCCACCTCGCACTGACGGCCGGTTCGATGACCGCCGCCGACGCACTGCTCTGCGGCTTCGCCGACCACTTCGTGCCGGCCGCCGCGCTGCCCGGCCTGCTCGCCGAGCTGGCCCACCGGCCGGCCGCGGAGGCCGTCGCCGCCCACGCGACCGCGGCGCCCGCCTCGGAGCTGGCCGCGCAGCGGGGGTGGATCGACACCTGCTACGCCGCCGACGAGGTGGAGGAGATCCTGACCCGGCTGGCGGACAGCGGCGTGCCGGAGGCCAAGCAGGCCGCCGAGGAGATCCTCGGCAAGTCCCCGACCGCGCTGAAGGTGACGCTGGCCGCGCTGCGGCTGGCCCGCGGCCACCGCTCGCTGGCCGAGACACTGGAGCAGGAGTACCGGATCTCCTGCGCGGCGCTGGACAGCCATGACCTGGTGGAGGGCATCCGGGCGCAGGTGGTCGACAAGGACCGCGACCCGCACTGGCGGCCGGCCACGCCGGCCGAGGTGGGCCCCGAGGAGGTCCGCCGGTTCTTCGCCCCGGCGCCCACCGGCGCGCTCGGGATCGGGTGACCACCGTCTCAGCAGTCGAGACTGGCGCACCGGCCGGTGCGTCCGCGAAGGTATGGACGGGCACGGCGGAGCCACCGTCACAGCGCAGAGGGAGTCAACGACGATGACCGACTACGAGACGATCCTGGTCGACCGCAAGGGCCGGGTCGGGCTGATCACGCTCAACCGGCCGAAGGCGCTCAACGCGCTGAACAGCCGGCTGATGAACGAGGTGGTGGCCGCCGCCCGGGCGTTCGACCGGGACCCGGAGATCGGCGCCCTGGTGATCACCGGTTCGGAGAAGGCCTTCGCGGCCGGCGCCGACATCAAGGAGATGCAGGACAACCACTTCCCGGACGTCTACCTGGACGACTGGCTGGGCCCGTGGGACGAGCTGGGCCGGCTGCGCAAGCCGGTGATCGCCGCGGTCGCGGGCTACGCGCTGGGCGGGGGCTGCGAGTTGGCGATGCTGTGCGACATCCTGCTGGCCGCCGACACCGCGAGGTTCGGGCAGCCGGAGATCAAGCTCGGGGTGATCCCCGGCATCGGCGGCTCGCAGCGGCTGACCAGGGCGGTCGGCAAGGCCAAGGCCATGGAGCTGTGCCTGACCGGCCGGATGATGGGCGCCGAGGAGGCCGAGCGGGCCGGCCTGGTCTCCCGGATCGTCCCGGCCGACCGGCTGCTGGCGGAGGCGATGGCGGTGGCGGAGACGGTCGCCGCGATGTCCGCGCCGGCCGCCGTGATGATGAAGGAGAGCGTCAACCGCGCCTTCGAGACCACGCTCGCCGAGGGCGTCCGGTTCGAACGCCGGCTCTTCCACGCCGCGTTCGCCACCGAGGACCAGAAGGAGGGCATGGCCGCCTTCGCCGAGAAGCGGCCGGCCGACTTCAAGCACCGCTGACCCGGCCGCCCGCCGGGCCGAACCCACCGCCCGGCCCGGTCAACTCCCTTCCGGATCGAGGGTGTTGAGCCGGGCCAGGCCGCTCCGGGTGGCCGCCACCACGATCCGGTCACCCGGTTCGAGGCGGCGGGCCCGGTCGGCGAAGTTCCACTGGTACTCCTGCGGGCGCCGGGCCAGCCGGACCGCGATCACCCGGACCCCGCCGTCGCCCTCGATCTCGTGGGTGTCCCGGCCGAGCAGGCCGCTGCCCGGCTCCGCCGCCAGCTCGGCGATCAGCAGGACGTGCCGGTAGACCGAGAGCGTGCCCAGCACCTCACGGCCCATCAGGGCGGCCGCGAACGCCGGCGCGGACAGGTAGGACACCGAGCGGGAGGCCACGTTGCCCATGGTGGCGTACACGTGGTGGGCGAAGTCGTCGTCGAACAGCCGGACCACGATGCGGACCTCGGGGCGCACCGCGCGGGCCTCCAGCGCCGCCTCCAGGTTGGCCGCGTCGTCGGTGGTGACGGCGACCAGGGCCCGGCTGTAGCGGACCCGGGCCCGCCGCAGCTGGCTCTCCAGCGGGGCGTCACCGACCAGGACGGGCAGGCCGAGCGCCCGTACCGCCGCGATGCCGCGGGCCTGCGGGTCGCGCTCGATGCAGACCACCGGGACCCCGGTGGAGTGCACCAGGGCGGCCACCCGGGTGCCGACGTTCCCGAGCCCGACCACCACCACGTGGTCCCTGGTCCGGGAGCCCGGCGCCCTCGGCTGGCCGCGCCGCCCGGTGGCCAGCAGGTCCACCACGATCGCGGTGGCCACCGGCACGAAGGTGATCCCGCAGAAGGTCACCACCACCTGGGCCAGCCGGGTCCACGGCCCGCCCGGCACCGCCACGCCCGGCTGGTCCGGCTGCGCGGCGCCCGCCAGGTCGAGCAGCGTCAGGTAGGCCGCCCAGCCGAGGCTGCCGTTGTAGTGCCAGATCACCCAGCCGCCGACGAGCACCGCAATCAGGGCGGTGGTCAGCACCAGCCGGAGCCGGACGCTGGTGAAGTGGCGCAGCGCGTCCTGGAGCCACCAGCGGGCCCGCTTCCACCAGGCGATCGGCACGGGCGGCTCGCTGGTCAGCGTCTGGAGCACGGCGATCGAGCCGCGGTCGGGGCCGGCCACCTCCGTGCCGGGCGTCCGGCCGAGCTCGATCGGCCCCTCGGAGCCGAGCCGCCGGGCCAGCGCGATGAACTCGGCCGCCCGGCCGCCGGTGTCCGGCAGCAGCCGCAGCCGGGTGAGGTCCTGCCGGTCGATCCGGTCCGCCACCAGGCAGATCTGGTTGCCCTCGATCTCGTCGCCGTACGCCACGTACAGGAAGCGGTCGCCGACCTGGACCGAGCCGGGCCGGCCGAGCGCGCCGTTGGCGAAGGCCGGCGCGGCGGTGGCCGAGCCGGACAGGGCCGCGGAGTTGGGCAGCAGCTGCCGGATGTGCTCGCCGAGGCGCAGGTTGAACATCCGCAGCACGATCCGGATCCCGGGGTTGCGGCCCTGGGCGGCCAGCGCGGCGTGGATGTTCTCCTGGTCGGTGCCGTCCATCAGGGCGACCCCGCGGGCGCCGTCCACCCCGGCCGCGCGCAGCGCCTCCTCGGAGACCGTGCTGGACTCCAGCACCTCGGCGACCCCGGCCAGGAGTTCGATCCGCGGACCGTGATCCCTGGTCCGGTCCGGCACCAGGGCGATCACCGGCACCTCGTAGTGCTCGGTCAGCTCCACGATCAGCCGGTGCGCCAGCGCGTTGCCGCCGCAGACGATGTAGTGGCCCGTGATCGGCCCGGTCTGAGGGTCCCCCTGCCCATCATCCGTCATAAGGTCCGATTCTATGTCCCCCGAACGGATCAACGGCTGTCCTGCGGGTGACTGACGGACCATCATCAGCGGTCCTGACGGATCATCCGAACGGCGCAACGGCCCGCGCGGGCCCCCGGGCGGCCCGGGAGAGTGGAGGGGCCGGGTGCGTGGGAGGGCCCCACCTCCGCCCGTCAGGAGTCGCAACCATGGCCGATCCCTCGTTCCCGACCGACGGTCCGTACCAGCGGCTGGCCCGGGCCGCCTGGCAGGTGGTGCTGGCGGCCGGGCTGGCCTCGCTGGCCCTCGGGGTGGTCATCTTCGTCTGGCCGAAGCAGACCCTGTGGGTGGTGGGCGTGCTGTTCGGGATCTACCTGGTGGTGATCGGCGTCTTCCAGCTGATGGCCGCCTTCGGCACGCACGCCCAGACCGCCCTGCGGGTGATGGCCTTCATCAGCGGCGCGCTGTGCGTGCTGCTCGGGCTGCTGTGCTTCCGCAGCGCGGTGCAGTCGATCGCCCTGCTGGGGATCTGGATCGGGATCGGCTGGCTGTTCCGCGGCATCACCCTGGTCGCCGCGGCCGGCTCGGACCCGACCATGCAGGCCCGCGGCTGGCAGGTCTTCGTCGGCCTGCTGAACGTCCTGGCCGGTGTGCTGCTGATGGTGTGGCCGGTCCACTCGGTCACCGCGCTGGCGATCCTGGCCGGCTGCGGCCTGGTGGTGCTGGGCCTGGTCGAGGTGGTCACCGCGTTCCGGATCCGCCAGGCGGCCAAGGACCTGCCGGCCGGCGTCTGAGGCCCGGGCCGCGGGCCGGCGCTCAGGCGCCGAACGGCTGGTAGTGCGCCACCTTGGGCGGGTGCTCCAGGTAGTTCAGCTCCCCTTCGGCCCACACCGGCCGGATCCGCCACATCGGCCCGGCGTAGGCGAGCAGCGACTCCTCGTCCGTCCACCGGGTGATCATCAGCACCCGGTGGTCGCCCTCGACCACGGCGGTCATCAGCTCGCCGCCCACGCAGCCGTCGGTCCGCAGGATCTGCGGCAGCACCTCCTCGGCCAGCTGGGCGCGGAACCCGGCGGCGTGTCGGGGCGCGACGTGCGCCTCCCAGATGCGGACGATCATCAGGACCTCCTCGGCCGTGGCGCCCCCGCTCTCCAGTATCCGTTCGGCGGCGGCCCCGCGCGGCGGTGCGGTGTGGGTGGTGCGGCCGGGCGCGGCGTCCGATTTGCCGGGTCCGTCCGGCGGCCGAAGACTCGGAGACGTGCCGGCCGGCCGCGGCCGGGTCCGAGCACCGAAAGGGAGTCACGGCATGGCGGTCTGTGTGGTGTGCAAGAACGACTACTGGCTGGCCTTCGAGATCAAGACGGTGACCGGGGACACCTACACCTTCGACAGCTTCGAGTGCGCGATGGAGAAGCTCGCCCCGCGCTGCGAGTACTGCCAGGTGCGGATCGTCGGGCACGGTGTCGAGGTCTCCGGCCGGTTCTTCTGCTGCGCCAACTGCGCCCGGCGGGACGGCGGGCTGGGCGAGCAGATCCGGGACGCGGTCGGGGTCCACCCGGGCGCGTAGGCCCCCGACCGGCCCCCGGTCAGGTCCTGGCGTGCGAGCCGATGTCGGCGGCGAACTCCTCGATCATGGCGGGGGTGACCGTCGGGCGGCACTGGGCGACGGCGGCCAGGTAGTCCTCGGTGCCGGCGCCCGCCGGTCCGCCGCCCGCACCGCCGAGGTCGCGCTCGAAGGCCGCCTGGGCCGCGATCCGGGCGGCGTGCTCGATGTCGGCCGGGGTGAACTGCTCGCTCGCCCCGACCAGCACCGGCAGGTCGACGTCGTCCCTGGCGGTGGCGTAGCGCGACCAGATGGCGGACCGGGCGGCGGCGTCCGGGGTGCCGATCGGGATCAGGTAGTCGAACCGGCCGGGACGCAGGAAGGCGGGGTCGAGCGAGCGGACCGAGTTGGTCGCGCAGACCAGCAGCCGCTCCTCGCCCTCGCGGAAGCCCGGGATCAGCTTGAGCAGCTCGTTGGTCACCCCGTGCATGCCGCCCGCGGCGCCCTCGGCGCGGACCGGGGCGATCTCCTCCACCTCGTCGATGAAGACCAGCACCCGCTCCAGCTGCGCGATCCGGGCGAACGCCGCCCGCAGCGCCGCCGCGAGGTTGCCCTCGTCCGCCAGCCGGGACGGCAGCAGCTCGACGAACGGCCAGCCGAGCCGGGAGGCGACCGCGCGGGCGAAGGTGGTCTTGCCGGTGCCCGGCGGCCCGAACAGGGCGATCGCGCGCGGCGGCCGGACCCCGTGCCGGGCGGCCCGCTCGGGCTCGGCCAGCGGCAGCACCACCCGCCGCTCGATCAGGTCCTTCTCCGCCTCCATCCCGGCGACCTTCTCCCAGAGGTCGCCCGGCAGCAGCCGCCCGCCGAGCTCCGCCAGCAGGTCGGCGGCCGGGCCGGCCGCCGGCTCGGCCTTCTCGAAGTACGCCACCGCCGGGCGGCGGCCGTAGCCGGCGTTGCGCAGCCCCTCGCCGAGCAGCTCCTCCTCCGGCAGCACGTACGCGATCCGGCGGACGTGCTGCGCGACCAGCCGCCGCTCCAGCTCGCGCAGCAGGGCGCTGGCCAGGCCCCGGCCGCGCCAGGCCGGGGCGATCGCGATCCGCATCACCCAGGCCCGGTCGCCGGCCAGGTGGGCCAGCGCGGCACCGATCGGCACGCCCCGGCTGACCGCGACCACGGCCGGCTGCCGGGAGGTGAGCGCGGTGATGCACTCGGCCAGCGAGAAGACCGACTCCTGGCCGAGCCCGGCGGTGGTGTCGATCAGATGGACGACGGCCGCGAGGTCCTCCTCGCGGTAGTCGTGGACCAGCCAGTCGTGAACGGAACGGGACACCGGGACCGCCTCCTCGTACGTGGTCCCGGAACGGTAGGGCGACGCGCGGGGCGGCGGCGCGCGCCGGTCCGGACAACCGGAGCGGCAGAACCGTACGAAGCGGGGATGGCCGCTCAGGCGGGCGGTGTGAAGGTGAAGGCCAGCGACCTGACCCGGTGGTCGAAGCTGGAGGGGATCAGGTCGGGCGCGCCGGCCGACCGGATGTCGGGCAGCCGGGTGAACAGCTCCCCCAGGAGCACCTTCATCTCCTGCCGGGCCAGGTAGGCGCCCAGGCAGAAGTGCGGGCCGCCGCCGCCGAAGCCGAGGTGCGGATTGGGCGAGCGGGTGATGTCGAAGGCGTCCGGGTCGGTGAAGACGGCCCCGTCCCGGTTGGCCGATTCGAAGAACAGCACCACCTTGTCGCCGCGGGCCAGCGGTGCGCCGTTCAGCTCATGGTCGGTGGCCAGGGTGCGGCGGAACTGGATGATCGGCGTGCTGTACCGGACGATCTCCTCCACCGCGCCGCCGATCCGGGCGTCGAAGTCGGCGGCCAGCAGCGCGCGTTGCTCCGGGTGCGTGGTCAGCAGGTGCAGGCCGTGGGCGAGCGCGTTGCGGGTGGTCTCCACCCCGGCCACCAGCAGCAGCGAGAAGAAGGCGCCCAGCTCCCGGGAGTTGAGGCGGCGGCCGTCCACGTCGGCGGTGACCAGCGCGGAGATCAGGTCGTCGGCCGGCCGGCGGCGGCGTTCACGGCCGAGCGCGGCGATGACGCCCTGCATCCGGGCCAGCGCGCGCAGCCCGCGCCCCGGGATCCGCAGCCGGCTGCGGGCCACCCCGGTGTGCTCGGAGGCGTGGTTGATCTGCGCCAGGATCTCCCGGCGCTGCGGCCCGGGGATGCCCATCATGTTGCAGATCACCTGGTACGGCAGCTCGGCGGCGACGGCCGTGACGAAGTCCGCCGGGCGGTGCTCCAGGACCTCGTCCACGATCCGGGCGGCCACCGCCCGGATGTCCTCCTCGACCTTGGAGACCAGCCGGGGGGTGAAGGCCCGGGAGACGATCCGGCGCAGGTCGGCGTGGTGCGGGTCGTCCAGGTTCACCATCGAGTCGCCGAACAGCGTGCGCACCCAGCGGGCCGGCTCCGGGGTGGTGACGCCCGGACCGCTGAGGAACACCTCCGGGGTGCGGCTCGCCGCCACCACGTCCGCGTGCCGCACCAGCGCGTGGAAGGGGCGGCCGGTGGCGCGGTCGGTGAGGACCACCGGCCGGTCCAGCTCGCGCAGCTCGGCGAAGGCGGCGGCCCGCTCGGCGGCCGGCAGCCGCCAGAAGGCCGGGTCGCCCGGATCGGTCCCGGACCGGAGGTCGGCGCGCGCCGGTGCACTCATGGATGAATTTATGGGGCACCGGCGGACGCACTGTCAAATTGCCCGGGAATTCGAATACTTGAATGCCTTCGAATGCTCCGTGCTATTCCTTGAAAAGGTCGATCGGGCTCTGCGAATCCCGCTCCTGCTGCTCCTGCTGCTCCTCGGCATCGTCCGGCTCGTCGGTGACCGGCGCGAGGTCGCGGGCCAGCAGGGTGGCCCCGGCCACCGCCCCCGGCATCGCCAGGACGGTCACGAACGGCACCAGGAACAGCAGGGTCACGCCCACCCCGAAGCCGAGCGTCAGCGGCAGCCGGCCGCGCAGCAGCCGCAGCCGGTCCCGCTGGGCGATCCCCCGGCGCTGGAGCGCCACCGCCGAGAGTTCCGCGGTCAGGTAGTAGCCGGAGACGCAGACCCCCAGCACCGGCACCACGGTCTGGCCGATCACCGGGATGAATCCGCCCACGAACAGCAGCAGCCCGAACCCGACCACCCGGACCAGCACGGCCAGGCTGTCCCGGGCCGAGACCAGCAGCTCGCGCCAGAGCCCGAGGTGCGGCGCGGGCGGGGCGCCGCCCTCGGTGTCGTCCACCTTCTCGCACAGCGACTCGTAGAACGGCTGACCGACCAGCAGCGTGACGGCGGTGAACGTGACCAGCGCGAGCAGCCCGCCACCGGCCAGCACCACCGCCACCACCAGACCGCGCAGCAGGCCCTGCCACGGGGAGCTCCAGTGGTCGGCGAACGGCGTCGCCCAGTCGGCGACCTGGTCCGACCACACCACCAGCGCGGCCAGCGCCGCCAGGTAGCCGACCAGGGTGATCAGCGCGGGAATCATCCCGAACCCCCACCACCGGCCGTGTCTCGCCACCCAGCGCTGTCCCTGGAACAGATAGCCGACCCCCGCCGCAAAATCTCGCATACCGGCAGCCTACGGGGGCCGGCCGCGGCCGGACCGGCCCGGGTCCGGGCGCGGGAACCGGGCGGTGCGGCGGGGGTCACGGATCCGGGCCGGTGACCGATGATGGGCTGCGGGGGCCGGGCGGAGAGGGCGGTGGCCGAAGGTGGACGTCGAACGGATGCTGGCGGTGGCGGTCGAGGAGGCCAGGGCCGGGCTCGCCGAGGGCGGGATCCCGATCGGGGCCGCGCTGTTCGGGGCGGACGGGGAGCTGCTCGGGCGCGGCCACAACCGGCGGGTCCAGGACGGCGATCCGTCGATGCACGCCGAGACCGCCGCCTTCCGGGCGGCCGGCCGGCTGCGCGGCTACGGGCGGACCACCATGGTGACCACGCTGTCGCCGTGCTGGTACTGCTCCGGGCTGGTGCGGCAGTTCGGGATCGGGCGGGTGGTGATCGGCGAGGCGCGGACGTTCAGCGGCGGCCACGCGTGGCTGGCCGAGCACGGCGTGGCCGTCACGGTGCTGGACGACCCGGCCTGCGTGCGGCTGATGACGGGGTTCGTCGCGGCGCGCCCCGAGCTCTGGTTCGAGGACATCGGCGAGTAGCGGCCGTCCCCGGACAGCACCGTGCCCGCCCGGGCGGAACGCTCGGACGGGCACGGTCGGGTACCGCCAGGGTCAGCTACGGGCCTCGGCGACGGCGGCGCCCAGCGCCTCCTTGATCCGCGGACCGAGCCGGCCGAAGCCCAGCTCCTTCATCGCGGCGCGGAGCAGCTCGTCCTCGGAACGCTCCACCCCGTCACCGTCGATCCACCGGACCAGCGCGGTCAGCTCGGCGGCCGAGTACGCGGTGACCGGACGCCCGGGCGTCAGCTCGGGCTTCTTCGCCCGCCAGGCCTTCTTGGGCGCGTCGACCTCGGCCTCGACGACGGCGACGGCGACGGCGACGGGCTCGGCCTCAACGACCGGCTCGACCTCGGCAACCGGCTCGACCTCGGCAACCGGCTCGACCTCGGCGACGGGCTCAACCTCGGGCTCAACCTCGGCGACGGGCTCCGCCTCGACAACCGGCTCAACCTCGGCGACGGGCTCGGGCTCGGCCTCCACGACCGGGTCGACCTGAGCAACCGGCTCTGCCTCGGGCTCAGCCTCGGCAACGGCCTCGACAACCGGCTCGACCTCGGCGACGGGCTCAACCTCGGGCTCGGCCTCAACGACCGGCTCGACCTCAGCGACCGGCTCCGCCTCGGG